>NZ_JBHEEE010000007.1:0-31462 GCF_041929865.1 Pseudochrobactrum lubricantis
ACACATGCCTGCACTCGACCAGCTTGTCAGAAATATCAAAAAACATCTTGCCAAACGGAGGCCGTCCACACATGCCCTGATTTAGTGGAGAGCTTCTTGCTCTAATTTTCGGTTCATCGCCTCGAATTGGATTGGCGATTTATAACCGAGAGCGGAATGTCTGCGCACGGGGTTATAGAAGCCATCAATGTATTCGCCAATGGCTTTGATTGCGTCATTTCTGGTCTGGAATACAGTGCGCCAGATCAGTTCCGACTTGATCGTCTTGAAGACGGTCTCGACCATGGCATTATCATAACAATTTCCTTTTCCGCTCATGGATGGAAGCATTTCGTGAGCTTTGAGGATTTTGCGATACTCATAACTGGCATATTGGCTTCCTCTGTCCGAGTGCTGGATCAACCCCGGCATTGGTTGCCGGATTGCAATGGCCTTCTTCAAAGCACAAATAGCCAAATCCTTTTTCATCCGATCCCGCGCTTCCCAGCCGATAATGCGACGGGAATAAAGATCGACAACGATTGCCAGATACAGCCAACCCTCCGCAGTCCATACGTAACTGATGTCGACACCCCATTTCTGATCTGGTCCGTCACACGTAAAGTCCTGATCCAGAAGATTGGGAGCGACAGGCTCACCATGATTGCTGTCTGTCGTGCGCTTGAAGCGCGTCTTCTGTCGAGCTTTCAGACCATTTTCACGCATCAGTCGCGCAGTGCGGTGACGGCCAGCTCGAATGCCTTCTTCGCTCAGTTCGACATGCATTCGAGGGCTACCATAGGTTTCACGTGACAGTGCAAACTGATTGCGAATATGCGCCAGGATAATCATGTCATCAAGCTGGCGGCGGCTGGGGCGCCGATGCTTCCATGCATAATAACCGCTGATGCTGACGCCTGCGAAAGTACACAGCCGTGACAGAGACATGTGGGCCTTCTCCGTATCGATGAAAGCAAACTTCATCGACTTGTCTCCCGAGCGAAGAAGGCCGTCGCTTTTTTTAATAAATCTCGTTCCTGGCGCAGGAGTTCGTTTTCCTTGCGAAGGCGAGCAAGCTCCTGGCTCATGTCCTCATGCGGACCAGAAAGCAAATCTTTCTCAGTGAAAATACGACGCCAGCGGTCAAGCGTTGACTTGCCAATGCCTAGGTCGTCCGCAACCGATGAAATGCTGCGACCACTCGTCGTTAAAATACGAACAGCTTCGCGCTTGAAGTCTTCTGTAAATTCTCGCTGCTTCAATTCTAAGTCTCCTGTCAGTTTTATCTAACAGAAGCCCTCCACTTTTGAAGGGGAAGTCCAGCTGCGCGCTCTTTGACCGTTGTCGGTGAATACGGAGCTCTGCCGATTAAGTCTACATTGCAAAAAAACTTGTAACTTATATGCTAAATGAGTGGTGCTAGCATATACTATGGCCTATTAGAAAGCTTCTTGATTGGTAAGTGAGTGGTGAAGCATCTTCGATTTCACCACATGGAGTTCTATTATGAGCCACGGGCATGATACGCCTGTCCCGACCTGGACATGGTCCGAAGAAAAATTACAAAAAATCCTGAATAAAGCCCGCGCGGGTAAATCTTTGCGACCGGATTTCTGGCCGGAAAACGGAAAATGTGCCGTGGCGCTCTCCTTTGACAGCGACCATGACACTTTTGAACTGCGCGATGGCGGGCGTTCTGTCTCAGCTTTGTCTCAGGGACATTATGGTGCCCGCCAAGGCATGCCGCGTATTCGGAAAATTTTGGAAAAATACAGTATATCAGCCAGTTTTTATGTGCCGGCCATTACTGCAATTCACTATCCTGATGAGCAGAAAGCACATATTGCTGAGGGTCATGAAGTAGCGCTGCATGGCTGGATTCACGAGCGGAATACGCTGCTGGACTATACGACAGAGCGGGAGTTGATGTTCCGTTCAGCTGATACATTGGAGAAGATTACTGGTGTGCGTCCTGTTGGCATCCGTACGCCGTCATGGGATTTTAGTGATAATACGCTGCGCATTGCTGAGGAAATGGGCTTGCTCTACGACAGCTCTCTGATGGCCGATGTTGATTGTTATGAATTATTGCTTGATGGCAAACCATGTAATGTTGTGGAGCTGCCAGTTGAATGGATCCGAGATGATGCGGCCTATCTGGTGATGGATCGTTGGGGTGGATTGCGTCCACAAATTGCGCCCCATGATATTTTGCAGATTTTTATCCGTGAGTTTGATGCTGCTTTTGATGAAGGCGGAATTTTCCAGCTCACCATGCATCCGGATATTATCGGCCACAGATCCAGAATTTGGATTTTGGAAGAGCTCATTCAGCATATCAATGCGCGTGGAAAAGTGTGGTTCTCGACCCATGCAGATATTGTACGTCACGCTAAAGCGAACGCTGCCTGACATAAGTTTTACGTATATTGCCCGTCGGTTCACATATCTCTCAAACATGTGACTTTAATCTATGCGAGGCAATGAAATCAGAAGGACTGAAAAAATGAAAACCAAAGCATTTGCGACAGCACTTGTATTGCTCGTTGCACCATTGCTTAGCGGTGTTGCGCAAGCCAAAGAGTGGAAAACTGTTAATGTTGGTGTTGAAGGTGCATTCCCACCATTTAATTCGACAAAGGCAAATGGCGAACTGGTTGGCCTTGATCTTGATGTGATGAAAGAAGTTTGCAAGCGCGCAAAACTGGAGTGCAATATCTCAGCACAAGACTGGGATAGCCTGACACCATCACTTGTAGCTGGCAAATTCGACATTATGCTGACCGCTGGCCCAACCGAAGAACGTCGTAAAGTCATTGATTTTACTAATCCTTATGTGATTACACCAAACACATTCCTCGTTGCATCAGACAGCCCGCTGGTTAATCTCCCACATACAGGCAAAGTCTATTCTGTTGATAGTGATGAAGGTAAAAAGGCTGTTGCGGAGCTAAAAGAAGCTCTGAAGGGCAAAACACTGGGTGCCGCGCTTTCTACCAGCCAGCTTAAATTTGCAGAAAACGAATTTGGTGAAGACAGTGAAGTGCGCACATATAAATCCGCAGAGCAGAGCCTGCTGGATCTGACAAATGGCCGTATTGATGCTCAGTTTGATAATCTGATTTTTGCAACTGATCGTTCAAAAGCCAGTGGCGGACGTTTGCAGCCTAGCGGCCCGCATTTGCTCGGTGGTATCATGGCTACCAGCACTACATTCGGTATTCGTAAAGACGAGCCTGAACTGAAGGCCATTTTGAATGAAGCTCTGGATTCAATGCAGAAAGATGGAACACTTTCGAAAATTTCAGAAGAGTGGTTCCTAATGGATCTGAGCCCAAAACAGTAAGTTAATATTCGTTTTGATTTGATCTGGCACCGCCCCCTTTTCTTCTTAGAGAATAGGGGGCGGTGCAGGCTCTTGAGGCTATGTGGTCATCCTGAACAAATGGCGTAGGTTTGTCTGCTGGTGTCTAATGGAGCGAGGATATTTAGCCGGATCTTGAGCCAACTGTTGGCTTCCGCGTTAAGTGGTAAATTTCTAGCCCGTTAGTAAAATTATGAAAATAAAACCGCCGGTGAGTAACTGGCGGTTTTTTTGTAAAAGCAATGAATATTATTCACGTTTAATTCGGGGTGCGATTAACTCCGGATCTCGTCGGCCGCTATTGAAGTGGTCCTGTTTTTCTGAGCAGGTTTACGGTTCCGCTAAGATGAACCTTAGTTAGATTTCATGCTGCTTGCTTGATATGTATTGCGCTAAATCCACTATTCGGCGTTTGAATAGCCCCGAGTTTATTAGACACTTTTTGTCTTCAGTTTGTGGTTCTGTTCAAAGTGTGCGGGTGACAACATACCATTTCTAACGTGTTTGCGTTGCGGGTTATCCCAGGGATTGGCAGGTTAACCGCGACGACGATGCTCATCGACATGCCGGAACTTGGACATCTCGACAGCAAAAAGATCGCCGCTTTGGCTGGTTTGGCTCCGATGACGCAGCAGTCTGGAAAATGGCAGGGTAAGGAACGGATAACCGGCGGACGATCATCGCTTCGAAGAGCAATGTATATGCCTGCGCTTGTCGCGATCCGCTTCAACAGTGATCTTCATCAAAAATACCAAGAGATGCTTAAGAAAGGTAAAGCGAAGAAGGTTGCCATTACTGCCGTTATGAGGCGTATTATTATTATGGCAAACACCTTGCTACGTGAAGGGCGTGATTGGCTTCCAAATTGTCCTTGACAAAGACGGATACTCGACCGCCCACTGAAGCGATGATTTCCTTCATCGACGAACACCGCCCGGTGCTCGGGGTCGAGCCGATTTGCAGGCTGCTGCCGATTGCCCCGTCCACCTATTATGAAGTCGTCGCCAAGCGCACGGACGTGGGTCGCCTATCGGCCCGCGCCCGGCGCGATATGGCTATGAAAGTCGAGATACGCCGGGTGTTCAACGAGAACTACCAGGTCTATGGCGTGCGGAAAGTGTGGCGACAGTTGCAGCGAGAAGGCTTCGATATCGCTCGCTGCACCGTCGCAAGGCTCATGAGAATGATGGGTCTTCAAGGTATCATTCGTGGCAAGCCGATCAAAACCACTGTATCGGACAAGTCTGCCCCGTGTCCGCTCGACCGCGTCAATCGCCACTTCAAGGCTCCTGCGCCGAACATGCTGTGGTTATCCGATTTCACCTATGTCGCGACCTGGCAGGGCTTCGTTTACGTGGCCTTCGTCATTGATGCCTTCGCCCGCCGTATCGTCGGTTGGCGGGCAAGCCGGAATGCCCATGCAGGTTTCGTCCTGGACGCTCTGGACCAGGCTCTTCATGATCGGCGGCCCATCCATCGCGGCGGGCTCATCCACCATTCCGATAGGGGCGTGCAATACGTGTCAATCAAGTATTCCGAGCGGCTGGCGGAGGCAGGCATCGAGCCGTCGGTCGGAAGTGTTGGCGATTCTTATGACAACGCTCTCGCCGAAACGATCAACGGCCTGTACAAGGCTGAGGTCATCCATCGGCGAGGACCATGGCGCAACTTCGAAGCGGTGGAGTTCGCCACGCTCGAATGGGTCGACTGGTTCAACAACCGACGGCTTCTGGAGCCAATCGGAAACATTCCGCCTGCCGAAGCCGAAGAGCGATATTACGCCATGCTGGACGCGCCAGCCATGGCCGCATAACTTAAACCAAACGGTCTCCGGTAAAGCCGGGGCGGTTCACTAAAGCCAAATTCTGCTGCATCAAATGGTGCACGGGCGATATCATCAAGCGCATCAGCAATTTCGGTAGGGTTCATCATGCCATCATCAATCCAAGTGTTTCATCAATCTATGGCCGAACTGTCAGCGCTTATCAACTAGTGCACAAGTTATTGTTTGACGCAGCTATTAGGCTGTTAGTATTAAAAGTTATATTTTGTGGGGGATTGGAATTGCGCAAGTTTATCATTGAAGCGGACGGCCTACCAAATTTGCCGGGCATGATGCTGGTTGTAGTCGAAGCACTAAAGTCTCTTGGCGGATCAGCGTCTATTCAAGAACTTGATGAGCAAGTTGTAGAGATGGAGGCCATCTCAGAAGAAGAACAATCTTTGATGATGCCCAACGGCCAATATCGACGATTAAATTATTATCTCTCATGGGCACGCACTTATCTCAAACGCGGCGGAGCGCTCGAAAACTCATCGCGTGGTGTGTGGGCGCTGACCGATGAGGTGAAAAAATCACCACGATTGCGCAGACGGAGCAAATTCAAAAACAAGTGAATGCTGAAGAACGGGAACGTTCGCGATTAAAACGTTTGGCCGATAAAACAAAAAATACTGCGCGCGTTTCAACTGCTATTGAAATGCAGCCTACCATTGATGATGAGGTTGCAAGTGATTGGCGGGCAGAGCTTTTAAGCTCATTGTTGAATATTGCTCCCGATGCTTTTGAGCGCCTTTCACAGCGGCTGTTACGCGAAGCCGGCTTTGTTAAAGTTGAGGTGCGTGGGAAAACAGGGGATGGCGGGATTGACGGTGTGGGAGTTCTGCGTGTCAATCTTGTGTCTTTTCAGGTCTATTTTCAATGCAAACGCTGGAAGGGCAGCGTGGGATCTAAAGACATTCGTGATTTCCGTGGCGCTTTGCAGGGCCGTGCCGATAAAGGTTTGTTTATCACTACCGGTAATTTCACCTCTCAGGCGTCTGAAGAAGCAACGCGTGATGGCGCAATCGCAATTGACCTTATTGACGGTGAAAGACTGTGTGACCTACTTAAACAGTATGAGCTGGGCGTGAAAACGGAAATGGTTGAGAAAGTCATAGTTTCGGCTGACTGGTTCAAAGGGCTGTAAATTGTATGACGAAGTATTGATTTGCTAATATTTCCATCAAAACGTATTTGACGTAAATCTAGTTACAAGTATTCTGCTAGTGGTACGGATGGAGCCTTCCAACTCCGGGTAGCTCGACATGTTTCATGCAGCTCCGCTTGGGTTCTTAACGCCAAGTCCATCCGTATCACTTTAATTTCATAGTCTTTGAAGCAGACTATAGTGGCATGTGAAAACGCAAAATTTCGTTTTCATGTTAACATATGACAACAGGTTATAGAGGCGTATGCGGTTGGTTTTGCGCGCCAGTTAATTTCGCTAGCATGAGCTCAATTTGACTTAATCGATCATTACTATCGGTTTTAGCGTCTGAAGGTTGTTTGGCTAGACCTAAAATAATTTCAGATTGCCTGCTACTAGCAACGGTTCCATAGCTCATGAATGTGGTGAGTACGCCTTCGTGTCCGAGATTTTGACTCCAGGCTTTGAATTCTTCTGGTGTGCGGCATGTGCGCTCACCAAGCTGTGCGAGCGTGCTACGCAGGCTATGCGGATTGGCGTAAGGCAGTTTTACATTTGCAAAGGCTTGTTTAAAAATTCGGCGTATGGGCGCGGCTGAACGCCAATGGTTACGGTTTAGGCCGGAGGGAGCGAAAAGACCGTCGGAGTTTCGATTGATC
The DNA here is from genome assembly GCF_041929865.1 of Pseudochrobactrum lubricantis. Classification (NCBI taxonomy): domain Bacteria; kingdom Pseudomonadati; phylum Pseudomonadota; class Alphaproteobacteria; order Hyphomicrobiales; family Brucellaceae; genus Pseudochrobactrum; species Pseudochrobactrum lubricantis. Next base: position 6,972 of record NZ_JBHEEE010000007.1, read on the forward strand.
TCAGTTGATGGAAAGAGTGGATCGTCAGGTCCGAATAAGAGAACGGTTTTTAGGTGTTTTATCCAGTCAGTGATGATTTGTGTGATGCTATCACCGACTGGAAAAAAATAGCTCGTAAATGTCTTCCGATTTTTGGTGGCAACTTCTCGGGCATCCTGGAAAATGGAGCAATCATTCAAATTGATGTGCTTGAGTTTCATAGATGCGATTGCGCTGTCCCGTGCGCCGGTAAGCAGGGTAAATGCTACGAGTGCTTTGTCCCGCATCTCGACATCTGTTGAATTAGGCATAGATCCAATGACGTGATGGACTTGTTCTAAGGTCGGTACACGTTTTTCACGGCGTGTGGTAGCTATGCGGCTGTCGTGCGCGGAGGGATTAAAATAGTCCGCATCAGAGTAGCTTATTTTTGATCTATACCCTTGTTGACCAGCGAGCCACAGAAAGAATGCTTTAAGTGCCATAAGCCGCGAATAAATCGTAGCTTTAGATAATGGTGCTTTAGATTTTGCAATAATACGATCATTTAAATATTGCTTGAAAGATTTCGCCCGCTCAATGTGGAACAGAGCGAAATCTCGATATCCAGTGAATTTTTCGAATTCTGAAATGGCTGAGGCGGCCTTATCAACGCTGCTCGCTTGCAGGCGTTTCGCTTCCTCTAAATAGAGAAAATAATCACGTTTAATGCGTTCGTTTTTTGGGTTTAATCGTTTCATCGTTCCGACCTTTGTTAAACGGAAATCTAAACAGACAAATCTTGTATGTATTAGGCCTAAATAGCCTTGGGGAAATTGACCGTAATTTCCGGCCTAATTTGCTCAATTTGGACCAGGGAAACATTTTTGAACGTGACCGTTTTGCACGTCAGACAATTGGCCTTGAGCTGACCGCTGAGCGATGTGAGGGGCAGGTATTCCGCGACGCATCCAAATGCAGGCTGCGGACGCCGACACTTGAAACAATAGAGCTCTGTAAGCTTACAGGGTCTTTGCGGAATACGTTTGTTCTTTAAGAATGAGACGAGGTCTTTTCCCTGTACCAGCAGTGGACGTTGGTCGTTTAATACGGGTAAGCCGCAGATGATCCAGTTGCGGATTGTCCTTTTGGAAACGTTAAGTTTCCGGCTTAACTCGCCGTATGTATAGTTGCGGTGAATGCGAATGCTACGGTGATTGTACTTGCGTGACATTAGCGAGTTCCCTGTTCGATAAGAGAGCAGATATCTTCAGCGCGCCAGACTGTGATTTTGGGGCCGAGCTTTAATGGCTTAGGAAAGCGCCCATCTTTTATACCGAGCCACCATGTGGATTTACTGATCGGAATAGGGCCCTGTGGGGCAAGGATTTGATTTAAACGTACAAAGCCGGTGTGCGGAAAATTATTTGGGTATATCATTGTGCTACCTCGTTTGATATTGACCGAGATAGACCTAGCGAAATCGAAAAATGGTAAGTCGAATTCGTATACGTAAAACCGAATTCGACTTAAGCAGCAGGCTTCTAGCCTTTTAACGCTTTGGCTTCATTGAGAAATTTATTTATAGTTTCGGCTGAAATATCAATGCCCTGGGTTGCTAATGATGTATGCATGTTCGTGGCAGCAGAGTTTTTAGCTAAATCTGGTTTGTAGTTGTATTTCGCCATTGCAAGACCGTAAATGATTTTCAGCATAGTATTTTTTTGCCGCGTCGATAGCTCTTTGAATTCATTCTCAGGAGGCGTCTTTGAGACTGATTGTTTGGTACTTTTGATTTGTGAGAGAATTTCCGTAGGGAAATCATATTTTCTTTTTTTAGCCCATGTCTTGAATTGGGATGGGACTATTTTGTCTGAAAGCTCGTGTGATGTTATTGCTCTCATAAGGACGTCATATGATTCAGTGTATTGTCGTGCGAAAGGTGAATGAGGGTAATACTCATCGATCATGGACTTGGTAACATATAATGGGTTTTTCCCGTATGTGAGTGCACATACATCTTCTATGGTCCAATAAATTTTATTTATCCAATCGTCATAATTAACTATGGCGTACCCGTCATGAAAAGGACGACGAAAGTCATTTTCTATGTCCTGCATATACTGTGTATGCGCGTAGTCTAGGCGAGCAATTTTTAAACACTCTGCAATTTTCTCATCTGCTTCGTTTAATAGCTCATTATAATATTGTTCTGCTGTTACTCTCTCATCATACATTTTATTACTTATATAATCGGGCACATGGATGCTGTGATTGAAATATGATAACAATAATGGATGTCGATAATATACGAGGTACAGACGCGGATTTGCTAAGTGGAGAGGTCTTTTTGACATTTTTCAATGATGCTTCTGTCTGGCGATTTTAAGTTTTTTGATTGTTAATGTTGTTGCTCCACCAGTTCATCATTTTAACACGCTCATCCCAATATAGAGAGCGGTGGTAAGCGCGACGGACCTCATCAGCACCGACATGTGCCAGTTCAGCTTCAATTGCATCAGCAGACCAAAGATTGCTTTCATTGAGCAGGCTTGATGCGCTGGCACGAAAACCGTGTGAAGTTGCCTCGTCTGCTGTAAATCCCATACGTCGCAGAGCGCTATTCAATGTGTTTTCACTCATTGGACGGTGGCGGGAGTGGATACCGGGAAACGCTAACTCTGCATAACCGGAATATTGCTTGAGTTCAGTCAATAATTCTATGACCAGCGGGCTCAAGTGTTTTTTGTGTTCACGGCGCATTTTCATGCGGGACGCGGGAATTGTCCAAATGCATTTTGTAAGATCAAATTCATTCCAGCTCGCTTGGCGTAACTCACCAGGCCGAGGAAACATCAGCGCCATGAGTTTGAGCGCGATGCGTGTCTCGGGATTGCCGTCATATTCCCATATGGATCGAACCAAGCCAGTGAATTTATCTTTATCTGTAATTGCTGCTCGGTGTGTAACTGTTGGAGTAATTAATGCGCCACGCAATCCAAAAGTCGGGTCATTATCAGTTCGAGCTGTAGCGATGCCGTATCGGAAAACTTGGCTAATTGTAGAGCGCAAGCGGCGTGCCGTTTCATAGTTGCCTTTGGCCTCTACCTTTTTAAGTGCATGTAAAATTTCGGGAGCTTTGATCTCATGAATGGGCTTGCTGCCAAAATCAGCTTTAGCCATTGAGATAAGCCATTTCTTTTTGGTGAGTGTAACAGGAGCTTTGCCTTCGCGTTCAAGCTTTTCAACGAATTCATCGGCTACATGGCTAAAAGTGATAGCGGCTTCAATAATCCGCTGTAATTTGTCCGATTTTATTTTTTCGCCAGGGTCGATGTTTTGGATAAGCAAATCGCGTGCTTCATCACGCTTAGTGCGAGCATCACGTAAACCTACGGCCGGATAAACGCCAAGAGATAAAGTTTTCTGTTTTCCGAGGAATCGGTAGGCGTAGCGCCAAAGTTTAGAGCCGTTAGGTTGTACCAACAGAAACAGTCCATTAGCATCGCTATATTTTTTAGGGCTAACGTCTTGTTTTAACGCTTTAATTGCTGTGTCGGTCAGGGGCATTGTTGGTATCGCTTTTTCAAAGTTTGTTGGTATTTCCCTCGATACCAACAAATGTACCAACATTTCTTTTGGATGCAATCGGACGATGTCAGACTGTAAGATACAAAAAAACCCGCTTTCGCGGGCTTTTTGATGATATTTAGGACATTGGTAGTTGTCCTAATAGTATGTTTTGGTGCCCAGAAGAGGACTCGAACCTCCACGCCCTTGCGAGCGCCAGCACCTGAAGCTGGTGCGTCTACCAATTCCGCCATCTGGGCGTTGAGTGACCGTTTAAAGGGCAGAGTGATTCATGTCAACGGCATTTCATCGAAAATTGCAGAAAATTTGTATTTTTTTGAAGTTTTTTTGTTTTTTCGTCTCAGGATGGAAAATAAAATCATTTCAACACCTTAGACGTGTGTTGTTTTCCACATTATGCAAAGAAAAAAGCCGGACACATGGATGTATCCGGCTTTGAATCACTCTGAGCGAATGGCTCTGATTATGCGCTCAGCACTTTCTTGGAAGCGATTGTGCTGTCTGCATTCAGTTCATAAATGATCGGTACGCCGGTATTCAGCTCCTGCGCAATGATTTCATCGCTGGTCAGGCCTTCCAGAGCCATAATCAGAGCGCGCAGGGAATTGCCGTGAGCGGCAACCAGCACTTTTTCACCGCGCAATACATGCGGCTGGATTGTGTGCAGATAATAAGGCCAGACGCGTGCGCCGGTATCGCGCAGGCTTTCACCGCCCGGAGGAGGCACATCATAGGAACGGCGCCAGACGTGAACCTGTTCTTCGCCCCATTTGGCGCGGGCATCATCCTTGTTGAGGCCGGAAAGATCGCCATAGTCGCGTTCATTCAGCGCAACATTGCGGATGGTCTGCAGATCAGACTGACCAAGCTGGTCAAGAATATGCTGGCAGGTGATCTGTGCACGGGACAGATCGGATGTGTAAGCAATATCAAATTTCAGACCGGCATCTTTCAGGCGCTGGCCTGCTGCTTTGGCTTCTGCATGACCCTGTTCGGTCAGGGATGGATCGCGCCAGCCGGTAAACAGGTTTTTCAGATTCCATTCGCTTTGGCCGTGGCGGACAAGAACAAGGGTGCGGGACATAAGTTTATCTCCGGTTAGATAGACAAATAAAAACTGGGTCAGAGGCCGAGAACGTCACGCATTGAATAAAGACCCGGTTTTTTGCCGTGTCCCCATAATGCCGCTGCTACCGCACCTTGTGCGAAAACGGAGCGGTCCTGTGCCTGATGGGAGAGAGTGATGCGCTCTGAAAGACCGGCAAAAATCACAGAATGATCCCCGACAACAGAACCACCGCGCAAAGAAGCGAAACCGATTGTGCCGTCTTCACGTGCGCCGGTATGGCCGTCGCGCACACGGACACTGTGATCTTTCAGTGTAATGCCGCGGCCATCTGCTGCCGCTTCTCCAAGGAGCAGGGCAGTGCCGGAAGGGGCATCGACTTTATGCTTGTGATGCATTTCGAAGATTTCAATATCGAAAGCGGAAGGGCTGAGCGCACGTGCGGCCTGTTCCACCAATGCAGACAGGAGATTGACGCCGAGGCTCATATTGCCGGATTTGATGATTGTCGCATGACGGGCGGCGGCGCGGATCTTCTCTTCATCATCTTCCGAGCAGCCTGTAGTGCCGATCACATGGACAATGCGTGCCTGCGCGGCAAGTGCTGCATAGGTCAGCGTCGAAGCGGGTGTGGTGAAATCCAGCACACCTTGCGCCTCGGCAAAAACCGGCAGCGGATCGGCAGAGATGAGGACACCGTTTTTACCGCAGCCTGCTATTTCACCGGCATCCAGCCCGATCAGCGGGGAGCCTTCACGCACAATCGCGCCGGACAGAACAGTCTCCGGATTTTCCGCAATGGCGCGGATGAGTGCTTTTCCCATACGTCCGCCTGCGCCGGTGACAACAAGGCGCATCGGGGATGAAGAAGTCTGCATGGCTGAAACAGTTGAGGTCATGACTTATCCGATCAGGGTTTCATTCTCAGGTGCGGATTGCAGCTGGTAGAAGCGGGCGTAAATCCCGTTCTCGATGGAGATGAGATCGGCATGACGGCCTTCTTCAACAATATTACCCGCTTCCATGACGATGATTTTATCCGCACTGACCACAGTCGAAAGACGATGGGCAATCACAATCGTGGTGCGGTCCTTCATGATGGTTTCCAGAGCCTGCTGCACCCGTTTTTCAGAATCATTGTCGAGTGCAGATGTGGCTTCATCGAGCAGCAGGATCGGCGCATTGCGCACGATTGCACGGGCAATGGAAAGGCGCTGGCGCTGACCGCCGGAAAGTGTCACGCCGTTTTCACCGACAGGACTGTCATAGCCCTGCGGTTGACGGATAATGAATTCATGGGCATTGGCGAGTTTCGCCGCCTCAATGATTTCTTCTTCTGTCGCATCGGGGCGGCCATAGCGGATATTATCGGCAATGGTGCCTTCAAACAGGTATGGTTGTTGCGAAACATAGGCGATGGAATGACGCAGTGAATTGACAGTCACACCGGCAATATCCTGATCGTCGATAAGAATACGCCCGTCATTGACATCATAGAAACGCTGGATCAGCGCAATCAATGTGGACTTACCCGCTCCGGACGCACCGACAATCGCCGTTGTCTCACCGGCTTTTGCGATAAAGCTGACGCCTTTGAGAACCTGCTGATGCTCAGGTGTGCCCTGCGTATGATAGGCAAATTGGACATCTTCAAAGCGGACAGTTCCGTTCTGCACTTTCAGTTCAACGGCATCGGGACGATCGCTCTGCGCCGGTTGCAGATCAAGAATTTCATAGATCATACGGGCATTGACGAGCGCGCGTTCCAGACTGACCTGCAGACGCGCAAGGCGGCGCGCAGGGTCATAAGCCAGCATCATCGACGTGATGAAGGCGAACATTGTGCCGGGCGGCTGCTGCTCAGCGATGGCGCGGTAACCGGCATAAGCAATGACGGACGCGATAGCGATACCGGCGAGAATTTCGGAAATCGGGGTTACACGCTCGGAAACGCTGGCGATTTTGTTGGAACGGGTTTCAGCCAGTTCGATCAGCCCGTTGATTTTGCCGCGCAACTGATCTTCCATCGTGAAAGCTTTCACAATGGCGATACCCTGCGTGGTTTCCTGCATGGCGCCGAGCAGATGGGAGTTCAGATGCACAACCTCACGCGTGACCGTGCGGATACGGCGTGACACATAGGTCACGGTCAGAATCAGCGGCGGTGCGATCAGCAGTGAATACAGCGATAAATATGGTTCCTGATAGACCATGATACAGATCAGGCCGACCAGCATCACCGCATCACGCGCCAGCGATGTGATCGTCATATTCATTAGATCGCGCATACCGCCGATATTCTGATTGATCTGCGCTGCCAGATGACCGGAGCGGTGGTCATTATAGAAATTCACCCCCAGCTTCATCAGATGGGCGAAGACACGTTTCTGATAGATCGCGGCCAGATTGTTACCGATCTTGGCCAGTTGTACCGCCTGAATATAGCTGCCCAACCCGCGCAAAACAAAAGCGAGCAGGATAGAACCGGCAATATAGGCGATCAGATCGGCGCGCTGCTTGTAGAAAATGTCATTAATGACATCGCGCATAATATAGCCGACAAATACGGTAGCGCCGGAAATCATCAGGGAGCCGGCAATGGCTTTGGCATAGGATAATTTGTGATCGGAAAAATTTTCAGAAAGCACACGACGGATCATCTGTGTGGTTTCTGCGGGATCAATCTTTTTTTTCTTTTTAAATAAAGTCACGGTCAGGGAAAATCCTGCTGCTGGTTATCTGTAAGCATCGGCAGGGTTTGTTGCGCCTGTCGTCATTCCTTTTCTATAAAGCTGTATAAAGCATTTGACCATGCTCTTTGCGCGAAAGCATGGTCAATAAGGTTTATGACTTATTATGGCTCAAAAATTAGCGCCAGCGGCGGCCGTCTGTGTGAATGTCAAAACGGGCAGGGGTACGTGCATAGGCAGAAAGCCCTGCAATAGCTGCCAGCGGATGGGTGATGACATAGACAGGGATGGATTTGAGGATCAGTTGATGCGGTGCTTTATCTTCAAAAGCTGCGCGGAAACTGCCGGTGCGCAAGGCGGAAATAATGCGCTGCGGAATGCCCCCTGACAGATAAACGCCGCCATGTGCCATGAAAATCAGGGCAAGATCACCGGCGAGACGGCCGAGATAGATCACAAAAAGCTCTAAAGTCTCAACAGCCTGTGCATTGCTTTTGTCCAGTGCCGCATCGGTAATTTCAGCCGGTGTAACGAGGGACGGTTTTACACCATCGGCCTGACAGATTGCCTTGTAAATATGCTGCAGACCACGTCCGCAAAGCAGCTGCTCTGCAGAAACACGGCCGTCAATTTTTTCAATAAACGGAAAAATCTGCAGATCACGCTCAGAACGCGGGCCAAAATCCACATGGCCGCCTTCACCCGGAACCGGAACCCATGTCTGGCGCGAGCGGATCAGACCTGCAACACCAAGCCCTGTGCCGGGGCCCAGAACCACACGCTTTCCGTTCGGATGAGCGGCTGCACCGCCGATATTTTCCAGATGGTGATCGTCGAGGGAGACAACAGCAAGTGCCTGTGCTTCAAAATCATTGAGGACGGTGATGTCCTGTAGGTTGAAGCGCTCCATCATCTGGCGCGGCTTCACAACCCACTGGCAATTGGTGAGTGGAATTTCATCGCCCTCGACAGGACCGGCAATGGCAATCACTGCCGAGCGCGGCTGGATGGATGTGTGATCCAGAACAACAGTCTGGATTGCATCTTCCAGCGTCGCGAAATCTTTGGTCAGCAGAACCGGAAATTCTTTCGGCTCGGCGTAGGAATCAACCAGAATAGCAAAGCGGGCATTGGTGCCGCCGATATCACCGATAAGGACAGGAAAAACAAAGTTCGGATCGATATTAGGCATTGTTAATACTGCTTCTCACTCTGAATGTTTGTTTTATTGTTGCAGAGAACGAGCCAAGCGATGATTGCTGTCTGCTCTACCTCTAAATCGTTTTAATTCTATATCGGATGCGCTGGTTGAAGAAAAGCGCAATAGTGTGACAGATATTGCGATTACGGTTTCTGCGCGGGCAGCGGCACAGAGGCCGGTGCTTGTTCCGGTGCAAAGGCGCTGGCATTACCGCCCTTCTTCAGGCCAAAAGTCACGTCTTGTACAGAAGCCGGAGCCGGTGCATTCAACAAAGATGCGCAGGCCTGCGGCAGTTGCGAGACCATCATGATCTTTGGCGGCTTTGGTTTCTCACCGGGTTTCTCAGGTTTTGCCGGTTTCCACGGCTCGTCGGTAAACCACCAGTCGAGGGATTTGCCGCAACCGTCATCTTTGCCCGTCGGTTCCTGCGGTTTGCAGTCCGGTGATCCGGCCTGACAGCGCAGGCGCACATGGAAATGATAATGATGCCCCCAATAAGGACGCACTTTTGCCAGCCAGCTGCGGTCACCGGTTACAGTTTCACAGAGTTGTTTTTTAATGCCGGGATGCACAAAAAGCCGCTCTACTTCCGGATAGCCGGCCGCATGTTTGAGCAGTGCCGTGCGTGACGGCGTCCATTTGTTCTGATCCACATAGAGCGAATTTGTTTTGAGCATGGAAACCGCGCTCACATCCTCACGCTCCTGATTGGTGAAGCGGCGGTTTGGCATCGGCGTCAGCCAGATATCGGCATCCAGACCGACCTGATGGGAAGCATGGCCGGTGAGCATAGGGCCGCCGCGTGGCTGGGAAATGTCCCCGACCAGCAAGCCGTTCCAGCCGGTTTTAGCACTATCACGGGAGAGTTTCTCCAGAAGTGCAATCAGGTTCGGGTGTCCCCAGTTGCGGTTGCGGGACAGGCGCATAACCTGCCAGTTTGGCCCGTCAACCGGCAATGCAACCGCACCGCTGATGCAGCCTTTGGAATAAAAACCGTAGGATTCCGGTGCAGTGACTGACGGTAGTTTGACCGAGCCAAAAGCCTGCTTGGCCGGTGCATCAGCCTGTGCGGAGAATAATGCACTGCCTGAGAAGGCAACAGCCAATCCAACTCTTAAAAACAATGCGGATAGTTTGCGGGGGCGAAACGTCATCAGAACAGGTTCCGGTCATTTATAAATTCGCGGACAGCATCGACTGAGTTGCCTTGGCTGACAAGCGTAAAAATATCACAGTCGCGGCGGGTTCAGAGCCCTTCGCCGCTTTGCAGAAGATTTTTCAGCCCTGTCCGATAATCCGGATAAAGCAACTGATAGCCGGTTGCTTTCAATGCGCCATTGGAAGCCCGCTTGCACTCCTGATAAAACGAACGCGCCATCGGAGAAAGTTCCGCCTTTTCATAATCAATCGCCGGAGGCGGGGTAACGCCCAGCAATTCTGCGGCATAGGAGATGATTTCATGTGCCGGTGCCGGTTCATCATCGGCAAGATTATAAATGCCGCCCTGATTGTTCAGTGCCAGATGTGCCAATGCTCCGCCAATGTCTTCCACATGAATACGGTTGAAAACATGGTCCTTTTTAATCAGACGATGGGCACGGCCTTGTTTGATATTGGCCAGAGCATTGCGTGCCTGCCCCTGAAAAGACGGGCCGTAAATTCCGGCAATCCGTAAAATGGCACAGGCAATATCTGTGCCTTCTACCTGCGCCAGCCATTCCTTCTCGGCGGTCACACGGGCGACAGAGCGGGCAGAAAGCGGTTTTAACTCTGATGTTTCATCCACCCATGCGCCCTGATAATCGCCGTAAACACCGATGGTGGACAGATAGCTGATGAAACGCGCATTCGGCGCGTGATAGGGCAGGCCTTCCGGCATGAGGCGCAGGATCGGATCTGTTTCATCCGCGCTGCCGGTTAATGGCGCGACGGACGAGACGATATGGGTTGCCTGTTGCAATTCATCGCGCAATGCTGCGCTGAGGCCTTGTTCTGCATCAAAGAAAACAGGTGTGATACCGTTTTTGCGTAAAATTTCTGCCTGTTCCGGACGGCGGACAGTTCCGGTGATTGAGTTGATTTTTGCTGTCGGATTTTGCTTGAGTGCTTCGATAAAATAATGAGCGGAATAGCCGGAGCCGAACAGAAAAATATGCATTATTTGTTTCTCTCAATTTGCGCTGCGGCAGTCAGCCATTCTTCGATCACTTCGGCGTCTTGTTCAAGGGGAAGATGCTGGTTTTTCTGATGCCGAAATTCTTGTTCATCAGCCAGTTGAGATAGTGCCCAGACAGCAGCCCCGCGTGTTACCGGTGCGGGATCACTCAGTAATTGCTCAATCATTGGGAGATAGGCCGGATTATCTGAATTCCCAACTGCAATCAGCACGTTACGGATAAAGCGGTCACGCCCGATCCGCTTGACCGGCGAGCCGCTGAACAGCGTGCGGAAAGCGGGATCATCGAGTTGCAGCAGGGTATCAAGAGCCGGTTCTTTCAGCTCTTCCCGAGCCTGCAATTTGGCCTCTCTGGAGACCTGCGCGAATTTGTTCCACGGACAGGCCGACAGACAGTCATCACAACCATAGATACGGTTGCCCATCATGGTGCGGAATTCGTGCGGGATAGGGCCCTTATTCTCGATGGTGAGATAGGAAATGCAACGCCGCGCATCAATCTGATAGGGGGCAGGAAAGGCATCTGTCGGGCAGGCATCAAGACAGGCGCGGCATTTGCCGCAACTGTCTTTGCCAGCACGATCGGGTTCCAGATCCGCAGTGGTGAAAATCGAGCCGAGAAACAGCCATGAGCCATATTCGCGGCTCACCATATTGGTATGTTTACCCTGCCAGCCCATGCCGGCGGACACCGCCAGCGGCTTTTCCATCACCGGAGCCGTATCGACAAAGACTTTCACCTCATGGCCGGTTCGTGCCGCAAAGCGGCTGGCCATATGTTTGAGTTTGCCTTTGATAATATCGTGATAATCGCGGTTCTGCGCATAGACCGAGATCGCCCCGCAGTCTTTTTTGCTTTGCAGAGTGCGCGGGTCGTGGTCTGGGCCGTAATTCATCGCCAGCATGACGATGGAGCGCACTTCATGCCAAAGTTCAGACGGGTTTGAGCGCCGGTCTGCCGTTTCTTCCAGCCATTCCATGGAACCATGGCGGCCGTGATCCAGAAAATAGCGCAACCGCTGCGGTGCCTGCGGAATGGCGTCCGGCGTCGTAATCGCCACAACGTCAAAACCGACCGCTGCGGCCTCTTCCATTAAGAAGCGCTTCAGACGGACGGCAGGTGGCTCATCGCTTTTCGGCAGAGGTTTCTTTGGAGCGCGATCAGAAGTCGAGGTCGCCATAATGGGATGCCGGAAAAATGCCGCGCACACGATCAGCGAGAAGCGGACGGAAAGAAGGACGGGATTTCATGCGCGCATACCATTCGCGGGTAGCGCGGTGTTCTGCCCACTCAATCTCCCCCAGATAATCGAGAATGGAAATACCGGCAGCCGCTGCCATATCGGCATAGCTTGGTGTATCACCGGCCAGCCAGTTGCGGGTCGCGGCCAGCCAGTCTGTATAGCGCAGATGCTGGCGGATATTGGCACGGGCGGCGCGGATTGCTGTGGAATCCGGCGCGGATGAGCCCATTTCCTGCGACATCTGCAATTTGAACACGCGTTCACGGGCAAGATGACGGGTGACTTCATTTTCAAATTTAATCAGAAACCAGTCGACGAGACGGCGCACTTCAGCGCGTTCCATCGGGGTTTCCGGCAGCAGGCGGCGATTGCGCTTCAGCGCACCTCGGGTTTCATCCATATATTCGGCGATCACTGTGGCGCCGACAACCGGCCAGTCATTTTCGGCCAGCAAGACCGGCAAAGTTCCGGCAGGATTGAGTGCCAGAAACTCTTTTCTGCGTGACCACGGACGTTCCTCAATCATTTCCGCTTCCACGCCATATTCATTGAGAATCAGACGGACATAACGGGAGGTTGTAGACATCGGATGGTGAAACAGCGTGAGCATGTGGTTCGATAGTACTTTCAGGTGTGGCTTGGAAGCGGCATGGTCTGGGACATTGCCACCGGTGAGCCGGTAATCGGACTGAATAATCTGCCAGCTTGTAGCCGATCTGCAAAAGAGTCAGACCTTACAGAAGGTTCCGGTCCGGCAGAGGGTTAAGCCTGAGCGGCAGATGAGGGGTTAGATTAAAACATCAGACGCAATAAAAATGCGGTTGTAGAGCATTTTGCGTAATTATACAGGCTTCCTATAAATAATTGGTTAGGACGGGTGAGTTACATAAAGATGCATTGCATTTTGAGTAAAAACATTTCAACAGGCTGAATTTAAGGCAGGGCGATTGTTTTTCTGCTCATGTTCAGCTTGCTGACAGGATGTCTGCATAAATCAGATGTTTAAAGCCTGTCAGAACCGGCAGCAATTTTTATATAACGCAGACAAAGGTATTCAGCATTATGGACGCATGGGCAATATTCGAGGCTGCGATTCTCGGTCTTCTGGAAGGTCTGACCGAGTTTCTGCCGGTTTCGTCTACAGGCCATCTTTTGCTGGCAGGACATTTTCTTGGCTTTGAATCAACCGGCCGCACTTTTGAGGTGCTGATTCAGCTTGGAGCTATTCTCGCAATCTTAAGTGTTTATTTTGGACGTTTGTGGAAGCTGCTGACTGATCTGCCGCGGGATGCGGGTGCAAGGCGCTTCGCAACCGGAATCATATTGGCCTTCTTGCCGGCGGCCGTGATCGGCGCAATGGCACATAGCTATATCAAGCAGGTTTTGTTTGAAACGCCGGTGCTGGTCTGTTCGATGCTGATTGTCGGCGGCTTTGTTCTTCTGTGGGTGGATCGCCTGCCGCTGCGTCCGCGCTATAATGATGTGACGCAATATCCGCTGAAAATGTGCTTCATGATCGGTCTTGTACAGTGCTTGGCAATGATTCCGGGGGTGTCCCGCTCCGGTTCGACCATTGTCGGTGCTTTGCTGATGGGCTCGGATAAGCGTTCCGCTGCAGAATTTTCGTTTTTTCTGGCAATGCCGACAATGGCCGGTGCCTTTGCCTATGATCTTTATAAAAACCATGCGCTGCTTTCGACCAATGATATGGCGCAGATTGGTATCGGTTTTGTTGCGGCTTTCATCTCCGGTGTGATTGTTGTGCGTTATTTGCTGGATTATGTTTCCCGCCACGGTTTTGCATTATTTGCCTGGTGGCGACTGATCGTCGGTTCCGCCGGTCTGGCCGCGTTGATGGTCTGGGGTTAAACTTCAAATATCAGAAACAGAAAGGCCCCGCGAGGGGCCTTTATTTTATTCAATTTATGAATGGCTTAGCGGGCAAGGCTTGCCTTGTCATACTGACCCAGCACACGGTAGCGCCAGAGATAGGATGGCAGGATTGCATCAATTGCCTGCGGCTTGATGCCCAGACCTTCCAGTGTCAGATCGGCATCTGCAGCTTCCTGTGAAACCACATTATTGCTCTTCAGCAATTTAACATGGTCGCTGGTCAGCGGCGGGTTTGGCAGCAGGCCGAGAATCTTGCCCTGCAGGCTGGCAACCCACCAAGGCAGGTTGATGAAGGCGCGTTTACGGCCGATCACTTCCAGCGAAATTTCCATGCAACGACGCAGGGTCAGCACTTCAGCGCCACCCAGCTCATAGGCTTTGCCTGCCTGCAATTTACCCTCAACCGCGCGGGCAATCACTTCAGCCACATCGCCGACATAAACCGGCTGGAACTGGGTCTTGCCGCCGCCGATCAGAGGCATGAACGGGGAGAAGCGGGACATGCTGGCGAATTTGTTGAAGAACTGGTCTTCAGGGCCGAAAATCACGCTCGGGCGCAGAATGACCGCATCCGGCTTTACGCTCAGTACCTGACGTTCTGCTTCGGCTTTGGTGCGGGCATATTCGGATGCACTTTTCAGATCTGCTCCGAGTGCCGACATATGCAGCAGTGGCAGACCGGCAGCGGCAGCAACCTCAGCTACATGTTTTGCACCGATGGCATGAACAGTGTTGAAACGCTGTTTGCCGCCTTCAGCCAGAATACCAACCAGATTAACAACATAATCCGCGCCTTTGACGGCACGTTCAATTGACCAGCGATGGCGGATATTGGCCTGAACCAGCTGGATCTGACCGATATTGCCAAGCGGCTGCATGTAATAAGCAACTTCCGGTTTGCGCACAGCAACACGCACACGGTAACCGCGCCGTGCCAGTGCATCAACAACATGACGCCCTACAAAACCTGAACCACCGAAAACTGTAACCAGCTTTGGTGTTGTGCGGTGATTAAGCGTTTGCGTGTCCATGACCTGTCTCCTGCGCCGGTCCTATTGCGGCATGATAACTGCTAGCGATGTGTCCATCTCTATGCAGTGAACTTTCCAGTGCTGCCCCGCGATGTCTTGCGCGTTTTGCCAGCTTTGGGGTCACGCTTTACTGGTTTTTTGCCGTTTCGCAAAGGGGACATAATGCACCATACCCCGAAAGATTACACTTTAAGCTTTGTTTTGCCCCGATTTGCATGAATCCCCTTTGCCTTTGCGCAAATCTGCTGCTAAATCGCGCGCATGAGCACACCACTTGACCATATCCGGAATTTTTCCATCGTCGCCCATATTGATCATGGGAAGTCGACACTTGCCGACCGTTTGATTCAAGCAACCGGCGGCCTTGATAATCGTGAAATGAAAGAGCAGGTGCTCGACTCGATGGATATCGAGCGCGAGCGCGGCATCACGATCAAGGCGCAGACCGTTCGCCTGAACTATCGTGCGAAAAACGGTGAGGACTATGTTCTCAACCTGATCGACACGCCGGGGCACGTTGACTTTGCCTATGAAGTTTCCCGTTCACTGGCGGCCTGTGAAGGTTCGTTGCTGGTGGTGGACGCTTCTCAGGGCGTGGAAGCGCAGACGCTGGCCAATGTTTATCAGGCGATCGACAATAATCATGATCTGGTTGTTGTGCTGAACAAGATTGATTTGCCTGCGGCTGACCCTGAGCGCGTGAAAGAACAGGTTGAAGATGTGATCGGTATCGACGCATCGGATGCCGTGGAAATCTCCGCGAAAAGCGGACTGGGTATTCCGGATGTGCTGGAAGCGATTGTTGAGCGCCTGCCACCGCCGAAAGAAGGCGACCGTGATGCACCGCTCAAAGCCATGCTGGTGGATAGCTGGTATGACACCTATCTCGGCGTAATCGTACTGGTGCGCATCATCGACGGTGTGCTGAAAAAAGGTCAGACCATCCGCATGATGGGCACAGGTGCCAAATATCCGGTGGAACGCGTTGGCGTATTCACACCGAAAATGGTGGCTGTTGAAGATCTGGGGCCGGGTGAGCTTGGCTTTATCACTGCTTCGATCAAGGAAGTGGCAGATACCCGCGTCGGTGATACGATCACCGAGGATAAGCGTCCGACAACAACCATGCTGCCGGGTTTCAAACCTGCGCAGCCGGTGGTTTTCTGCGGTCTGTTCCCTGTAGATGCGGCTGATTTTGAAGATTTGCGTGCTGCCATGGGCAAGCTGCGTCTCAATGATGCGAGCTTCTCCTTTGAAATGGAAACATCGGCCGCTCTGGGCTTTGGTTTCCGTTGCGGTTTCCTCGGGCTGTTGCATCTTGAAATCATTCAGGAACGTCTTTCCCGCGAATTTGATCTTGATCTGATCGCTACCGCACCTTCCGTTGTCTATCGCATGAATATGCTCGATGGTTCGGTGAAGGAGCTGCACAATCCGGCAGATATGCCGGATGTGGTGAAAATCACGTCTATTGAAGAGCCGTGGATTAAAGCGACGATTCTGACGCCGGATGATTATCTCGGTTCGATCCTGAAACTCTGTCAGGAACGCCGCGGTATTCAGGTTGATCTGTCTTATGTCGGCCCGCGCGCGATGGTGACCTATGAACTGCCGCTCAACGAAGTGGTGTTCGATTTCTACGATCGCCTGAAGTCGATTTCCAAAGGCTATGCTTCTTTCGACTATAATCTGTCGGAATATAAAGAAGGTGATCTGGTGAAGATGTCGATCCTCGTCAATGACGAGCCGGTTGATGCACTCTCCATGCTTGTACACCGTTCTGCCGCTGAAAAACGTGGCCGCGTGCTGTGTGAAAAGCTGAAAGACCTGATCCCGCAGCATATGTTCAAGATTCCGATTCAGGCGGCTATTGGCGGACGTATTGTTGCGCGTGAGACGATCTCGGCTCTGCGTAAGGATGTGACGGCAAAATGTTACGGCGGTGACGTTTCGCGTAAGCGCAAACTTCTGGAAAAACAGAAGGAAGGTAAGAAGCGCATGCGTCAGTTCGGTAAGGTGGAAATTCCGCAGGAAGCCTTTATTCAGGCGCTTAAAATGGGTGATGAATAATCACTTCAGAGATTTCGAGCAGACCCGCCTTCCGGCGGGTTTGTTTTAGAGCATTTCCAGCAAAAGTGGGAACCGGTTTTGCGTAGGAAAATGCGTAAAACAAAAGAGTAGAGTGGTTCTAACGATTCAATATGAACGGGAACGCTCTACTTAATATAGGATATTTCGATATGACTGCTAAACCACGTATTACCATTGAATATTGCATCCAGTGTAACTGGATGCTCCGTGCTGCATGGGCGGCTCAGGAATTGTTGCAGGCATTCGGTGATGAAGTCGGTGAGATCGCGCTTATTCCGGGCGGAGATGGCAATTACATCATCCGTCTGAATGATAAGGTGGTATGGGATCGTAAAGCTGAAAACGGCTTTCCGGAAAGTGATGCGCTGGTTGCCCGTATTCGTGAGACAATGAAGGGCTGATCAGGCTCTGGTCTTTAGGTAATATATAAAACGTAACTAGCTGATTTTTATTGTAGAGTTAAAGCCGGATGCAATGTGCGTCCGGCTTTTTTATTTGGCGGGCAAAGTGTTGCGGGCATAATGTGAGGCAGAGATTCCGCTGCGGCTTTCCGGTTTCGAGGCGGATATATGTGAACTGAACAGGCGCGGATTGCTGGTTTCGTCTTTATTTATTGTGACGCAGATAGCTGAAATGGTTAATTTTATTACATAAAATAAGGCTCTGTTGTGCCTTGAACAGGATTTTGGCCACGTTTGCAAAGGCTTATAATCCTGTTTTCAGAGATAGATTCCGCGAGATTGCCCCCTATAAAAAGCGTGGTGCAGAAGGGGCACGGTTCTGCGGTAAAGACTGTTGCTGCGGCGCTTTTTTCTGCTCGTGATTATCCGGATTATCGCCCAGTTCCAATGCTTCAATCTTCGCGCCGCGGCGGGTGACTTTGGAAGATGAAATCAGAATATCGTCAATGTCGCGGCTGGCTTGTGAGAAATGGGTTTGTAATTTGCGCACACGCTCATCAAGGCGCGATACATCATCCATCAGCCGCACAACTTCTCCCTGAATGAGATGCGCCTGTTCCCGCATCCGCGCATCTTTGAGCACGGATTGGATGACCTGAATGGAGAGCATCAGCAGGGAAGGCGAGACGATAACCACGCGGGAACGATGTGCCCGCTGAATAATCACCTCAAAATTCTCGTGAATTTCCGCAAAGATCGATTCTGACGGCACAAACAGAAAAGCCGTATCCTGTGTTTCTCCGCTGATGAAATATTTGGCAGCAATGTCACGGATATGTACCTCCATATCACGGCGGAACAGCTGTTCGTAATGACGTTTGGCTTCCGGTGTCTCAGAGACCTTCAATGCATTCCAGCTTTCCAGCGGGAATTTGGCATCGACCACTAATGAGGCTGTACCGTTGGGCATCCGCACTAGACAATCAGGGCGCATGCCATTGGAGAGTGTAGCCTGAAATTCATAGGCACCCATTGGCAGACCGTCGGCAATAATTGCTTCCATCCGCGATTGGCCGAAAGCGCCCCGCGTTTGCTTATTGGCTAGGATGGCCTGCAATTGCACAACCTGACCGGCGAGAGACTGGATATTGTTCTGCGCGGTGTCGATCACCGCCAGCCGCTCCTGCAACTTGCTTAAGTTTTCATGGGTCGAGCGGGTCTGTTCATTGATACTGCGGCCAAGATGACTGGTCATGCCGTCGAGCCGGTCGCGGATGGATTTGTTGAGTTCTGCCTGTCTGGCGCCGAAAAGTTCAGCCATCGTTTGCATCCGGCCCTGCATCTCTGCCTGACTTTTCAGGATCGACTGCATTTGCATTTCTGCCTCGCGCGCCCGCTCTTCCGACTGGAATTGTGCATGCAACATCGTTCTGCTGTTACGGCCGGACAGCCAGAACAGCAGGAGGATGATGAGCAGAACAAAACCGCCCGCCGCCAGCAAAAACTGGGCGGGGCTGAGGCCGAGAGCACCCGCAAAGGATGCCGGTATTTCTGAAGCAGATAATGTTTCCATAGATAAAGATTACACGATTCGCGGTAAATATAAGAATAAAACGTGAACAAATTTTTATTCATCTCATGTAATTTATTGACGGCGGAGTGCTGAGAGATTAGATCGGACATCATTCCGATTGTGCCTGCCTGCGCGGGTGTCAGATATTTTCAATCATTTGCAACACCGGATCACTGTGATGACCATTAAGCCGATTATTTTTATTCCTGATCCGGTCTTGCGTCAGGTTTCCAAACCCGTTGAGCGTTTCGATGCGGATTTGCGTAAATTTTCTGATGATATGTTTGCCACGATGTATGATGCGCCGGGTATTGGTCTGGCTGCAATTCAGGTGGCTGAGCCGATCCGTATGGTGGTGATTGATCTGGCGAAAGAGGGCGATGCCCCTGCGCCGCATGTCTTCATCAATCCGGTGATTGTCGAGCGCTCGGATGAGCCGAGCAGCTATGAAGAAGGTTGCCTCTCGATCCCTGATTATTATGCGGAAGTGGAACGTCCTGCGACTGTGCGCGTGACCTATCAGGATCTGGACGGTAAACCGCAGGAAATCAAAGCTGAGGGCCTGATGGCGACCTGTCTGCAGCATGAGATTGACCATCTGGATGGCGTACTTTTTATCGACCATATTTCCAAGCTCAAGCGGGATATGGTGATCAAGAAATTCAAAAAACTGGCTAAAACCCATGTGCCGGCTTCGGGTAAAAAAATCTGAAGCACAGGCTGAATTACGGTCAGGTCAGAGAGTGTAGGTAGGATAGTCTATGTCGTTACGTATTGTGTTTATGGGCACGCCGGAATTTTCTGTTCCGGTGATGACAGCGCTGATCGGACAGGGCTATGAGATTGTTGCTGTTTATAGCCAACCGCCGCGTCCGGCTGGTCGTCGTGGTCTGGAACTGACAAAATCGCCGGTGCATGAAAAAGCGGAAGAATTCGGTATTCCTGTTTTCACCCCGAAAAGCCTGAAAAGTGAAGAAGAACAGCAGATTTTCCGTGATCTTAATGCGGATGTCGCTGTGGTTGTTGCCTATGGCATGTTGCTGCCAAAGGCTATTCTCGAAGCGCCCGCACTTGGTTGTTATAATGGTCATGCGTCTCTGTTGCCGCGCTGGCGCGGTGCGGCGCCGATCCAGCGGGCGATTATGGCTGGTGATGCCGAGACTGGCATGATGATTATGAAAATGGATGAGGGGCTGGATACCGGTCCTGTGGCCATGGTCGAGAAAATTACCATCACTCCGAATATGACCTGCGGTGAATTGCATGATCGTTTGAGCATTACCGGTGCCGATCTGATGGTGCGTGCTATGGCTGCACTGGAGCGTGACAGTCTGAAGCTCAATCCGCAGTCAGAAGATGGCGTGACCTATGCCTCCAAGATTGAAAAATCCGAAGCGCGTATCGAATGGTCGCAACCTGCGCAGGCCGTGCATGACCGTATCCGTGGGCTGAGCCCGTTTCCGGGGGCATGGTGCAAGATGGAAATCAATGGTCAGCTTGAGCGCGTAAAAGTGCTGCGCTCGGTGATCGCTGATGGCGCTGGCAAAGCCGGTGAAGTGCTGGAAGGTCAGCTGGTGATTGCCTGTGGTGACGGTGCAATTGCGCTGACGCTGGTACAAAAAGCGGGTGGCAAGGCTGTCAGCGCTGCAGAATTCTGCAATGGCGTTAAGCTCGCAACCGGTACAATTCTGCCATGAGTCATTCTCCCGTCAAGCAGCCGGATATCCGTCCCGTCAGAGAGCAGGATCGCTCAATGATTGATGGTGTGATTACTGCTGCTTTTGACGGGGCTGATGAGGTTGCATTGGTGCGCAAGCTGGCCGCTGACGGTGACATTATGCTGGAGCTGGTTGCGGAAATTGACGGTCAAATTGCCGGACATATCCTGTTTTCCAGATTATGGGTCGAACAGTCCGGCAATCGTCTTGCTGCTGTTGCTTTGGCGCCGCTTGCTGTGTCACCGGAAATGCAACGGACGGGGCTGGGCAGTGCGCTGGTTGAAGCTGCGCACAAGCTGCTGCTTCAGCAAGGTGAGGTTCTGAGCATTGTCTTAGGCGATCCCGCCTATTATGGCCGCTTCGGTTACAGCGTTGCCGATGCTGCTCAGTTTGAAAGTCCTTATCCTGCACAATATCTGCAATTGAAATATCTCACAGAGAGTAAGCCTTGTGCGACCATACAGGGTAAATTGATTTATGCTTCTGCATTCGGAGAAAATTGAGTGCCGCGTTATCGCCTGACAGTTGAATATGATGGTTCACCCTATGCCGGATGGCAGCGGCAGGATAATGCGCCGACGGTGCAGGGGGCTATTGAAGCCGCGATTTTTAAATTTTGCGGTGACAGCAATTCAATTGGTGCTGCAGGGCGTACCGATGCCGGCGTTCATGCTTTTCAACAAACCGCCCATGTTGATCTGACCAAGGATTGGGGCGCATCCAAAGTGCGCGATGCCGTCAATGCCTATCTGGCACTGGATAAAGAGAGCGTCTTTCTGATTAATGTCGAGAAAGTGCCGGATCATTTTGATGCGCGTTTCAGTGCGCTGGGACGACATTATATTTACCGCATAATCAATCGTCGCACACCTTTGGCGCTGGAAGCCAGCCGTGCCTGGTGGGTAGCGAAAAAGCTGGATACGGATGCCATGCACGAGGCCGCACAATTGCTTGTCGGTCTGCATGATTTTACGACATTCCGCTCTACACAATGCCAGTCCAAAAGCCCTGTTAAAACGCTTGATCTCTTGAATGTGCAGCGCCATGGCGAGTTAATTGAGGTGCGGGCATCTGCACGGTCTTTCTTGCATAATCAGGTGCGGTCGCTGGTTGGCAGTATTTCTGAAGTTGGTACAGGCCGCTGGACCAATGACGATCTGGTGGCGGCACTGGAGGCACGTGACCGCAAAGCCTGCGGTGTCGTGGCACCTGCCCACGGCCTCTATATGATCGGTGCGGATTATCCGCTGATTTTATAGAGCAGGCATAAAACCTGCCAGATTTTGCAGTATGATTGTCAGCATAATACTGCCCAGCACCACAGAAATGAAAAATGGTGCGGCGAAACTATGTGGTCTTTGCAAGGCTGCGCGGGTGAGCCTGTAGCTCAGTACCAATGTCGCCAGAAACAGCCCGAAACCGATGCCTGCGAAGACCGGAGACAAATCCGGCAGCAGCAGATTGAGGAATGAAAGCGGGGCATAAATCCACGCAAATAACGCGGTGGTCCAGTTGGTAGCGACTACATAGGTAGAAAAACGGCGTTCAAGGCCAAGGCTGCGGCTCAAGAAGCCGATGATGAGCAGCGGTAACAGCCAGACAATCATATCAATAGCGCCGAGCTTGACCGTATTGATAAGGCGCAATGCTGTAGCGTCGCTGCCTTCTGTTCCTTCTGTAAGGCGGGCTGCGATTTCGACCCAACCGATCAGCATTGGCGGCAGAGAAATCAGGATTGCATAAAAAGACCGCCAGAAACCGTCTGCATCCGTATTCAGATCATTCAATGCTTCCGGATGGCCGGTCATGGTGCGCCAGACTGCGGAGAAATAATACTGAATCTCTTCAAAACTGGGCATGGGCAACCTGTATAAGTGACGACGAAAGAGGTGCCTGTGTTTTCAGGACAAGCACCCGAAGTAAAATGACTCAGGCGAAAAAACCCTCAAGGAATTTTTCGTAAATTGCGGTGAGATTTTCAAGGTCTTGCAGTGATGTCCGCTCATTGGCCATATGCATGGTCTGGCCGACAAGACCAAATTCCACTACAGGGCAATAATCTTTAATGAAACGGGCATCAGATGTGCCGCCGGATGTGGAAAGTGTGGCCTGTTTGCCGGTCACCGCTTTGATCGCATCGTTCAGAGAGTCAATCAGCTTGTCATTGCGGGTCAGGAATACATGGCTCGGGCGTTCGCTCCACTGTAATTCATAGTGCAGCGGCACCGATTTATCCTGCCGGAACGGATTGTCCTGTGCAGCATCGCTCAGACGGCGTGTAACTTCTTTTTGCAGAGTATCTGCTGTCCATGTGTCATTGAAGCGGATATTGAATGAGGCGATTGCTTTTGCCGGAATGACATTGGTTGCCGGATTGCCGACATCAATCGAAGTGATTTCCAGATTTGTGGCCTGAAAATTCTCTGTACCCTCATCATAGGCCGGTATCAGCAGGCTGTTCAGCAGAGCCATAATACCGCGCACCGGATTATCCGCATTATGCGGATAGGCCACATGCCCCTGCGTACCATGCACTGTTACCGTGCCGGTGACAGAGCCACGGCGGCCGATTTTAATTGTTTCACCCAAGCGGTCAGGATTGGTTGGCTCGCCAACCAGTGAAGCATCCCAGCTTTCGCCTTTAGCTTTTGCCCAATGCAGCAATTTATCCGTGCCGTTGATTGCAGGGCCTTCTTCGTCGCCGGTAATCAGGAAAGAAATATTCGGCTTGCGATCCGGAAATTTTTTCAGATAGCGGGTGGTTGCGGCAACAAAACAGGCAATGCCACCTTTCATATCGACTGCGCCACGACCATAGAGTTCGCCATTCTCAATAACGGCTGCAAAAGGCGGGTGTTTCCAGAGCGAGAGATCACCGGTCGGCACGACATCGGTATGGCCGGCAAACATCAGATGCGGGCCTGTGCCTTTGAGGCGTGCATAGAGATTTTCTATGTCCGGCGTGCCTTCTTCGGTGAAGACAGGACGCTCGATTTTGAAGCCGAGCGGTTCCAGCATTGCCTGCAGCGTTGTGAGAGCTCCGCCTTCTGCCGGTGTAACTGACGGGCAGCGGATAAGAGCAGCGAGATTTTCGGCGGGATCAAATGTGGTCATCATGCACAAGGCTTAGCAGATGCCGCAAGCTGGCGCATCTGGAATCTATCTTTGATGAGTCACACTGTGATTTGCCGGTATCTAATTCCAAAAACAGCACTGTAACAGCCGGTAATAATATTGTGATAAAACTGTTATTGTTCATCAATTGGGAACGATACAACGAACGGAATGTCTCTATTTAGAGAACGATACAGCGAATATTGAAATATCTGCCGAATTTTTAAGCTATTAAGTTATTGATTTTATTGGGTTGATATGTGTTCGTTGTTTTTTCAAGGAAAGATTGTGTCAGAATTTTTATTTATTCGTAAAATTTATGTGAGTTGAAATCCTAAACAATGGCTCCTATCTCAGGGTCATCGGAACGGCGCATCTCCCAAGCACGTTCACATAAATTGAACAAGGAATATGAAAATGAAAAAGATTGCTTTGACTGTTGCTGCACTTGCTCTTTCTGCCGGAGCAGCTTTTGCTGAAAACCCTAATGCGGGTATTCCTGATGATCTGTACAGCAATGACAAGACACCTGTGATCACCACTTCAACTGTGAAAAGCACGCAGGCTGAAACCTTTACTGACGGTTCCGCACACGGCTTCGGTGATAATGCACCGTCCAGCTATAACGGCTAATTTAGCCGGTACCTCCTCCGCATAACATCAACACTATGAATGACAGCCGGATTTCAACGTCTGATGAACAGACCTCCCAACTGATCCGTTGAAAATGACCGGCCTATAAAA
>NZ_JBHEEE010000007.1:31562-214476 GCF_041929865.1 Pseudochrobactrum lubricantis
GAAAATGAAAAAGATTGCTTTGACTGTTGCCGCTCTTGCTCTGACTGCCGGTGCTGCTTTTGCTGAAAATCCAAATGTTGGCATTCCTGATGATCTGTACAGCAATGACAAGACACCTGTGATTACCACTTCAACCGTGAAAAGCACGCAGGCTGAAACCTTTACAGACGGTTCGGCTCACGGTTTCGGTGATAATTCACCATCCAGCTATAACGGCTAATTTAGCCGGTACCTCCTCCGCATAATATCAACATTATGAATGACAGCCGGATTTCAACGTCTGATGAACAGACCTCCCAACTGATCCGTTGAAAATGACCGGCCTATAAAAGGAATATGAAAATGAAAAAGATTGCTTTGACTGTTGCCGCTCTTGCTCTGACTGCCGGTGCTGCTTTTGCTGAAAATCCAAATGCCGGTATTCCAGACAATCTTTATGGTGCTGACCAGACATTTGTAACTGCGACTCCGACTGTAACCAGCACACAGACCGAAACCTATAGTGACGGTTCCGCTAACGGCTTTGACGATCATTCGCCTGCAAGCACCCGTCGTTAATTGACGGTAGTGCAAACAAAAGCGGCGGGCTTGAGGCCCGCCGCTTTTTGTTGTTTTTGAAAGGCTGCTTTTAATCGCGCAGCAGATCATTGATTGAAGTTTTTGAGCGGGTCTTCTCATCAACGCGCTTTACGATAACCGCGCAATAAAGGCTCGGGCCTGCTTCGCCATTTGGCAGTGGTTTGCCCGGCATAGTACCGGCAACAACAACTGAGTAAGGTGGTACTTCGCCGTAGAAGACTTCGCCGGTGGCACGATCGACGATTTTGGTGGATTTGCCGATATAGACACCCATACCAAGCACTGAACCTTCGCGGATGATGCAACCTTCCACCACTTCCGAACGGGCACCGATAAAGCAATTGTCTTCGATGATGGTTGGTTCAGCCTGCAATGGCTCAAGCACGCCGCCGATGCCGACGCCGCCGGACAAATGCACATTCTTGCCGATCTGAGCGCAGGAGCCGACTGTTGCCCATGTATCAACCATCGTGCCTTCACCGACATAAGCGCCGAGATTAACAAAAGACGGCATCAGAATGGCATTTGGTGCAATATAAGCGGAATGACGTACAACGCAGTTTGGCACGGCGCGGAAACCGGCCTGTGTAAACTCATCTGCACCCCAGCCGTCAAACTTGGAAGCGACTTTGTCCCACCAGACGGATGCGCCCGGACCACCTTTGATGATTTCCATCGGGTTAAGACGGAAGGAAAGCAGCACTGCTTTTTTCAGCCACTGATTGACTGTCCAGTTACCGTCTGCCTGTTTTTCGGCAACACGTACTTTTCCCTGATCGAGCAGCAAGAGGGATTGTGCGACGGCATCACGGATTTCTCCGGTGGTAGATACCGAGACTGTGTCACGCTCATCAAAAGCTTTTGTGATAATTTTTTCGAGAGCTGACAGATCAGGCTGGGACATATTACTGCTCCTGAGGTGTTGAAACGGAATTAAATCGCATTTATTTCGTCATTCAGACGAAATGCCTGACGAAATATACAGATTACGGAATATTTTCGGCAAATGATTAGGCTATGCTCAAAGCATGGTCAATCTTGGCATTGCCGCTTTTGCACTATATGCCTCAGTATCTGATCTAAAAGTCGCCATGCCGGCCTGCAAAGGGCAATTTCTGGGCTTCCGGTACTCACGTACAATAGGTACGCTCCGTTCCGGTTCTCGAAATCACCCTTTTCGTCTCGGCCTGACGATTTTTGATTCAGACACTCAATATGGAAACACGAACAGTGGCTTGCTTTTTTATAATTGATGTCGCTGCCACAACAGGATGATATTGCATGAATCCGCTTGAGAAAGATGGCTGGACACCTTTCAGCAATTCCGGTGAAACTGTTAAGCGCGTCGCTGCGGTGCCGGATACACCGCAAACGCGTGCGCCTGCCTATAAGCTGGCATTCAGTGATGCGGAATTTATGACCAAGCGGGAACTGCGCCCGATCCGTCTGCAGCTTGAGCTGCTGAAGCCGGAAATGATTATGGAAGAGCGCGGCATCAAGTCGACTGTCGTACTGTTCGGTGGCGCGCGTATTCCTGAGCCGGGCGGCGAGGCATGGGCTGCGAAAAACGAAGTTCAGAAAAAGAACCTTGAAGCTAATTCCGTCTATTACGAAGAAGCGCGTGAATTTGCCCGCCGTTGTTCGGAATACTCGGCTTCAACCTATTATCGCGAATTTGTGGTTGTGACCGGTGGCGGGCCGGGTGTAATGGAAGCGGGCAATCGTGGTGCCGCTGATATTGGTGCGCCGTCTATCGGTTTGAACATTGTGCTCCCGCATGAGCAGGCGCCGAACGCCTATGTCACGCCGGAGTTGTGCTTCAACTTCCACTATTTCGCATTGCGCAAGATGCATTTCCTGTTCCGTGCCAAGGCTTTTGCCGTCTTTCCGGGTGGTTTTGGTACCATGGATGAGCTGTTTGAGACGCTGACCCTGATGCAGACCGGCCGTATGGAGCGTGTGCCGCTGGTGCTGTTCGGCAAAGAGTTCTGGACGAAGGCGATCAATATTCCGTATCTCTCCGAGCAGGGCACAATTTCGCCGGAAGATCTGGAGCTGTTTCATTATGTGGATACGGCCGATGAGGCATGGAATGTCGTGAAAGATCACTACGATCTGTAAGTGCTGATAATGAGAAATTGAAACGCCGGTGTGAACGCACCGGCGTTTTTTATTATCTGTCGTCCGGCTGTTTCGGCGGATGAATAACGGTCACCAGTACAACAGAGATAATCATCAGCAGATACCATGCGCCGAGCTTCGACAGTGAGACCGGCACCCATTGGTCATGCTGCCCCGGATAGAGCCAGACGCGTGACCATGTACCGATATTTTCAGCAATCCAGATAAACAGGGAAGTCAGGAAGAACGCCAGCAGCAGTGGCATACGATGGCGAAAACGGAACACGCGGTAATGCATGCTGGTGCGCCAGAACATCAGTGCGGTGACTGCAAAAAGCAGCCAGCGCATATCTGGTAAATAATGATGGCTGAAGAAATTAATATAAATGCCGGTGGCGAGTGCAAAAGTCAGCGGTAATGGCGGATAGTTTGCCAGTCTGATGTCAAAAATCCGGTTGATCCGCGCCATATAGGAGCCTACTGCCGCATACATAAAGCCGGAAAACAGCGGCACGCCGCCGATACGGAACAGGTTTTCTTCCGGATAAATCCACGACCCCATATGGGTTTTGAAGATTTCCATTGCGGTGCCGACAATATGGAAAATCAGGATGACTTTTGCTTCCCGTAAGGTTTCCAAACGGCACAACAGCATCAGCAACTGAATGGTGATGGCTGACAGAAACAGGAAATCATAGCGTGTGATCAGTTGCGGCAGGGCAGAGCCGTCTGCCCAGAGATATTTGCTGAGAATAATCAGCCCGAGCATGACGCCGCCGAACAGGCATGCCCATGCCTGTTTCAGCCCGAAAACCAGAAACTCAACCAGTGCACCGGAGAGACCATGTTGTGGCAACTGATCGAGCAGCCGGTGTGCGGCTGCATCGATCACAGCTTCCAGTGAAGTGAAGCGGCGTTTGCTGTGCACGGGTTGATGCATTTACGGGTGCAGCGCAGTCAGAAACTCTGTCAGATTATCCGTGACAAAATCCACGCTGTCAGTAAAGGCGGGATCGCTTTCCCAAATCTCACTGAAATCCGGTTCAAAATTATTCGGCACAATCAGAACTGTGCGCATGCCGGTGGATTTTGGCACTGTGAGATTGCGTGCCAGATCTTCAAACATTGCTGCTTTTTGCGGATTGATACCGCATTGTTTGTAAAACAGCTCATAAGGTGCACGCTCCGGCTTCGGCACCAGCTGTGCGGCAACAATGTCGAAAATATCGTCGAAACGGTCGAGAATACCAAGCTGTGCTGCCGCATTTTCTGCATGTTTGCGATCGCCATTGGTATAGATAAATTTGCGGCCGGGCAGGCGGGCAATGGCTTCACCCAGAAGCGGATCGGGTTTCAGCCACGTATAGTCAATGTCATGCACTTTGGCGAGAAAGTCGTCAGGGTCAATCTTGTGACATTCCATCAGCCCTTTCAGGGTGGTGCCATATTCCTGATAGAACCGCTTCTGAACCTTGCGCGCCTCATCGCGTGGCAGCTGCAGCAGTTCTGAGACATAAGATGTCATCCGCACATCAATCTGCGAGAACAGATTAGTGTCATGCGGGTAGAGCGTATTATCCATATCAAACACCCAGTCCGTGACATGGGCGAAGTGGCGCGGTTCAGGTAAATTGGTCATGCAGGTGTTATGCCACGAAGTTTTGTAAAGATCAGCCTTTATTTTGCTGGGTAACAGAGCCTGAGACAGGTGGCTTGTATTTAGCGGCGGGGCAGGGCAAACAGAGCTGATATATTTCTACAAAACAGAAAAGCACTGCATAATCATGGAACTCTGGATACCGATTACAATTGCCGCTGCCTTTATGCAGAATGTGCGCACGACACTGCAAAAGAAACTGCAAGGCAAGCTCGGCACCAGAGGCGCAAGCTTTGTGCGCTTTGGCTATGGGTTTCCTGTTGCCATTCTTTATGTGCTGGGACTGCATTTCTTTGCTGGTTTTGCTTTGCCGCAGCTTAATGGTGCATTCCTGTTCTGGAGTGTTGTCGGCGGGCTGGCGCAGATCTTCGCCACTATCATGCTGGTTTATTTGTTTACCCTGCGCAACTTTGCAGTGGGGACGGCCTATTCCAAAACCGAGCCTGTACAGGCCGCAATCTTTGGTCTGATCCTGCTGGGCGAGCGCCTGACGACCGGTGCCGTGCTGGCAATTATTGTTGGCGTGCTGGGCGTGATGCTGATTTCAGTCGCGCGGATGCCGCTGAGCTGGGGCAATTTGTTTAAAGCGCTGGTCAGCCGTACAGCTTTGATCGGTATTGCTTCGGGTGGTGTGTTCGGTATTTCCGCCGTGGCTTATCGCTCCGCCGCACTGTCGCTTGATGGCCCAAACCCGATTATGCAGGCGGCTGTGACACTTGCTTGTGTAACGACATTCCAGACGGTGTTTATGCTGGTGTGGATGCTGATTAAGGACAAGAACGAAATTGTTCTGGTGCTGAAATCATGGCGCTCATCATCGCTGGTTGGCCTGTCGAGCGTGCTGGGATCAATGGGCTGGTTTACAGCCATGGCTTTGCAGCAGGTGGCCTATGTCCGTGCTCTCGGGCAGATCGAACTAATTTTTACTTTCATCTCGGCAGTGTTCATTTTCAAGGAACGGATCAACCGCATGGAAGTTGCCGGATGTATACTGATTGTTACCGGCATTCTGTTCTTATTATTATGGCAATAAGACATTTTTTCGCGCATTATCCTACGCAAAACCGGTTCCCACTTTTGCTGGAAATGCTCAAAGAAAAATCCCGCAAACTGCGGGATTTTTTATAGGGTCTTGTCGTTACGGCACGATCAACGTGCCGGCACCATGCTCCGTAAACAATTCCAGCAAAACTGAATGCGGGGTTTTACCGTTGAGAATAACCACGCCTTCAACGCCACGGTTAATGGCTTCAATGCAGGTTTCCACTTTCGGGATCATACCGCCGGAAATGGTGCCGTCTTCAATCAGTGCCAGTGCATCTGCAACCGACAATTCCTTGATCAGGTTTTTGTTCTTATCCAGAACACCCGGTACATCGGTGAGAAACAGCAGACGTGTTGCGCTTAGCGCACCGGCAATTGCACCAGCAAAGGTGTCTGCATTGATATTGTAAGTATTGCCGTCACGACCCGGTGCAACCGGCGCAATCACCGGAATAACGGCGGAGCGTGCAAGCAGATCAAGCAATGTGCGATCCACTTCTACCGGTTCCCCGACAAAGCCCAGATCAAGCACACGCTCAATATTGGAGTCCGGATCACGATAAGTCTTATGCGCTTTCTCAGCGAAAACCATATTGCCGTCTTTGCCGCACAGGCCGATTGCCCATTCGCCTTCGGCATTAATCATCGCCACGATTTCTTTGTTGATTGAACCGGCGAGAACCATCTCAACCACTTCAACCGTTTTTTCATCGGTAACGCGCAAGCCACCTTCAAAGCGGGATTCAATGCCAAGCTTGCCAAGCATTGCAGCAATCTGCGGGCCGCCGCCATGAACAACAATCGGGTTGATGCCGGATTGTTTGAGCAGCGCGATATCGCGGGCAAAGGCCTTGCCCAATGCTGCATCGCCCATGGCATGACCGCCATATTTAACGACGACTGTTTTATTCTCATAGCGCTGCATGAAGGGCAGGGCGGCTGAGAGGAGTTGTGCTTGGATTTCAGGGCTTGTCGCGGTCATGGAGCACTCCACGGCATGAAGGGTTATGTGAGTGATAAAGAAACCACTTTGCGTGGTTCCTATTCCTTGGTCAGCAGAGCAATCGCAGCGCGCACTGCATCAAAGCCGATGGCTTTTTCGGAAGATGTGGCCAGAATCTGCGGGAAAGCGGCCGGACGGCGCGCAATCGCTTTCTGTGTTTCTGCCATCAGGCGTGGCACGCCTGCTTCCTTGATCTTGTCGATCTTGGTGAGAATGATCTGATAGGAGACGGCGGCTTTATCCAATAGATCCAGCACATCAGCATCATTCTTTTTAATGCCGTGACGGGCGTCAATCAGCACATAAACGCGCTTCAGCGTGGTACGGCCGCGCAAATAATCAAACACCAGCCGTGTCCATGCATCGACCATGGATTTCGGCGCTTCGGCAAAGCCGTAGCCCGGCATATCAACGAGTGCCAATGGCGGCAGGTCACCATTTTCACCGGAATAGCCATCCGGCACGAAATAGTTGAGTTCCTGCGTGCGACCCGGTGTGTTGGATGTGCGTGCCAAGCCGTTCTGGCCGACAATCGCATTAATCAGCGAGGATTTGCCGACATTGGAGCGGCCGGCGAAAGCGATTTCAACAGGGCCTTCCGGCGGCAGAAATTTCATGGACGGCACGCCGCGGATAAAAATCCATCGCTTGTTGAAGAGAGCCTTACCCTCGGCAACAAGTGCTGCATATTTCTCTGCTTCTTTTGCGACGGCCAGTTCTGCTTCGGTCACTCAATTCTTCCTGTGGCTTATATCCGTGTCATTGCAACATAACACTGTTCTTTATGGCATTGAGCTTTCAGTGGCTTTTGTCAACCATCAATGCGCTTCAGATATAAAAAAGCCCCCGTAAAGGGGGCTTTTCTGTTTGTTTTATTTCTTGGCAGGCTTATCGGTTTTCGCCGGTGCCGCAGGTTCTTTCTTTTTGAACATACCTTTCAGGTTGTCAAAAAGTTCGATCTTGGCACCCTGACGTTTCATGATCATGCCCTGCTGGAGAATGGACAATGTGTTGTTCCATGCCCAGTAGATAACCAGACCTGCAGGGAATGCAGCCAGCATGAATGTGAAGATAATCGGCATCCATGTGAAGATCGCAGCCTGTGTCGGATCCGGCGGTGTCGGGTTCATGCGCATCTGCAGGAACATGGTGACACCCATAATCAACGGCCATACGCCGATCATCAGGAATGCAGGGACATCCCAAGGCAGCAGACCAAACAGGTTGAACAGCGATGTCGGATCCGGCGCAGCAAGGTCATGAATCCAGCCAAAGAACGGCGCATGACGCATTTCGATGGTGACATAGAGAACCTTATAGAGCGCGAAGAATACAGGAATCTGCACCAGCACCGGCCAGCAACCGGCCAGCGGGTTAATCTTCTCGCGCTTGTAAAGCTGCATCATTTCCTGCTGCTGCTTAACTTTGTCATCCGCATATTTTTCGCGGATTTCCAGCATCGCAGGCTGCATCATCTTCATGCGGGCCATCGACTTGTACGATTTGTTGGCCAGCGGGAAGAACAGGGCTTTCAGCAGAACGGTAACCACCAGAATAGCGACACCGAAATTGCCGGAGAATTTATAGATCCAGTCGATGAGGTAGAACATCGGCTTGGTGATGAAGTAGAACCAGCCCCAGTCGATCAGCAGTTCGAACTGCTTGATGCCGAGTTTTTCTTCATATTCTTTGATCTTGGCAACTTCTTTAGCACCGGCAAAAACATGGTTCTTGATGACGGTGTTCTGACCGGCGGCAATGGTTACAGGCGCGCTGAGGAAGTCAGCCTGATAACGTGGTGTGCCGTCAGTGAAGTAAGAGAAGCGTGCTTCAAAGCTTTCGTTCTGCGGCGGAATCAGTGTCGCAGCCCAATATTTGTCGGTAATGCCAAGCCAGCCGCCTGTTGCTTTGGCAAGCGGCATGTTCTTGTTGTCTTCGATCTTGGAATAGGAAATTTCCTGCAGACCCTGATCGCCGACAACGCCGATCAGACCTTCATGCAGCACATAGGTGCCGCTGGCATGTTCAGGCTTTTCAAAACGGGTTACGCGGCCATAGGAGCTGAGCGAAACGGCCGCATCAGTCGGGTTTGTGATCGTATCCTCAACGGCGAACATATAGTTCTCGTCCACGGAGATCACACGCTTGAACTGGATACCTTTTTCATTGGCATAGGTCAGGGTTACCGGTGTTGAAGGGGTGAGCTTGTCATTGCCTTCAATATTCCACTCGGTTGCAGGACCCGGAACAGTGCCGATTGCATCATTGCCGGAGAAGCCGAGTTCAGCGAAATAGCCCTTTTTCACGCCTGAAGGCGCAAGCAGTTCAATTTCAGGGGATTTCGGATCAACGGTTTCGCGATAATCCTTCAGGAAAAGATCATCGAGGCGGGCGCCGACAGTATTGATCGAACCGCTGACGCGCGGTGTATCAATGCTGATACGCTTGCTCTGAGTCAGCGCTGCTTCACGGGTAACAGGTTTTGCTCCCTGAGCCTCTGCTGTCTGACCCGGAATACCAGCCTGAGGCGCATTGCCCTGCGGGATATTGGCAGATGTTGCACCATTGGCGGATGTTGCCTGCGCATTCTGAGTATTCTGCGCTTCAATCCGTGCCTGTTCTCTCTGAGCCTCAGTCTTTGGCCCCAGATAGAATACCTGCCAGAGCGTGAGAATCAGAATCGACAGGCCAATGGTGAGAAAGAAGTTACGATTTTTTTCCATTGACGGGTCCTGGTTCCTGTCAGTTCATTACAGCTAAGTGCGCAAAACCGCTGCGCTGTCCTAGCGTATAATATGCTGGCTGACAGAGCGCTGTGCAGAATATGCCCCATACCTGTCAGAGTTAAGTGCCTGCCTTATAATACGAGCCATTCAGAAAAGCGAACGCTGAGACGATATAATTCAGGCCTATTTTGAGAAACGGTCATTTAAACCGCTTTGAGAGCTCTCTGGTCAGTGCGCTGAAGGGGGCGTTTAACGCTTCCCTGCGTGCAACAATAACATAATCAGTTTGCGGAGCCATTGCGGCCTCATTGAGTGCAGCGGCGGCTTTCAGGCGGCGGCGGATTCTGTTGCGGATAACCGCATTGCCGTTTTTCTTGGTAACCGTGAAGCCGACACGCGGGTTTTCACCGGTTTTTGCCTGTTTGCTGGTTGCCTCATCGCGTTGTTTTACTTCCAGAAGGAAATATTTGCCACGACGCTTTTCCCCGCTGCGAACAGCCAAAAACTCCGCTCTCTTGCGAAGGCGGAGTGTTTTGGTCTGCTTATTTGCTTGTTGTGTCACCGCTCTACGCGGAGCAACAATTATGCAGAAAGCTTGCCGCGACCGCGTGCGCGGCGGGCTGCAATAACTTTACGACCGCCTGGAGTAGCCATGCGCGAACGGAAACCGTGACGACGCTTGCGGACGAGTTTAGATGGCTGATATGTGCGCTTCATTTGTTTAATACCGCGGTGTGCGGCCCTTCTTAAATCTGTTTTTTAACAGGAGCTGGTTCAGACGCGGTCGATGAACGACCTTGCAAAAAATATCTGAACGTGGGGCGGCTTATAGATGCAGGCAGGTTTTGAGTCAAGAATGGAGCGGAATATTCGGTCAGCATAAGGATTGCTCACATTATTCCGAAAAAATATGTGCTGTTTTCCGTTTTCTTGACCCTGACAAATAGTCTTGGCGCGCTTTGATGCTTATAAGGCTTTATCGAATTTACAATGAGAGGAAGAACTATGTCTGTTAAGCGTTTCGAATCCGGCAAGCGTATGAGCGGTGCGGTTGTCCATGGCAACACTGTTTATCTGGCCGGTCAGGTTGGTACAGAAAATGCAAGCGTGACTGAACAGTGCAAAACTGCACTGGCTGAAGTTGATCGTCTGCTGGCTGTTGCCGGTACCGACAAATCCAAAATCCTCCAGACCATTATCTGGCTGGATGACATGAAAGATTTCGCAGAAATGAACGCGGTTTGGGAATCATGGGTTGATCCTGCGAACACACCGGCACGCGCAACCGGTTCTGCCCATCTGGCAACTCCGGGCTACAAAGTAGAGTTCATCGTTACTGCTGCTCTCGATTAATTTGTTTCCGGTGCCGCATTATAATGATGCGGCACCGGATATTTTATTGTGCAGCTGCCGGCTGAGGCATGGCCATAGTGCGGATACGTTGTGAATAACCTTCGCGGCTGCCCTTTGCCTGCTCACTGATATCCGCATTGAGACGCATCGATTGCGTATTGGTCTCAGCCGTTACAATCAGTTGTTTTTCAAACATATATTCAGGCAGATAACCGGAGAGCAGCACGCGATAATCAAGTGCGATCGACGGGTCGAGAATTCGTGCCATGTCAAAGACAACCGTCGTGCAATTGGCGGTCAGTGTATTATAGAAACCGGCTTCTTTGCTCAGGCGATTGGCTGTATCGGTATATAGTCTGAAAAGCTGCCGTGCCTGTTCCGGTTCAATATCCACGTGATAGCGATAGACATGCTCACCACGCACATTGGTGCGCAGATAGATAATGTCGCTTTCTTCTGCCGCGATCATTGCCAGTTCAAAATCTTTGAAGAACCCGCCGATTTCAGAGAAAGCCTGTCCGCGTTTTTTACGGATTTCTGCGGAGAAAACGACCTGTCTCCCGTCTTCAAATCCGA
Organism: Pseudochrobactrum lubricantis; assembly: GCF_041929865.1. Taxonomy (NCBI): domain Bacteria; kingdom Pseudomonadati; phylum Pseudomonadota; class Alphaproteobacteria; order Hyphomicrobiales; family Brucellaceae; genus Pseudochrobactrum; species Pseudochrobactrum lubricantis. The sequence goes on from NZ_JBHEEE010000007.1 coordinate 42,622, forward strand.
AGCTGACCAATGTGTGGGCAATCGCAGGCCCTGCCCAATAGGACAAGAACAGGTCAACGCTTTTAATCTGGCTCAGATCATAATCGGCACTTTTCCAGTTAACGGTAAAATCCTTTTCCGTGCGCCAGTCAAAATCACGGATATGATCGAGCCGCACCATATCGCCATTATACTCGGCGGTGACTGTTTGTGCGACTTCCGGTGCCCAGTCGCGGTTCAGCGATGGCTTGATGCCGTGCCACCAGATCAGCAAAATTGCGAACAGGATTGCAAAGCTGATAAATGCGGCTCTGCGATAATGTTGCAGGTCGGTGAACCAGAGTGTGCTGAGTGCAGCCAACGCTACCAGCACCCATATGCCGATTGCAGCATAAGTGAGCAGGCGCGATTCTGTCAGCTGATAATGGAGTGCAAGACTGCCCCAGACGGTGATGATAATCAGAACCAGACTGAAAAAAGCCTGAGCCAGAAGTGCTAAGAAGACCAGAGCTGGTTTATATGTCATTTGGTTCCGGTATTGCTGATGAGGCGGAATATCTGTTGAAGATTTTTATTATGCGGCATGAAGTTAAAATAATTATTGATGGCATGTTTTCGCCGCGATTGAGATTTAGAGAGTGGCCTGTTTTGAGCTTGCCAGAATTGCAACTCTCCGTAAAATGCGCCTTTACAGGCACGCAATGCATCAATTTACCGACTTGTTAGATTATTTTAATATTTGTCCGGCAAAACTTCTCCTATGGTAAACAAATTATTCTCTTTCTCCGCTTCTGCCACTGTGGCAGCTATGCTGATCTCGTTTCTGCCGCAGGCTGTGCTTGCGCAGGAGACGCCGTCCCGTGCTGAAACAGCTTCCGGTAATGCGGCATTTATGAAGAAATCAGATATAATGACACCGGCCACAGGCGCGGGGCTGACCATGCGTAATCCTAAAGCGGATGCTGCTGAAGCAGCGAAAGATGTGAGCAAGGTGGTAAAAGAGGCAATTTCCCGCAGTCAGAAATTTGTTTATCACTTTACCAAGCCGGAAAACGGCAGCGGTGAAACGATTGTCCTGCTGCATGGCTCCGGCGGTAATGAAACCAGTCTTGTGCCGTTTGCGCAGGAAGTCTGGCCGCGTGCCACGCTGCTCGGTATCCGCGGACGGGTTTTGCAGGAAGGCCGCACACGCTGGTATGCCCGCATTACGCCGGTAAAATTCGACCAGAAAGATGTGCGTAATGAAGCGGATGCTTTTGTCAGTTTCCTGACCAAACTCTCTGAAGACGATCAGATTGATTTGAGCCGTACCACTTTTGTCGGCTATTCCAATGGTGCCAATCTGCTGGCCGCCACGATGATACTGCATCCTGATCTGGTGAAAAAAGCTGTTCTGATGCGCTCTATGCCGGTGCTGGATCAGACACCGGCAGCTAATCTGAGTAAAGCTAAGGTGCTGGTTGTGACCGGTGCTGATGACAAGATGTATGCGCCTTTTGCGCCTGCACTCTCGGATTTGTTGCGTACCAGCGGTGCCAAAGTGGATGCGCGCGTGGTGAAGGCCGGTCATATGATCGGTGCGAAAGATGTGTCGCTGGTGACTGCCTGGCTCTCGGGGCAGGGGCCGGATGGCGCACCTGCAATGTCGCAGGCTGTGACGACAAAGACCAAAGACAAAACGGATAAATTGAAAGCCCTGCCGGAAGCACAGGAACCGGCCACTCAGAGTGAGCAGGCACTGGAACAATCGAAGAAGTAATGAAAAAAGCGGCTTAGAGCCGTTCCAGTTTAAACGAGTTGCTGGAACGGCTCTTTCTTTTTATTTTACGCATTATCCAACGCATCGTAGCAGGAAAAGAAATCAGTCCGGTGAACTGATTTCCCTGCGGAGGCGCTGCGCACTTTTGCTGGAAATGCTCTGAAGCCGCTTTTTTCTGGTATTACCACTGAATATTAATCAGGCCGCAATCACCGGTTTCCGCACCATAGGCGAGGCGCGTACCGTTTTTATCCCAGCCCATTGAGCTGATGGCGCCTTTACCCGGACGACGCAGCAGCACTTCTTTCTGATCAGCAAAGCGGCAGAGCAGTACCATTCCGTCCTGATAGCCGACAGCGACAATATCTTCGACCGGATGACAGGCAACAGCTGTAACCATTGTGTCACCACGCAGGCCAAGTTCCAGCGGAGCTTTGCCCATCGGACCGTCTTTGCCTGCGAATGGCCAGATGATTGCCGCAGGAGCGCCGGAAGTGGCCAGCCATTTGCCTTTAGGGCTCCATGACCAGTCTTTGACCTTGGCCGGATAACCGGTCATGCGCATATTGCGGTTATCTTCCAGACGCCAGCCATGCAGCGCATTTTCCTGCATAGTGGTGATCAGAAAACGACCGTCCGGCGAAAAGACCACGCCGGTATGTGCGCCTTTCCATTCCAGATCAACCGGTTTGCCGGCAGTGCCTGCCCAATGCAATGTCGCGCCATTATAACGGGCAATGGCGAGGCGAAGACCTTTGGGTGCGAAGGCAACGCCTTCAACACTGCGCTCATGGGCAAATTCGGTGGTTTTGCCATTGGCTTCACGCACCCATGCGGTACGGCCGGAAGCATAGGCCACTGCACCATGAGGGCCACTGGCAACCGCAGTGATCCATTTGCGCGGCAGAACAGCCAGTTCCTGCACATTGCCTTTTTCGTCAGTCTGACAGATGCGTCCGTCTTCACCGCCGGTGATCAGGGCTTTATTGTCAGCTGTTGGTGCAACGCAGAGCAAACCGTCATGCATAGTGACAGTTTTATGCGCTTCATCCAGCCAATGAAGTGTACCATCGGCCAGTGCATAATAGGCATTATCATTGAGGAAGCCGGCTTTCAGGCAGTGGCTTCCCAGATCAATAGGGGCAATCGTCGGCATGGTTATTTACATTTCTCGAAGCCGGAACGCAGTGCCTGCTCATTCAGATTACGACCGATAAAGACCAGACGGCTTTCGCGCTTTTCGTCCGGTTTCCAAGGACGCTGGTGATCGCCTTCGATAATCATATGCACGCCCTGTACCACATAGCGGTCATCGTCACCGGCAAAAGCGATGATACCTTTGAGGCGCAGAATATCCGGCCCCTGAACCTGCGTTACATTCTGAATCCACGGGAAGAATTTAGCAGCATCCAGCTCGCCGGTGCGCAAGGATACGGACATAACCGTTACATCGTGGATCGCTGAAGCATGGCCGTGGTCATGCCCATGGTCATGATTACAATCTGGGCCGCAGCTATGGTCGTGATCATGATGGTGGTGATGACCATGATGGTCGTGTCCGTGGTCATGGTGATGATGATCGTGCCCATGGTCGTGATCGCAGTCAGGGCCGCAAACATGATCCGGATGATCATGATCGAGGAAATGCGGATCATTTTCCAGCGCACGCTGGAGATCAAAAGCACCGCGATCGAGAACTTTCGTCAGATCAATTTCTGCGCGCTGGGTACGGTGAATAATCGCATGCGGATTGATGGCACGGATAGTCGCTTCGACATGGCTAAGTTCCTGCGCATTAACCAGATCGGTCTTGTTGAGCAGAACCACATCGGCAAAAGCGATCTGGTCTTCGGCTTCTTTACTGTCTTTCAGACGTAACGGCAGATGTTTGGCATCAACAAGGGCGACCACAGCATCAAGCTGGGTTTTGGCGCGCACATCATCATCCATGAAGAATGTCTGGGCAACCGGCACCGGATCGGCAAGGCCGGTGGTTTCCACAATGATCGCGTCGAAACGGCCCGGACGGCGCATCAGACCTTCAACCACGCGGATCAGGTCGCCGCGCACGGTGCAGCAAATGCAGCCATTGTTCATTTCATAGATCTCTTCGTCGGACTCGACGATGAGATCATTATCAATGCCGATTTCACCGAACTCATTGACGATGACAGCATAGCGTTTGCCGTGGTTTTCGCTGAGAATACGGTTGAGCAGGGTGGTCTTGCCGGAGCCGAGATAGCCGGTCAGCACGGTAACCGGAATTTTAGGGAGTGTGGTTGCGCCAGTCGCAACCTGATCTGCTACAGGGCTATCGCTCATGGGTAGAGTGCCTCTTCATTGTCAGAATTTTTACCGGATCGGACAGGTGATGCCGGGAGCCGAAACGGTCTGTGTGTTGAAATCTTTGTGCATATAAGAATTGCGAAACCGTAATTCTATAGAACAGACTAGTTATATAGAGCAATCACCTCGGTGCGATTGTTCTCAGTTTTCAGAGTGCAGGCGATTGCCCAAAGACCGAGATATCAAACCGGTGGACATCATCCATCAGTCCGGTCAGGCCGCTCACTGCATGAGCGATGATTTTTTCGCCATCTTGCGCATTGGCACGTAAAGCATTGCCTGCGGCACCCTGCTTGTTCAGATCGCTCATCATCCAGCCAAAAGCGTGCGGGCCATAGGCACGCAAATACTGAAACTCTTCAATGAATTTTACCTGTTCATTGATGTAATTCTGCGCCTTATCCATCTGCACAAGCTCCGGTGCCAAGGCCAGCATAACAGAAGTTTCGATATAGCCTGCATGGATATCAAGGTGCTTTTGTTCTGCACTGATGAGATCTTCCGGTATGCCGAACCTTGTCCAGTGGGTTGCCACGGCCAGCATGCCTAAACGTGCGCGCAATTCTGTGGCGACAATGGTTGCCAAAGGGGAGTTGCCGCCATGGGCATTGAGGATAACCAGCTTGCGGATATTGGCGGCACAGAGATTTTCGCCGATGCCGATCCAGCGGTTCACTGCTTCAGAAAAAGCCAGCGTGCGGCTGCCTTCCACATCCATATGTTCAACAGAATAGCCAACCGGCTCAGTTGTCAGAAAGCGCGCGGTAATATGCCCCGGCAGATTTTCTGCCAGACGGGCAGCTATGCCTTCGGCGATGATTGTGTCTGTCTCAAAAGGCAGATGAAGTCCGTGTTGCTCATGGGCACCCAGCGGTAAGACAGCAATGAGATTTTCAGGAATAGTGTCCTGCAGCGGCTCAGTTACGAGAGCCTCGCTGGTTTGCGGCACTCTGTCAGAAAGGGCGGAACTGGCGTGCTGGGTGATCTCCGGCAAAATATTTCTCCTCTGATATGTGCAAGTGAGAGGCATCATAACGGGTGAGTGTGGCTGCGGCTATTCTAAATACGCCTTTATGCCCGTTGTCCTGACTTGCAGCTGCGGCCAGACTGCTGCTTGTCAGTCATAACGCCTTCAATTAGGTTGTTTATGAAATGATAAACGGACAGGTAGGGTGCATATGAGCAAGTCAGGCAAAACTGCTATTCTTCAGCCGTTACAGCACAATGCGCGGATGATGCGCACGATATTAGCCACACGGCTGCTGGAACACGGATTATATGCGGGGCAGGATGCGGTTTTGCTGAAACTTGCCGAAGAAGACGGCCTGCCGCCCGGTATTCTGGCGCAGCGTCTGGGCGTGCGTCCCCCGACAGTGACAAAAACGATCAGCCGTTTGCAGGCACAGGGTTTTGTTACCAAACAGGCATCGGAAAGCGATCAGCGCCAGACTCATGTGTTTCTGACCGATCAGGGGCATGATGTTATCCGTGTGATTGAAAAGCTGGTGCGTAAAACTGAAAAAGACTGTCTGCGCGGTTTTGAAAAGAAAGAACGGAAAGTTCTGCTGAAATTGCTGTCGCGGATGGAAAATAATCTGAATGCTGTTGCTGCCGGTCGCCCGTTGCGTACTGCTGCCAGTGATGAAGCCGATACGGCGGATGATCTGGCTGATGATGATGCCGATTAAAACGGAACAATGCAGGTGAGGGCGGCTCTGTGTTCCGTATTGAATAATTTGCCGGATAAGTTGCTAAAAACTGTCTCGCTATTTGTTAAACTATATTCTAGATATTGATTAACTAAGATTACTGAAGATAACTATACCGCAGAACTGCCGGTTCCGGTGAATATGATTGTTGAATAAGGGGCGGACGGCTTTTGGCCCAGAAGATCAAACTTTCAACCATTGCTGATGCGCTTGGCGTGTCAACGGCCACGGTTTCTCTGGCTTTGCGTGACAGTCCTCTGGTGGCGGATCAGACCCGCGACCGTATCAAGGAACATGCCCGCGCCATCGGCTATATTTATAACCGTCGTGCCGCATCGCTGCGCACATCGCGCTCCGGCATTATCGGTGTTGTGGTTCATGATATTATGAACCCGTTTTTTGCGGAAATTCTGCGCTCTATTGAAACGGAACTGGATCGCTCCCGCCAGACTTTCATTCTCAGCAATCATTATGATCAGCTGGAAAAGCAGCGCACATTTGTGGACACGCTTTTGCAGCTCGGCGCAGACGGCGTAATCATGTCTCCGGCCATCGGTACGCCTGCGGAAGATATTGAACTGGCAGAAAATAACGGTCTGCCGGTGGTGCTGATCGCCCGTAATGTGGAAGGTGCAGATGTGCCGGTGTTTCGCGGCGATGATGCCTATGGCATCAGTCTTGCGACCAATCATCTGATTTCACTCGGACATACCCGCATTGCGATGATCGGCGGCACGGATCAGACCTCTACAGGTCGCGACCGCTATCAGGGTTATGTCAATGCGATGGAAAAAGCCGGACTGACTGTGAAGCCGGAATGGCGTATTCCGGGGCCGCGCACCAAACAGGGCGGCTTTGAAGTGGCACCGCAATTTTTATCACTGAAAGACAAGCCGACGGCAGCTGTGTGCTGGAATGATCTGGTCGCTATTGGTCTGATGAATGGTATTGCCCGTGCCGGTCTGGTGCCGGGTGAAGATATTTCTGTGACCGGTTATGATGATCTGGAAGAGGCGGCAATTGCTACACCGGCACTGACAACCGTCTGGAACGGTCAGCGCGAAGTTGGTCGTCAGGCAGCGCGTGCTCTGCTGGATCAGCTCAATGGTGTTGAAATGCATAGCGATCAGCCGCTGATCAAACCGGAATTACATATCCGTCAGTCGACAAGTAAACCTGCCTGATACGCATAAACAGGCAGGTTTCAGTATTTTAGTATTTGAAATTTTGTAAAATTATATTCTAAATACGCTCTGTATTCATAGGCGGGGGCGTGTTGTGAAGTCTGTATCAGCAGTTATTTGCAGTCAGTTTTTGTTAATTGCAGTTTTGCCGGCCGGTGCCGCAGATTTAAATCCCACGCAAGTCACAGATATACGGATCAGCAATCCCGATTTTTCTTTTCTGGGCGGAATTGGTTACATCCATCTGCAAGGAGACGAGCTGGTTTATAATAATACCGGCAAGAAGATCAGCCATCTGATCTGGAAGACGGATGCTCCGGTTCTGACCGCAACTGCCAAAGCCGTATTTGATAATGACTGGACGCTGGCAGGCAATGTGATGGTCGGTTTCAGCGGCAATAACCGGATGAAAGATTATGACTGGCTGATGGACCCGCCAGCCGGTTATGGCTCCGATGCGTGGTCACATCGCTCAATCCATCCTGATACACAGCTTAACCGCTATATAACGGCTGATCTGGCGCTGGGGCATGATTTCCGCGTCAATGAAACAGCGCTGCTTAATCTGCATGGCGGCTTTAAATATACCAATGTGAAATGGGATGCCTATGGCGGCAGCTATATTTATAGTCGGAATGAATTTCGTGATGATGCCGGTGATATTCCTGATGGTGAACGCACTATCAGTTATGAACAGAATTATCCGACAGCATTTTTAGGGCTGGAAGCAAGTAAGAGCTTTGAACAGTGGACGTTCTCAGTGCAGGCAAGGGGTGGTTTGGCCTTTAAATCCAGAGATGAAGATCATCATTGGCGGCGGAACCTGCGTTTTACTGAGAAATATGATGGCCTGGCATTCATGTCCGTCGGTGCGCGTACAGAATATGCCTATACTGCGCAGACGTCATTTTTCCTCGCCGGTAATTATGAGCGCTATTTCAACAAAACTGCTGATACAACAATGTATAATCTGACCAGCGGAGAGGTCGTGGAATATTTTCCGGACGGAGCCGGAATGAAATTCCAGTCTTTTTCTTTAAGCGGCGGATTGAAATACCGGTTCTGAAATACAGATCGCGGGTTTCAGAACCGCGATCTGTAACACTGTATATTTTTTACTCTGCTTTGCCGGCATGTTTGCGCACAGCATCACCGAATGCCTGAAAGATTTTGGCTGAAGGTGCATCGGAGCGCACCCAATATTCAGGATGCCATTGCACTGCGAGCGCAAAATCCTGTGCGTCCTTCACAACAACTGCTTCAATCGTACCGTCTTCGGCTACGGCTTGCGGCTCAAGCTTGTCAGAAAGGCGGTCAATCGCCTGCCGGTGCACAGAATTGGTGTTAACTGCAGTGCTTTCCAGAATCGCAGCAAGGCATGAGTTTTCAGCAATCTCCAGCGGATGCGAAATCGCATAGCGCTCATCACGAATTGTGGAAACCGGTGCGCGGTGATCGTTCTTGCCGTTGAGTTCCTGAATATCATTGGCCAGCGAACCGCCAAGCGCGACATTCATTTCCTGCAAACCACGGCAGATGCCAAGCACGGGAATACCCCGTTCCAGTGCAGCGCGGATCAAAGGCAGGGTGGTCGCATCGCGGTCCGGATCAAACGGGCCGTGCTGTTCTGTGGCTTCCTGTCCGTAATGCTCCGGATGCACATTGGAACGGGAACCGGTGATGAGCAGACCGTGCACCGCCGCGAACAGGGCGTCGTGGTCAACCTTGTCACGGATATTCGGCACCAGAAGCGGTGTGACCTGAGCGACTTCAGCAAGCGCTGTAATATATTCCGAAGGTGTTGCGTGCCAGTTATTGCCGTCAATATCACGAATGTCAGATGTGACAGCAATCAGAGGGCGGGATTTTTGCATGATAAACAGGCCTTGTCGTGGTTGCGCAGTCGCAGGCAGTTGGTTAGTTTTACGAGTATGCAGTGAGGCAGCGTTTCTGTAAGAGCCGGAAAAATGCAAAATAAGAGCGGGAATACCGTCCGGATTGTCAGTTTTCAGCGGCCTGAATTTGTCTACTGTAAAGCGGCGTGATTGGGAATAATTATTGTAAAATTTTGCGCTGTGTATGACGGCAAAGTAATTGATTGAGAGGGCGATGTCCGCAAATCATCCGAATATATTTTCTGTCAAAGATAAAGTTATTGCGGTGACAGGCGGTTCGTCAGGGCTGGGGCATCATATGGTGCACACACTTGCTGCACATGGTGCAAAAGTTGTGTCCATCGCGCGCAGCCATCCTGTGACCTCCTGTGCTGATTGCGAGACTGTAAAGCCGGATATTTTACACATTTGTGCCGATGTTGCCGACAGTGCGGATATTGCTGCCGCCTTTGACGAAGCGGAGAAGCATTTCGGTACGGTCAGTGTGGTGTTTAACAATGCCGGTATTGCCTGCAAAGCGAGTGCTTTGAAAACAACCGCCGAGATGATGGAGCAGGTTTTCGCGGTTAATGTTGTCGGGGCGTTCAATGTCGCGCAGGAAGCTGCACGACGGATGATTGAGGCCAAAATTGCCGGTGCGATCATCAACACCACCAGTATTCTGAAAAATATGCCGCAGAAAGGCGCTGTTGCTTATTCCATGTCTAAGGCAGCCTTGGCGCAGATGACGCGGGCTCTGGCACTTGAATGGGCAGCACATAATATTCGCGTGAATGCCATTGCTCCGGGCTGGTTTCCGACAGGGATTAATCAGGAGCTTATGACAGGACCGGCAAGTAATTATCTTAAGGCGAAGAACCCGATGCGCCGGCTTGGAGAAAATGGTGATCTGGAAGGCGCATTGTTGCTGCTTGCTTCCAATGCGGGCGGTTATATGACGGGTACAACCATCACGGTTGATGGCGGACACAGCCTGCAGGGGTGAAATCTGCGACTGTTGGCGGATTGATTTTCAGGCGGGATCAGCGGACAGTCTGATTGCGCGGGCTGAAAGCGCTGTGTTTGCGGGATATATCTTTATTGCAGAACTTACGAATATCATAATTTTTAAATATATTTTTATAGTTCCCGGCGATAATAATCCTATCAAAGGGGGTAGCAACCTATGGCATTGATTTTAATGTAAAAACACTCAGAAGTAGAAAAATTTGAAACTTATTTTTAAAGTATTTTTGTCATTCTTCCCCGGCGAGGGGGAGCAGTGACAAATGACATGGTTATTTAAGACCAACATTCCGGTGGACGTTCGCCTGTCATTTGTCAGAGCGCTTTATGGCAACCGGGAAACACTTTGGTTCGGACTGGCCGCACATATGCTGGCCTGCATGGTTATTTATTTTAAAACCGGCGACATTGTCTTTGTTATCTTCTCCGGCCTGTTTGCGCTGACTACCAGTATCCGCATGTATGATATGCATGTGTTTGACAGGGCGGATTTCAGCAGACTCACCCACGACAAAATCAATCGCTGGGAAATGCACTATCTTTTGGGTGCCTGTGCAATTTGTCTGATCCTCGGGCTGCTTTGTTTTTACAGCACCTATGTGATCGATGATCCGTTTGCCGAACTGGCCAGCCTGTCTATTCTTCTTGCCTCCGTTGTTTCAATTGTCGGCCGTAATTATGCGTCGCGCAATGCCGTTGTCATGATGTCGGTATGCGCTCTGGTGCCGGTGTTGTTCGGGTTTATTCTGGTCGACAGCATCTATCATGTGATTATCGGCGCATTGCTGGTGCCGTATTTTCTCAGCAATATTCAAATGGCCAATGGTCTGCGACAGTCCTTGTTTGCGGCCGTGATGAATGAGCGCCGCCTCAGCACCGTTGTAAGCCGCTTTGATACGGCGTTGAATAATATGCCTCAGGGGCTGGTGATGCTGGATGGCCGTGCATCAATTGCTGTGGTCAATAAGCAGGTGCGGGATATGCTGAATATCTCGCAAAATATCAGCCTTCTGAACCGTCCGTTTGAAGTCGTTCTGCGCTATTGCAGCAAGCACGGATTGTTTCCGCGTGATGAGCTGGACAATGTGCGTATGCGGATTGACGAGTTGCTGGAAGGCCGCCGTCAGCGCGATGTGTTTCATTTCGGCAATAATCGCTACATCGAGGTGATGTGTAATCAGCGTCGCGAAGAGGGAGCGGTGCTGATTTTTGATGATGTGACAGGACGTATTGAGGCCGAAGCGCAGATCCAGCATATGGCGCGCTATGACGGGCTGACAGGATTGCCGAACCGTTTCTATTTTGAAACGCTGGTTCGCGCACTGACCGCAGGCAATAAGCCTGACGACCTCGTTGCGCTTGCTGTCATTGATCTTAACCACTTCAAGCATGTGAATGATTCATATGGTCATCACACCGGTGATGAGCTGTTACGGCAGTTTGCGGAGCGTCTCGGCCAGCTTGATGCCGAGCGTTTTGTGGCATCGCGCTTTGGCGGCGATGAATTTGTTCTGTTCATTCAGGGTATTAAAGACCGCTCGCATATTAATACTGTTATGGATGAGGTCACGGCCTATCTGAGCGGTGTTTATGAATTTGCATCCCAGCAGATCTATCTGGATATCAGCGCCGGTGTGGCGGTTGATATTATGAAGAATGTCGATCTTCGTGGCCTGCATGTGAATGCCGATCTGGCGCTTTATGAGGCCAAAAGCAGCGAACATGACCGCTGGGTTGCTTTCGTAGAGGCAATGGATACAAAATATCGCTCACGGCAGAAGCTTAAAAATGATCTGCGAGAGGCAATCAATGCAGGCAGTCTGACAGTTGTCTATCAGCCGATTGTCAGCCTGAATTCTCTGCGTATTGTGGCGGTTGAGGCGCTGTCCCGCTGGCATCATCCGAAATTCGGGCCTATCGGTCCTGCGGACTATATTCCGCTTGCCGAAGAGATGGGGATTATTACGGAACTCACGCAGTTCATGCTGAACCGTGCCTGTCAGGATTGTGCGGGCTGGGGGCATAAGATCGGCGTGTCGGTCAATCTCTCTGCCATTGATCTGAAAAATTCCGGCATTGTCGATATGGTTGTTGATGCTTTGCAGAAAGCGCAATTGCCGTCTTACCTGCTTGAAGTTGAAGTGACGGAAAGTGCAATTATCAGCGACCGCGTCAAAACCTGCGAAATGCTGCAGCGGCTGAAAAATTCAGGCATTAACATTGCTCTTGATGACTTCGGTACCGGTTATTCCAGTCTCAGCTATCTGAACACATTGCCGCTGACAAAGGTCAAAGTTGATCGTTCTTTTGTCCGCGATATCGTGACGGACAGACGGGCCTTTATGCTTTTGCGCGGTGTGACACAGCTGTCTCATGAGCTTGGTTTCGGCGTTACCATTGAGGGCGTGGAAACTGAGGAGCAGCTGAAACTGATTCGCGGAACCGGCGGTGCAGATCTGGTACAGGGCTTTTTGCTCGGCGCACCACTGAGTGCCGATGAGATCAGTGCGCAGCTCGGGCGCTCGCTCTCCGTGATGTCGAATAACCATGCAGAGGCCGCGCAGGCGGACGAACTTCCTTCCTGATCAGCGGTTCTTCCTGAGAATATGCCGGTGATATTTGTCTCCGGCGATGCATTCATTTCGCGGCAAATATAAAAAAGATTAATTGTGCCGGTCTGGACCCTTGCTTTTTGTCACACATAAAGAGAAATGGTTACCAGCATATTTGTTTCCTCAAATCAGCGGGCAGATATGCAAGGTGATGCCCGTGAGGGCTATTGCTGTTTCCTGAATATATTATGTTCCGGACATAAGACATCTGCCGGAATGGTTAGTGCTTTGAAATTACGCTTTATTTTAGATTTTGCTTATAGGGGGCGGGTTTAAAATAGGAGGTGTATTCCCGTATATTTTACGGAATATGAAGCGTGGCATATTCATGAAACGGCTGCACCAGAGCTTTAGTTTATTGGTGGCGGACATTATAGATGACGGTCTCTCAACCGGTTGCGAAAGCACCAGTCCTTTCGAACTTTGCCCGGCACATGCTGGAGTTTCTGGATCGAGTGGAATACCGGCGGGTTATACACGCGGAAGATCTGGAAGAGGTCGGCCGGCTGCGTTATCGTTCCTATATGACGCGCAATGTCATGGACGACAATTTTCTTGGTACCATTATTGATGAAGTCGACCGCGATCATCAGGCCTATGTGTATGGTGTCTATATAGACGGTATTCTGGTCAGTACGCTCCGTGTTCATCACATTACGGCAGAGCATCGCATCGGTACCAGCGCCAAATTATTTCCCGATATTCTGGGGCCGATGCTCGATAATAATATGAGTTTTGTCGATCCCACACGTTTTGCTGCGGATCCTGCTTATCTCGCTGAATTTCCCGCCATTCCCTATCTGACATTGCGCATTGCCGCGATGGCGTCAGAATATTTCAATGCAAGCTTTTGTCTTGCCGCAGTCAAGCCGGAGCATATGGCTTTCTATAAGCGCATCTTTGGCTCGCAAATGCTGGCAGACCCGCGCGATCATGAAGGCTATGGTATTCAGGTGGGCTTAGGCGCTGCGGCGGTCAGCTCAATCCGTGACGCGGTTGCCGTGCGGTTTCCGTTTTTTAAATCTCAGGCTCATGAGCGGCGCAATATGTTTGCCGATGTTCGTGCAGGCAATGTTCCGCTGACTATTCTACCGACGGCTAAATATACCGGACTGGGGATCTAAGTATCTGATCTAAAAGTCGCCCGACTTGGCTGCAAATGGCATCGGCTTGCAGCAGATTGTCGCAACATTGGCGATGAAGTGAAGCTTGCCTATTGCTTCAGAACTGTGTCAACTGTGGCCAGATAAGATTTCTGAACCGGAAGACGGCCGCAAAGGAAGATATCTTTGGGGAGGGAGAAAGAAATGGCAGAAATTCAGCACGGTCCTGCAGAGCTTGGCGCAGAGATGGATTATCCTGAGCATGAGCGCACCTATCATGGTTTTACCTTTTTGGTAAAATGGGGAACGATTGTGCTTTCCGCTTTGATGATCGCGATGGCATTTGCATTTTTTGCTGCCGGCTGGTTCTCGGGTGTTATTCTGTTCGCGCTGATTATGGCAGCGGCAGTTTTCTTTGCCTGAGACCTGTCAGAAGCAGACTGAAAAATTTCATTTCAGAACGGCATGGAATCCATAAATTATACCGCCATTTTGGCGGTATAATTTTTTGCGCCCTGTTCAGAGCAAAAATCTCTCCATAATTGCGTATTTTCGATCACATAAGAAATTTTTTGCATAAAGAGTATTGCAGCCTGCTTTTTCCGTGATTTACTGCGCCCGTCCAAAATGTTGTTCCGGAGGAGACCGGTGCGGATTTTGTGAGTTTTGGGGATAGGGAAAGTGAGGGCAGTTTTGTCTCAGGTAATATTCATTCCCGTTGAAACTGATCCGAGTGAAACACGGGTGGCGGCAACGCCGGAAACCGTGAAAAAGCTGATCGGTTACGGATTTAAGATAATCGTGGAAAGCGGTGCAGGTATTGCGTCGCGTATTACGGATCAGGCTTTTGCCGATGCCGGTGCGCAGATCGGTAAGACCGCCGATATTAAAACCGCGGATATTATTCTTAAACTTCGCCGTCCTTCATCCGCTGAACTGAAAAATTACAAAACCGGTGCCGTGCTGATCGCGATGCTTGATCCTTATGGCCATGAGGACAGTGTGGCGGCCATTGCGCAGGCAGGGCTGACTGCATTTACCATGGAATTTATGCCGCGCATTACCCGTGCGCAGGTGATGGATGTGTTGTCATCGCAGGCCAATCTTGCAGGCTATCAGGCGGTGATTGATGCCGCTGCGGAATATGGCCGTGCCATGCCGATGATGATGACCGCTGCCGGCACAGTACCAGCAGCCAAAGTTTTTGTGATGGGGGCAGGGGTTGCCGGTCTTCAGGCCATTGCGACCGCGCGTCGTCTCGGGGCTGTGGTGACGGCGACGGATGTGCGTCCTGCTGCCAAGGAACAGGTGGCATCGCTCGGTGCTAAATTTGTCGCTGTAGAGGATGACGAGTTCAAAGCGGCCGAGACTGCCGGTGGCTATGCCAAGGAAATGTCGAAAGACTATCAGGCAAAGCAGGCAGCGCTGGTTGCTGACCATATTGCCAAGCAGGATATTGTGATTACCACAGCGCTTATTCCGGGGCGTGCTGCGCCGCGTCTGGTGAGTGCGGCGATGGTTGCCAGCATGAAACCTGGCTCGGTGCTGATTGATCTGGCTGTTGAGCGTGGCGGCAATGTGGAAGGTGCGGTAGCGGGACAGGTTGTTGAAAAAGACGGCGTGAAAATTATCGGTCATATGAATACGGCCGGTCGCATCGCTGCTTCTGCGTCACAGCTTTATGCGCGCAATCTGTTCGCTTTCCTTGAAACGCTGGTCGACAAAGACACCAAACAGGTTGCTATCAATCTTGAAGATGAATTGGTGAAAGCAACGGTGCTGACCCATCAGGGCGCCATCGTGCATCCGGCTTTTGCTGATGCGAAAGCAGCACCGGTTGCTGTTGATAATAAGGCTGAAGCCGCGCCAAAGCCTGCCGTGAAGAAGGCTCCGGTTAAAAAAGCTGCTCCGAAAAAACCGGCTGCTGCAAAACCGGCAACCAAAACGGGTGCAAGCAAGAAAACCGTAAATGAAGCCGGAAATAAGGGGGATGAGGCATGAGTGCGGATTCTTTGAAAGAGGCGCTGGGTGGTCTCGACAAGGCGGTTGAAAACCTGCGTCAGGCTGCGGAAGGTCTGGGGAGCTCAGACTCGATCAGCAATGCTGTGCATGCCGCGAGTGGCGGTGTGATTGATCCTTTTGTATTTCAGCTGGCGATTTTCGTGCTGTCGATTTTTGTCGGTTATTACGTTGTCTGGTCGGTAACGCCTGCTTTGCACACACCTTTGATGGCGGTGACCAATGCGATTTCTTCGGTGATTGTCGTCGGTGCATTGCTGGCTGTCGGTCTTTCCCTTTCCGGCTGGGCAACCGGCTTCGGCTTTATCGCTCTGGTGCTGGCAAGCGTGAATATTTTCGGGGGCTTTCTCGTCACCCAGCGCATGCTCGCCATGTATAAGAAAAAAGACAAGTGAGGGGCTGAAACATGAGCGTTAATCTGGCAGCCTTTCTTTATCTCGTTTCCGGCGTGTTATTCATTCTGGCGCTGCGCGGTCTTTCCCATCCGACAACCAGCCGTCAGGGTAATTTTTACGGTATGCTCGGTATGGGCATTGCCATTGTCACCACGTTGATATTGGCGCAACCGTCTTTTGGCGGACTGGCGCTGATTGTGCTTGGGCTGGCAATCGGTGGCGGTATCGGTGCCGTTGTGGCCAAGCGTATTGCCATGACGGCAATGCCGCAGCTGGTGGCATTCTTCCACTCGCTGGTTGGTCTTGCGGCCGTGATGGTGGCCGCTGCGGCTCTCTACTCACCGCATTCTTTCGGTATCGGTGAAGTGGGGTCAATCCACGCACAGGCATTGGTGGAAATGTCGCTTGGCGTGGCCATTGGTGCCATTACCTTTACCGGCTCGATCATTGCCTATCTCAAGCTGGATGGTCGTATGTCGGGTAAGCCGATCATGCTGCCGTCACGGCATATCATCAATGCGGCACTGTTTATCGGCATCGTCGTTCTGGTGATCGTGCTGGCGATTACCGAAAGCCATCTGGTGTTCTGGGCGATTGTGCTGCTGTCCCTGCTGTTCGGTGTGCTGATCATTATCCCGATCGGCGGCGCGGATATGCCGGTGGTTGTGTCTATGCTCAACTCCTATTCCGGTTGGGCAGCGGCAGGTATCGGCTTTACGCTGGGCAATCTGGCACTGATTATCACCGGTGCGCTGGTCGGTTCTTCCGGTGCGATCCTGTCCTATATCATGTGTAAGGGCATGAACCGCTCGTTCATTTCTGTGATCCTTGGTGGTTTCGGCGGCGACACATCTGCTGGCGGTGCGGCTGGCGAAGTTGAGCAGCGTCCGGTCAAACAGGGCTCGGCAGATGATGCGGCTTTCATCATGAAGAATGCCGCCAAAGTCATCATCGTACCGGGTTATGGTATGGCGGTAGCACAGGCACAGCATGCGCTGCGTGAAATGGCCGACAAGCTGAAGGAAGAGGGCGTAGAAGTTAAATATGCCATTCATCCGGTGGCGGGTCGTATGCCGGGACATATGAACGTGCTGTTGGCGGAAGCCAATGTGCCTTATGATGAAGTCTTCGAGCTGGAAGATATCAACTCCGAATTTGCGCAGGCCGATGTGGCTTTCGTAATCGGTGCGAATGACGTGACCAATCCGGCAGCGAAAACAGACCCGCAGTCACCGATTTTCGGTATGCCTATTCTTGATGTGGATAAGGCCGGAACGGTGCTGTTTATCAAGCGCGGCATGGGTTCCGGCTATGCGGGCGTGGAGAATGAATTGTTCTTCCGTGACAACACCATGATGCTGTTTGCTGATGCAAAGAAGATGGTCGAAAATATCGTCAAAGCGCTGGATTAAACCGGTGCACTTCGGCAGATAAAAGAAAAGGCGGCTTTTGAGCCGCCTTTTTTATTGTGATTTGAGCAATATTTAATGCTGACTTTCTTACGCCTTTTCGGGCAAAAACACAGCCTGTCAGCAGGTTAGCGCGCTTTGCTGCATAAGAGATTCCGTTGCCCTTGGCTTATTGTCCGTAAACCAGTTTGTCCTGACGGGCACGCAGTTCTGCTAGGCGGGAGCCGGCAGGCAGAGCCGCATTGTTATAGGTGATCAGTTCACCTTTTTTGATTGGCTTCAGTACTTTGGCGCCGGTCAGCATTCCGCATGGAATGGCTTTGGCTGCGCGGGCTTCGCCGGCGGTCATGATCCATGCGCGGTAGCAATATTCACCGATCGCATCGAGGGTTTCGCCGACTGCCATATCTTTCTTGGCAACGGCTGCAACTTCCGCGGTCGGTTTGCTCAGCGGCACCATGTCGGCTTTGCCATAGAGCACTGCACGGGCGCAGGTGAGGGGCACTTCCAGCGAGGTCAGGTGGTACGGACGATGGAAGGTGAAATACGGGCCTTTACCCATTTTCAGATCTTCCATGCGCTCTGAAATACGCGGATGGGACATGTCCGCAACCACGAATACACCCGGAGCCACGCCTTTGCCGATGGTATAATCGACAACGCCCACACGGGAGAGCACGCCGCCGTCTTTCTCAGGGATGAGCGTTGAGGAGAGCTGGTCGAGTGTTGCGGCAGGGCCGTGCATACCGGCTTTATCCGGTACCAGACCGGTGGCATTGGCGATAGCCGCCATTTCCACCATGGTTTTGGAACCGTCAACGAACTCCACCAGCAGGCGCACATTCATATTCCGGCGCGTGGCTTCCTCGATATAATTATCAGGGATCGCATCAATATTGAGCGGATTGTTTTTACCCTTACCGGCGGCAACAATCGGATGCCCCATCGCGGTCACAAATTCGATCAGCTCCATACAAGCGGAAGGCTCATCACCGGCACCGAGCGAATAGACAACGCCAAGGCGGTCAGCCTCACTCTTCAGATAAGCGCCGATTGTCACATCAGCTTCAACATTCATCATTACGAGATGTTTGCCGTGCTCCATGGCACGCAGACCGATTTCCGCGCCAACAGCAGGAATACCGGTTGCATCAATCACCACGTCAATCAGGTCATTATTGAGAATGAGGTCTGCATTATCGGTAACAGCAATTTTATGAGCTTCGAGCGCAAGGCTCAGATCAGAACCGGTTCCGGTCTCACGCGCATGGCCTTGTTCACCATAAGCGATCTCGGCGGCTTTGAGAGCGCGCTGCGGATTGGTTTCCGAAATCGCGCCGATTTCAATGCCGGGCATATGGGCGACACGGGTCACAATATCGGTGCCCATTTCTCCGCAGCCGATCAGGCCGATGCGGATGGGTTTACCGGTATCGGCGCGGGCTTTCATATCACGAGCTAAGCCGGTGAGTGCGACATTGGTGGCCATGTTTGTTCTCCGGAGATAGTGTTTTGCGGGAGAATAACCCGCCTGATAATGATAGTTATAAAAGACTAGATTAAATATCAATTACTAAGGGGCTGCATCCGTGCGGCATGACAGAGCAGGAGTTTAAAGTGCTGGACAGCGTAACCAATAATAACTGGGATCTCGTGATTTTTGACTGTGACGGTGTGCTGGTCGACAGCGAACCGCTGGCTGCGCTGGCTTTTCATAATGTTTATGCCCGTCATAATATGCCGATTCCTGACGGTACGGTAGCCAAAGGCGTGGGAATGAAACAGGCGGATATTATTCGCCTGATCGGCGATCTGACCGGTCATTATCTGCCGGATGCAGCGCAAGATGATATCTGGCCGGAAACACATCGGGTGTTTTCTGAAGCCTTGCAACCTTGTGACGGCATTGCCGGTGTGCTGGAGCGCCTGAAGACCCGCAGTTGTGTGGCCTCATCGTCTTCGCCGCAGCGTATTGCTTTCAGTCTGGAAAAAACCGGTCTGATTAATGCTTTTGATGGCGCTCTGTATTCATCCACAATGGTCAAACGCGGTAAGCCTGCACCTGACTTGTTCCTGTTTGCCGCAGAGAAATTCGGTGCTGATCCGGCACGTTGTGTGGTGTTTGAGGATTCACCATTTGGTGTGGAGGGGGCTGTTGCCGCAGGTATGACAGCAATCGGTTATACCGGCGGCGGACATACTTATGCCGGACACACGGAAAAGCTTTTGGAAAAAGGTGCAAAAGCGGTTTATAGCAGCTGGAAAGAGATAGAGAATAACATTCTCTGAAAGTGCGAATCCATCATAAAGGTCTATAGCAATGAAAGATGCGATCACTCTGGATCAGCTGCGTGAAGCGATCGGCACGGAAATCGGCTGCTCCGAGTGGCGGGTGGTGACACAGGAAATGATCAACCAGTTTGCGGATGCAACGGATGATCATCAATATATCCATGTCGATCCGGTACGTGCGGCAGAAACACCTTTCGGCGGCACAATCGCCCATGGTTTTCTGACGCTTTCATTGCTCTCGACTTTGGCTTTTGAAGCACTGCCGATGCTGCAGGGCGCAACCATGGGCATCAATTACGGTTTTGACAGTGTACGGTTTATGTCGCCGGTTAAAACCGGAACCCGCGTCCGCGCCCGCTTCAAACTGGCTGATGCTGATATCCGTCCTTCCGGTCGTGTGGTCAATCATTATGATGTGACACTGGAAGTGGAAGGTATGGTCAAACCGGCTCTCACTGCGCGGTGGCTGACCATCGCTGTCGTCCCACCTGCTGAGTGAAGTTTCCGGCCAGAACGGGCTGCAAATGGCGTTTTTCTGCGCTTCCGATACCCACGTACTTTAGTACGCTCCGTTTCGGTTCTCGAAGAACACCATTTGCAGCCCGTTCTGGCCAGAAACGAGGCAGTGCCGTTTTAGTGTAATGTATCCAGCGGTGCAGGCTGATCGGGGTAATCGGTCAGCAGGGTTTTGAGCGCAAAAGGCCCGTGCAGGAACATGCCGATATCATAGGCATTTTTCTTCTGGCTGCCGGAAATAAACAGCAAATGCATTTTGAAGAAATTGCCCTTGGCCTGTTTGTAACGGACAGGGGAGTGAATATGTTTGAACCGGATATGCTGGATCAGCGGCGGATTGTTCGTCTGAATTTTCAGTGCTTTGGCAGGTTCTGAATTATAAAAATGGATGATATCCGTCAGCGCCTGAAATTCCGCCCAGAAAACCGGACTGTCGTTCATTAATACACGCACGTCTTCGCGCAAGGCTTTTGCGCGCGGATGCAGGGCAATCATCAGCAAACAGGAGCCGGCAGCAAGCAAAGAGACCGGCTGTTTGCGCAGGAGTTCCGGCTCGCTGCGCCAGACTTCAGCCAGCGCTTCTATTGCCGGTACAGTGCCGAGACTATGCCCCATAATGATAACTTCGTCAGCCTCACTGCTGCGCAGCTTTTTTGCCAGCATTTGTGCAAAAACCTGTTTGCGTTGGCGCAGGCTGGCACTATTGTCATAAATCCGGTCATAGGCGGCTGACCAGTCGTCGAGCAGATAGGAAATGAAAAGTTTTTCATCCAGTGCCCGTATCAGTCCGTAGCAAATGCCAAGCGCCAGCGGTAGCGACCAAAGCATGTGCAATGCGGAAAAGCCTGCCAGTACTGGTGCTGCTGTGATGCCGAGCGTTAAGGCCAGCATGGCCAGCACCATCAGAAACGGCCACATGAAAAACATGACAAACCGCCAGCTGGTGCGGCCATAGCGCCATAAGGTGCCGGTGAAGAGAATATTCAGAAAAGCGCGGCTGCCGGTGAACAGACGGTGTGGCAGGGAGCGCGCTGCATATTCATCAAAAATATCTGCGGTGCCGAACTGGCAGAATTCGCTTTGTGTTTCCCAGTTCTCGCCTTTGGCTGTCACCTGCATGGTGCCGCTGCCGTGATCTGCGTCGACCATCGGGGACAGGCTGGTTTTTGTGCCCCACAGCTTGTCAAAATCGCTCATAATTTTGCGATGACGCACGCGCACTGCCTTAGGGTGCAGCCCTTCATAACCTGTGAAATTAATGATGAGACGTTTTTTAATGGTCATGAAAAAGGTGCTTGTCAAAACAGAAGAGGGCAATACGGCGCAGAAGATGCTTTAGTGCGGTCTGCTGTAAATGAACAATCACATTAAAGCTATTATGCTTGCTCAAAATAAAAGTACCGCGCCTTTTAGAAGACGCGGTGCTTAAAGTGTAATTATGACAGTTTCAGGACGTTGAGGTTATCGTCAGACTGCCGCGTCCAATGCCCCTTCGCTCAGCAAGCCGAAAACATAGGTGCCAAAAGAGCGCCAGCATTCCAGCCGGAATTCTGTTTCAGACAAGCGCCACAGCACAATCTCAGCCTTGCCGAAAATCGTACGGGTAGCAGCGCCGACCGGAAAAACGGCCAGCGACAAATCCTGCGGACAGCCTGCATTGATTGTCGCTTCAGCTCCTTCACCGGAAATGATAACGCCGATATTGCGGTGCGACACATCCGTTGCAGCGTGTAGAATCTCCACACCTTGCAGATCGGCAAAAGGCGACTGCCCGCCGGTATCAATTACCAGCCATTCATCAGGGCCGAGCCACAATGCCGAGCGTTTGTCCTTGGTGGCGCTGTGTTTCGGTTTTTGCGGCAGGGTGACACCAAGGGCTTTGGACAGGGCTGCAACATCATTGGCGCGGGCGCGCAGCGAAATGCGCTCCGCCGGTTCAGCCGGAGTTATTTGCACCGAACCATTACCGGCACGGCGGTTGCCCAGAACTGTGATGCGCTGTGCGATTGCTTCGGAGTTAGACATGCAGGCGCTCTCCCTTTTCGTCAATAAAGACGGGGCCGGTTACTTCAACTTCAATCACACGATCCGGCATCGGCACGAACAGGGTCTTGCCGTGCAGGTTAAATCCATCATGCACCACAGCCATGGCAATGGAACGGCCGAGATTGGACGACCAGTAGGAAGAGGTGACGTGACCGAGCATTTTCATCGGTTTCGGCTGGTTCGGATCGGCAACGATCTGCGCACCTTCTTCCAGCACGGTGTTCGGATTTTTGGTCAGCAGGCCGACCAGTTGTTTGCGGCCTTCCGCCACCAGATCGGGACGGCGCATACCACGGATACCGACAAAGTCGGTTTTCTTCTTGGAAACAGCCCAGCCGACCGCTGCATCATGCGGGGTCAGAGTGCCGTCTGTATCCTGACCGACAATGATATAGCCTTTTTCAGCACGCAGAACATGCATAGTTTCCGTGCCGTAGAGGCAGGCGCCCATGGCCTTCGCACGCTCCCAGACGGCTTCCAGCACGGACTGACCGTAATCGGCGGGGACATTGATTTCAAAGCCCAACTCACCGGTAAAGGACATGCGGAACAGACGGGTCGGTACACCGCAGAATTTACCTTCTGCCACACTCATATGCGGGAAGGCTTCATTGGAAGTGTCAATGCCCTCAACAAATGGCGCAATAATCTCACGGGCTTTCGGCCCCTGAACGGCAATCACTGCCCATTGTTCGGTGGTGGAGGTCAGCCAGACATTGAGATGCGGGAACTCGGTCTGGAGATAATCTTCCATATGGTTGAGGACACGCGGCGCACCGCCGGTTGTGGTGGTGACGTGGAAGCGGTCATGCGCCATGCGGCCGACCACACCATCATCCATCACAAAACCGTCTTCACCGGTCATAATACCGTAGCGGCAGCGACCCGGTTTCAGCGTATCCCATGCATTGGTATACATCAGATTGAGGAATTCAGCGGCATCAGGTCCGACAACCTCGATCTTACCCAAGGTGGAAGCATCAAAAATACCAGCGACTTCGCGAACAGTTTTGCACTCGCGGGACACCGCATCATGCATGGTTTCACCGGCCTGCGGATAATACCATGCGCGTTTCCAGTTGCCGACATCCTCATAAACCGCGCCGTTCTGAGCCTCAAAATGATGCAGCGCAGTCTGGCGCGCCGGATCAAACAGATGATCGCGGGACGAGTTAATGAGCGTGCCGAAAGTCACCGGTGTATAAGGCTGGCGGAAAGTGGTGAGGCCGACCTGCGGGATCGGTTTGTTGAGCGCTTCCGAGGCAATCGCCAGCCCGTGCATGTTGGACATTTTACCCTGATCGGATGCCATGCCATTGGTGGTGAAGCGCTTGATATGTTCGATAGAGTGCATACCTTCACGCACGGCATTGCGGATATCCTTGGCGCAAACATCATGCTGGAAGTCGATAAACGCCTTCACATTGCTGTCAGGGCCTGCACCGGCTGTGGTGCCGACCATGCCGCCGCTCCAGCTATAGGCTGTTGTTGCACTGACAGTGGTGGTTGCTGATGCCTTGCCGCCGGTTGCAACACCGGCAGATGTGCCTGCTGCAACGGCCTCATCAATGGCTGCCTGCAAATCGTCGGTGCCGTTACAGGTGCCGACGCAGACGCAATCCTGTGCGTAAACATCCGGCAGAAAGCGCTGTTTGGCATCGTCAAAGCGCAGCTTACCGCGCGATTGCGAGAACAGATGCACCGATGGTGTCCAGCCGGAGGAGGTGATCAGCGCATCAATGGTATATTTGCGGCCTGACTTCGCGCCATTGGTGGCAACAGTCATGGATTTGACCCGCAGCTTGCCGCCGACAGTCAGCACACAATGATTGGTCAAAACCGGAATATTCAACCGGCGGGCTTCAGCCAGTACGGCTTCACCCGGATGGGCACGGGCATCGACAATCACCGGAATATCAACGCCTGCATTTTTCAGATCAAAGGCGGCTTCATAGGCGCTGTCATGGGCGGTGAAGACACCGACATGTGAGCCGACAGCCACACCGAAATGATTGAGATAGGTGCGGGCAGCCGAAGCCAGCATAACCCCCGGACGGTCATTATTGGCAAATACCATATGCCGTTCAATCGAACCGTTCGCGAGGATCACGCGTTTGGCACGCACCTGCCACAGGCGCTCACGCGCGGTGTTCTTCTCGGGCAAGGCAACATGGTCGGTGACACGCTCAGCCAAAGCCACGAAATTATGGTTGTAATAGCCGAAAGCCGTGGTGCGGGTGAGGACACGCACATTCGGCATTGCATTGAGTTCAGCCGCAGTGATCTGCGCCCATGCAAAACCATCCTGACCATTGATCTTGGTGCCGTTCTCGTGGTGCAGGGCACCACCAACTTCCGGCTGTTCATCGCAGAGGATGACTTTGGCACCGGTGCGTGCGGCAGCAAGCGCAGCACTTAAACCCGTCACGCCTGCGCCGACAACCAGCACATCACAATGCTCATAGCGGCCTGCATAACGGTCAGGGTCAGGTTCGGTTGGTGTAACGCCCAGACCTGCGGCGCGGCGGATGATCGGCTCATAGACCTTCTCCCACGCCTTTCTCGGCCACATGAAAGTCTTGTAATAGAAGCCTGCACCGAAGAAAGGCGAAAACAGATCATTCACTGCGCCGATATCGAAAGACAAAGACGGCCAGCGGTTCTGCGATTCCGAATGCATGCCGTCGAAAACTTCCTGCACGGTTGCCCGCACGTTCGGTTGGCGATGGGCTTTGTCGCGGGAAATATCCAGTAATGCATTCGGCTCTTCCGGCCCTGCAGACAGAAAGCCGCGCGGACGGTGATATTTGAATGAGCGCCCGATCAGATGAATATCATGGGCAAGCAGTGCAGAAGCGACAGTATCACCTGCCAATGCCGTATAGGTTTTGCCGTCAAAGGTGAAACGGGCGGTTTTCGCCGGGGTCAGACGGCCTTTGCCAGGTATGCGTTTTGAGCCGCTCATTTACCACTCTCCTTGGCCGCAACACTTTTCGTCTGTACGATTTGGCTCAGATCCGGTTTCGGCTCTCCGGCTTTATAGGTGAGCAGGAACTTGTCGCTCACAGTGTCGCGTGCCGCATTGAAGAAGCGGCCGCAGCCGTGAATATGCCGCCAGCGTTCAAAAATTACGCCTTTGGGATTGTCGCGCCAATAGAGAAACTCAACGAATTCCTCGTCCGAAAGTTCGGTTATATTGGTCGGGCGGGCAATATGAGCATCATGAGCGCTGCGGAATTCCAGCTCCGAGCGGTCTTCGCCGCAATAAGGGCAATGGATCAAAAGCATGATAATTATCCTTAGTGGGCTACGGCTGCAGCTGCAGCTTCGTCGATCAGACGACCGGTGCGGAAACGATCAAGCGTAAAGCCTGCGGCCAGCGGATGCGGTTCGCCACGGGCGATCAGATGGGCGAACAGATGGGCGGAACCCGGTGTCGCTTTGAAACCGCCGGTGCCCCAGCCTGCATTGACGAACAAGTTCGGCACAGGGGTTTTGCTCTGGATCGGTGCACGATCAACAGTGTTGTCAGTCACACCGCCCCATTGGCGCATCATTTTCACGCGGCGGAACATCGGGAACAATTCACAGATTGCATCCAGCGTATGGGTGATGATCTGCAAGCCGCCTGTCTGCGAATAGGAATTATACTGGTCGGTACCGGCGCCGATAACAAACTCGCCCTTATCCGACTGAGAAATATAGGCATGAACCGCATTGGACATGACCACGCATGGCACAATCGGCTTCATCGGTTCAGAAACCAGTGCCTGCAACGGGGAGCTTTGCAACGGTACGCGCACATCAGCCATATTCATGATGACCGAGGAGTGACCGGAAGCGGAAATACCGATTTTCTTGGCGCCGATAAAGCCGCGATTGGTCTCAACACCGCTGACACTGCCGTCCGCATTACGGCGAATGCCGAGCACTTCGCAATTCTGGATAATATGCACACCGCGATCAGAAGCTGCGCGGGCATAGCCCCATGCCACTGCATCGTGACGGGCAACGCCGCCGCGGCGTTGCAAGGCTGCGCCATTGATCGGATAGCGGGAATTTTGCGAAATATTCAGCGGCGGACAATAGGCTTTGGCCTGTTCCGGTGTCAGCCATTCATTGTCGATGCCATAGAGGCGGTTGGCATTGATGTGACGGCTGAAGGATTGCTTGTCATGGATATTATGCGACAGCATCAGCACGCCACGCGGCGAGAACATCACGTTGTAGTTGAGATCCTGTGACAGGTTCTCCCACATCTTGAGCGAATGCTCATAGATATTCATGCTCTCTTCATAGAGATAGTTGGAGCGGATGATAGTGGTGTTACGGCCGGTATTGCCGCCGCCGATCCAGCCTTTTTCCAGCACTGCAATATTGGTGATGCCGTGTTCTTTGGCCAGATAATAGGCGGCACCCAGACCGTGCCCGCCGCCGCCGACAATAATCACATCATAGTGAGAGCGCGGTTCCGGTGAAGCCCATTGCGGCTCCCAACCTTTATTTCCGCGCAGTGCTTCTCGGGCAACTGCAAATACTGAAAACTTACGCATAATGTCCCCTTATCTGGGCGCGGAAGATTTTTTCCGCCTGTTGGTTTAAAGTTAAACCATATGCCGACACTGACTTTGCCATTTTGCGACGGGTTTTGGCGTATCATGCGGTTTTTGTTTGCTGAAAAGCTCTCGCATCGCTGCGGGATGTCAGTGCGAAGGACTCACTTCATTCCGCATGAAAATTAGCGGAAAAAGCGACAGAGAATCTCTGTGAAATACGGGGTAAATTTTGCATTTGCAGATTAAAACCAATGCAATCTCCGCAAAGAAAAATGCAAATAAAACGTGATTTTTACGGTTAAAACTGTAATAATGAGGTTGATAAGGCCTGATCGGGCGCTGTGTTACGGATTCTGTGTGGACAATCGCGCCGGATACTGTTAAACGGCACTCGAATTTGCATCGGAAGGCCGTTGCGAAGTCTTAAGATTTCTCAGCCATAAGACGGCTCCTTTACCGGAACTGCCAGACTGTTTTTTCTTCGGGGCTCACCGGTGCCTTCAGGCTAAACTGAAAAATCTAACCGAAACGGAACGGGATTACACGTGCAGGTACTCGTACGCGATAATAATGTTGATCAGGCTCTCCGCGCTCTTAAGAAAAAGATGCAGCGTGAAGGTATTTTCCGCGAAATGAAAATGCGCGGTCATTATGAAAAGCCATCTGAAAAGCGCGCCCGCGAAAAGGCTGAAGCCGTTCGCCGTGCACGCAAGCTGGCTCGTAAGCGCGCACAGCGTGAAGGTCTGGTAGGCGGCGGCCGCGTAGCGGCTCGTTAAGTAACAAGTCGCGTAGCGGCCCGCTAATTAACGGGTCGCTTGGCGACCGGTTAATCAGACTGAACGCGTGGCTACAGGCTGCGTCGTTTCTGATCAGATATACTGATTAAGCAGCGCATGATCTCAGGGTCATGCGTTTTGCTTTGCGTTCAGGCCAGCTTTTCAGGCTTATTATGCCGGTTTTTGAGAACTGATGTAATATGAAGCTTTATTGTAAAAGTTGACCATACAGATATGTTTGCATCGCTGGAAAACAGCTTTAAGGTGGGGTGAGTATTCACTTCCGCCTTTTTCTGTATGGGCTGAGTGCATTGGCATGTCATAAAATATATGCAGTCTTACCATTTTCCGTCAGATACTGTGCAGAGCACAGGCCGGAATCTCAGGCCACAAGACTGCTTTTGAGGAGTGCGCGAATGGGATCTTTGGCAAGTGTGAAATTGACTTTGCGTGAACAGCGCCTTTCTTTGAATAAAGGTTTGCTGGTTGCAGCATCCTGTGCAGTTCTGGCTTTGGCGGGCTGTCAGAGTACTTCCAATTCCATACTTACGCCGGTTGATCTTGCGCAGGGATCCAGCGAGAATATCGGTTCGCTGACAACTGTTATTCAAAGCAATCCGCGTAATCCTGAAAGTTACAACGTGCGCGGCTCAGCCTATGGTAAAGCAGGGCGCTATCGCGAGGCGATGAAGGATTTTGATACGGCGATCCAGCTCGATCCGAATTATTATCAGGCCTATGCCAATCGCGCGCTGATCCAGCGTTATCTGAAGAATGAAGCGGCGGCTGTGCAGGATTATGGCCGCGCCATTCAGATCAATCCGCAATATGATGCAGCCTATATCGGCCGTGGTAATGTCTATCGTCAGGCAGGACGTCTGGACGAAGCGATGACGGATTTCAACCGTGCAATTCAGCTGGATACCACCGATGGCCGCGCTTACCACAATCGTGGTCTGATCTATCAGGCGCGCGGTCAGCACAAACAGGCGATTGAGGATTTCTCTGCTGCGGCTTCCCTGCAGTCGAATGCGCCGGAGCCTTATAATGGCCGCGGTATTTCCTATGCAGCGCTCGGCGATTATGACAATGCCTTTGATGATTTCAATACGGCTATCGGGCTGGATGACAAGATTGCGGAAAGCTGGGCCAATCAGGCGCTGGTCTATGAGCATCGCGGTGACAAGAAACGTGCTGCGGCTTCCTATGCCCGCGCGGTGCAGCTTGATCCGCAATATAAGCCTGCCAAGGATGGTCTGAGCCGTACACGGTAATTGTTCAGTCCTAAATAGACAGAGCATAGCAAGTTAAAGAGCCGCAGGATTCAGTATCCGGTGGCTCTTTTCTTATTTCTGAAGCTCTCTATATTATTGGCTATGTCTTTATTCGACCATATCGGCTTTGAGAGCCGGGATATTCCGGCATCCTACCAGTTTTACTCCGGCAGCATGGCTGCACTGGAGCTTAGGGTGTTGCAGACGGCGGATAATTTGTTTTTTGTCAGCGGGAATGCCCGCAGTCCTCTGCCATTCTTGCGGATTGTTGCGGCAAAATCTGCAAATGGTGCAGATTCTGCATCACAGCCGGGTCAGCATTTGCACCTTAAATTCAGCGCCAAAAGTCATGAGCAGGTTGAGGCTTTTCATCAGGCTGCACTCAGATCCGGCGGGCGGGAAAGCAGTGCGCCGTCCTATCAGGGGCCGAAGGAAATGGGTTATTTCGCGGCTCTGGTTTTTGATCCGGACGGTAATACGGTTGAAGTCGGCGTTCATGAGAAACACGGCTGACTTGACAAAGAGATAAAGAAAAGGCCGGTTTTCACCGGCCTTTTTTATTCAGAGCGGAACCGCTCTAAATTTTATTTTCTCGCATTATCCTACGCATCGAAGCAGGAAAGGAAATCAGTCCAGTGAACTGATTTCCCTGCGAAGGCGCTGCGCACTTTTGCTGGAAATGCTCTAGCGTTTAACGACGCGTTTATCGACTTTTTGTACCAACCTGTCACCGATCCACTGGATCAGGCAGACAAACACGATCAGAACGGCAACAACAGCGGCCATGATCGGATAGTTGAAACGCTGATAGCCATAGCGGATAGCAAGGTCGCCGAGACCGCCTGCGCCAATCGCACCGGCCATTGCGGATGCACCGATCAGCGTGACGATGGTAACTGTAAAGCCTGCGATCAGACCCGGCATGGATTCCGGTATCAGCACTTCTTTAATGATCGTCCAGCGGCTTGCACCCATGGAGCGGGCAGCTTCAATCAGGCCGTGGTCAACTTCACGCAGTGATACTTCAGCCATACGGGCATAATAAGGGATGGCGGCAATCGACAGCGGCACGATGGATGCCCATGTGCCCAGTGCAGTGCCCATAATCAGGCGTGTGAACGGGATGAGGGCAACCAGCAGAATAATGAACGGTACCGAGCGGAACGCATTGACGACCGCGCCGATAACACGGTTGACCGGAATATTCTGAAGCAGGCCGTTACGGTCTGTCAGGATCAGCAACAGACCAAGCGGCAGGCCGAAGAGCAATGTGAAGAAGCTGGAGAAACCCGTCATAATCAGAGTTTCGCCTAACGAGCGCCAGAGCAGATCAAGCATTGCGGGTGTCAGGAACTGAAACATATCCGGCAACCTCCGTTTCATCACAAATTGTCTTCAGAAAACCCACAGCCTTTTGCAAAGCTGTCTGGTCATGGGCGGGGAGGCCAAGGAATAATGTGCCGACCGGTTCTCCCTGAATCGTATCAATGCCGCCATGAACGAGGCGTGCATTGAGACCGGAAGCGGCGGCAATATCATTGATCAGTGGTCTGCGTGCAGATTCACCGGAGATGCGCAGACGGATAATCGCTTCTGAAGCTGATTGCGGGTTCTGCGTCAGCTGTGCGGCAATGCTTTCAGGCAGTGCAGGGGTCAGCATTTTCAGAAGGCTTTTGGTTGTATCGGCTTTCGGACGCGCAAAAACTTCCCAGACAGGGCCTTCTTCGGCAATATGCCCGTGATCCAGCACAATCACACGGTCCGCGATCTTGCGGATAACATCCATTTCATGGGTAATCAGCAGAATGGTCAGGCCGAGTTTCTGATTGATGTCTTTCAGCAGTGCCAGAATGGACTGGGTGGTTTCCGGATCAAGCGCGGAGGTTGCCTCATCCGACAAAAGCAGGCTCGGTTTGGCTGCAAGTGCACGGGCAATGCCGACACGCTGCTTCTGACCACCGGAAAGCTGTGCCGGATAATGCTGTGCACGCTCTGACAGGCCGACCAGTTCCAGCAATTCAGCAACGATTTTCTGACGTTCCGGTTTGGCAATACCGGCAATTTTGAGCGGCAGGGCAATATTCTGCGCCACGGTTTTGGCCGACATCAGATTGAAGTGCTGGAAAATCATGCCGATACGGCGGCGCACCGGCTGCAACTGACTTTCAGTGAGACCGGTGATTTCCTGACCTTCAATGATGACCGAGCCGCTATCAGGCCGTTCCAGACCGTTGAGGCAGCGGATGAGCGTTGATTTGCCCGCGCCGCTGCGGCCGATAATACCGAGAATTTCACCGCGCTGAACCGAGAGAGAAATATCATCCACGGCAGGTGTAGTGCCGAACATACGTTTAATATTGGAAAGTTTGACAACTTCGTCACCGGTCACGGGAGGCTGACCGGATGCGGAAGGCAGCTTTTGCTGCATATTCTTTGTTGGAACTGAAGTATTCACTTTATCCTCTGGAGCGCATCCCGAAAAATGCGAAGCGGTTTTCGGAAAAAATGCGCGTAAAAACAAGTAGATAGAGCATTTTCAAAGAGTTAATTTAAAATGAAACTGCTCGAGCTCTTTCTTTAAATTGAGGCAATAATAACGGAGCAAAATGGCAATGCTCAGAGTGCAAAACGGTCCGGATAAATCCGGACCGTTACTATGCGCGGTTTAAGCTTGGTTTGACAGCTCTTATTCCCAGGCAGGAATACCTGTGCTCTTATACGCACGGTCGAGTTCTGCTTTCACCGGCTCGTTCTGGAAAGCTGCAACAAGCGGTTTCACCCATGCTGCATCCTTGTCTTCAGTGCGGATGGCAATGAAGTTGCGGTAAGGATTGTTTTCTTTTACTTCCCAGCCGATAGCATCCTTCACAGGATCAAGACCGGATTTGGCTGCCCAGTTATTGTTGACGATGGCTGCATCAAGATCATCAATGGAAAGACCGACAACACCGGCATCCAGTTCTTTGATTTCAAGCTTCTTCGGGTTCTCAACAATATCAATCGGAGTTGCAAGAATGCCTGCATCCGGATTGAGTTTGATCAGACCTTTGCTTTCGAGAACGCGCAGGGCACGGCCTTCATTGGTCGGATCATTCGGAACGCCGACGATTGCGCCTTCTTTCAGATCTTCCAGCTTTTCAACTTTGCGGGAATAAATACCAATTGGCCAGAGGGCAGTGTAACCGGCAACGGAGATTTTGTAACCGTGCTGTTTGATCTGCTCATTCAGATATGGCTCATGCTGAAACGCATTGGCATTAATCTCTTTACGCTCCAGCGCTTCATTCGGCTGGGTGTAATCG
Organism: Pseudochrobactrum lubricantis; assembly: GCF_041929865.1. Taxonomy (NCBI): domain Bacteria; kingdom Pseudomonadati; phylum Pseudomonadota; class Alphaproteobacteria; order Hyphomicrobiales; family Brucellaceae; genus Pseudochrobactrum; species Pseudochrobactrum lubricantis. The sequence goes on from NZ_JBHEEE010000007.1 coordinate 74,799, forward strand.
TTGAAAATGACGGTTTCGATTTTGAGGCCTTCTTTTGCAGCCTGTTCAGCAACAACTTTCCACACATCTTCGTCTTCACCACCCATGATGCCGACTTTGATGGTTGTATCCTGTGCCTGAACCGACAGAGGTGCAGCAAATGCAACGCTCATGGCAACAGCGGAAAGCAGCATCATTTTCATGCCGGTGCGGCGCGAAATTAAGGTTTTGACGCGGGCGATATCTGACAACGACATTGCTGTTTTCCTTATAATTTTGGTCATTAAGCGGTGTCTCGCTTAATGGTTTTGCCTCACAAATCTCATACCTGTTTTCTCTCAAACGGAGGCAGGCGGATTGTGTGAGTATATTCTTCACAGAATGGTGTGCGATAACAAGGAAGTTTCGTCTACGAATTAAGTTTTATTAGAATATTTTTGCGTAATTTTGCTAAATCACGAATAAAACTATCGCAGATAAATATATGTTTATATTTAGCATTGTGCGTTTGGTAATAAGTTGCAGCTGTGCGGAATCGAAATTCATCACATAAAAACGCCCGCAATGCGAAGTGCATTACGGGCGTGATATGCGGATATGGCTTAGTTTTAATCGATGAAGACGCGTACGCTGGCGGCACGGCCAACCGCGTCAATCACGGTCAGTGTGGAATAGCCTGCACCATCGGGTTGCCAGAGGCCGGAGCGCTTGCGTGAGGCTTTATCCAGCGGCTTGCCATTGGCCAGCCAGATGAACGGTGCACGGCCGCCCTGCATTTTCAATGCCAGCGGTGCGGTGGTGCCGTCAGGCTGGTTGGTCAGTTCAACCCGTGCACCTTCCGGCGGAAACAGGATTTGCGGTGCGGATTCCCGCACGGACGCACTGACTAGTGGTGCGAGATAGGGTGTAAAGCGCCGCAACGATACCGGCAGCTCGGATTGGCGCAGCCTCATTGTACCGACCGGTGGGGCTGCAAGTGGGGTAAAGCCGACACCGGATTTGGAAAAGGCTTCAAACAGGATCGGTGCGGCGGAGCCATAACCACTTAACCCCGGAACAGCACCATTATCGGCACGGCCAACCCAGACACCCAGCACATAGCGGCCGTCAAAGCCAACTGACCATGCATCACGATAGCCGTAGCTGGTGCCGGTTTTATAGGCGAGGCCGCGCTGGAGTGACCCCAGCGGCGGTTTAACACCCGCAAGTACATCAGCCACCTGCCATGCGGCTGCGGGTTGCAGCAGCGGCTCACCGGAGGTTGCGCTCTTGTCATCTTTTATACGGTCATCCACGCCATTGGAAATGACGGTAGTTTTGCCGCGATTGGAAAGGCCGGTGTAAAGCTGCACCAGATCTTTAAGGCTGATGCCAAGCCCGCCAAGACCAATAGCCAGACCCGGTGTTTCCCCCGGTGGCAATGTGGTTTTAATGTCGGCGCGGTGCATCCGCACCATGAGGCGTGTGGCACCGACACTGTCGAGCAGGCGCACGGACGGTACATTAAGCGAGAGTTGCAGCGCCTCACGTACCGTCACATCGCCCTGATAGCTCATATCAAAATTGCGCGGGCGATAGCCGGAGAAATTGGTTGGCCGGTCTTCGATAATGGTTTCCTGCATCACCAGACCGTCTTCAAAAGCCAGCCCGAAGATGAAGGGTTTCAGCGCGGAGCCGGGGGAGCGCTGCACATTGGTCATATCAATCCAGCCGGAACGGCTGGAGTCGAAATAATCCGAAGAGCCGACTTCACCTATAATGTCACCAGTGATCGCATCGGCCATGACCATGGCGACGGAGATTTTAGGGCCGAGGCGCTTGGCGGAATCCATTGCCACGGTTTCCAGTGCCTGCTGCACGGAACGCTTGAGCGTCACATGATGCACATTGACTTGCGGGTCTTTGCGCAATGCGGTTTCACTGACATGCGGGGCAAGGGCAGGCATGGCCAAGCGGCGTTTCGGTATGGCCAGATGGGCGGCGCGGTCTGCCTCATCATTACCGATCAGCGACACGACCGCCAAGCGGTTCAGCACACGGTCACGGGCGGCACGGGCATTATCAGGATAGCGGTCGGGACGGCGGCGCTCGGGCAATTGCGGCAGGGCAATCAGCAGAGCTGCTTCCGAGGTTGTGAGCCTGCGCGGTTCCTTGCCGAAATAGGCAAGGCTCGCAGCACGGATGCCTTCAAGATTGCCGCCAAAAGGCGCAAGCGTCAGATAAGCATCAAGGATTTCTTCTTTCGACAGGCGACGCTCGATTTGCACGGCGCGCAGCATCTGGCGGAACTTGGCAATAAAGGAACGCTCCGTGCGCGGTTCAATCAGGCGCGCAACCTGCATCGACAGAGTGGAGCCGCCGGAGATAATGCGCCCGTGGCTGGCAAGCTGTATGGCTGCACGCCCCATGGCACGCGGATCAATACCGCCATGGTCGCGAAAACGCTGATCCTCATAGGCAATCAGCATGTCAATAAATTGCGGATCGACATCTTTATGGGTGGTAGCGAGCCGCCAGTGACCGGACGGAATAGCAAAGGCACGCAATAGATTACCGTCGCGATCCATCACTTCTTTGGATGTCTGGTTGACAACTTCCAGCGGTGGCGGAAAAGCCTTGTCGAGAATTTCCAGACTGGCCCATGTCACAGCCAGAGCGATTGCAGTGCCGCTCAAGATCATGAGCTTTTTATGCAAGCGCGGTTTTTTAAGGGGCTGGGTCTCGGCCAAAAGCTGTCTCCGCCTGCATGAACAGGCTAATCCGGAACGGTTGATTGTACCGCCCTTATATTATTGCATATAACAGGGCAGAAAATAACGGGGAACACCATGATCGACAAGCTGGAATATTTCATTGCGCTTGCGCGGGAAAAACACTTCGGCAAAGCGGCAGAAGATTGCGGCATTACCCAGCCGACATTGTCCGCCGGTATCCGCCAGCTTGAAGATATGCTGGGGGTGATGCTGGTGCAGCGCGGGTCGCGCTTTCAGGGGCTGACACCGGAAGGCCAGCGTGTGCTGGAATGGGCGCGGCGCATTGTCGGTGATGCGCGGACGATGAAAGAAGAGATGCGGGCAGCGCGTTTCGGCCTTGGCGGGCATATTCGGATAGCGGCAATTCCCACCGCACTGGCGATGGTCTCGCAGCTGACAACGCCGTTCCGCGAGAAGCATCCCGATGTGACTTTTACGATCATTTCCCGCACCTCTGTTGAAGTGCTGGCAGCGCTGGAGAATTTCGATATTGATGCCGGAATCAGCTATCTGGACAATGAACCGCTGGGAAAAGTGACAGCGGTGCCGATTTATCGTGAGAGCTATCAGCTGATTACCTCGGTCGGCAGCCGGTTTTCGGAGCGTGAAAATGTCACATGGGCGGAAGTCGGCAGTTTGCCGCTCTGTCTGCTGACAAGCGATATGCAGAACCGCAGGATTATCAATCAGCATCTGGCGCAGGCGGGAGTAACCGTGCAGCCGACACTGGAATCCAATTCCATGATTGTGCTGTTTTCTCACATCCGTACCGGCAAATGGGCGAGCATTATGCCGCTCAATCTTTCCCAGATTCTGGGCTTTAGCGAGCCGATCCGCTCTATTCCGATTGTTGAGCCGCAGGCCAGCCATAGTGTCGGGCTGATTGCTGCGCAGCGTGAACCGCACACGCCGCTGATTGCGGCTTTGCTGCATGAAGCAAGAGCATTGTCGCGCATTATGATGCCGCTCACTTGATAGATTTTTTCTATTGACTGACGGTTTTACCCTATTGAATCAGGGGCGCAGTTTTGATCTGTTCTAAGATGGGGAACAGAAATATAAATTTGCGGGAGGCTTTGACGTCAATGTCAGGCTCGGATTCAGTTTTTACCAGAAGCGCAGGCACGTCATCTCAAAAGTCTGATGTCGCCGGGCGCACGATAGATGTTATCAATGAGTATAAAGCCATTGAGGGCCCGCTGCTTCCTGTCTTGCACGCCATACAGGAAGAATTCGGCTATGTACCGGCGGAAACACTGACACTCATTGCCGAGGCACTGAACCTGTCGCGCGCAGAAGTGCACGGCGTTATGACTTTTTATCACGATTTTCGCGCATCGCCGACCGGTCGCCATGTGATCCGGCTGTGCCGCGCTGAGGCCTGCCAGTCTATGGACGGCGACCGTGTGGCAGAAGCGGTGCAAAAATTGCTCGGTATCGGCTGGGGTGAAACAACCGGCGACGGTAAAATCACGCTTGAGGCGGTTTATTGTCTTGGTCTGTGTGCCTGTGCGCCTGCGGCGCAAGTGGATGACCGGCTGATCGGTCGCCTGAATGAAGGCAAGGCAGAACGATTAATTGCGGAGGCACGGGCATGAGTGTAACAATTTATGTGCCATGTGACGCTGCCGCTCTGGCGCTTGGTGCCGATGAAGTGGCGTATGCCATTGCCGGTGAAGCCGTAAAGCGCGGTCTGGACATCAAGCTCGTACGCAATGGCTCCCGTGGCATGGTCTGGCTGGAGCCGCTGGTGGAAGTGGCAACGAGCAAAGGCCGCGTTGCCTATGGCCCTGTGGATGTGTCTGATGTGGCCTCGTTGTTTGACAGCGGCTTGCTTGAGGGCAAAGACCACCCACTGTCGCTGGGACTGACCGAAGAAATCCCGTTTCTCAAAAAACAAACCCGTCTGACTTTCGCCCGTTGCGGTGTGACCGATCCTTTGTCGCTGGATGATTACCGCGCCCATGACGGCTTGAAAGGTCTGCAAAACGCGATTGCGATGCAGCCTGCGGATATTGTGGCGCAGGTCACGGATTCCGGTTTGCGCGGCCGTGGCGGTGCCGGTTTCCCGACCGGTATCAAATGGAAAACCGTTCACGATGCGCAAGGTGCGCGTAAATATATTGTCTGCAATGCGGACGAGGGTGACAGCGGTACTTTTGCCGACCGTATGATTATGGAAGGTGATCCTTTCGTTCTCATTGAGGGTATGGCGATTGCCGGTATCGCAGTGGGTGCGACCAAAGGCTATCTCTATACGCGTTCCGAATATCCGGATGCGATTGCGATGATGAAGCAGGCCGTCGAGATTGCCCGCAAAGCCGGTGTGCTCGGCGCATCAGTGATGGGCTCGCGTTTCGCCTTTGATATGGAAGTGCGCACCGGTGCCGGTGCTTATGTCTGCGGTGAAGAAACCGCTCTGCTGGAAAGTCTTGAAGGTAAGCGTGGACTGGTGCGCGCCAAGCCGCCATTGCCTGCCCATAAAGGCCTGTTCGGCAAACCGACCGTCATCAATAATGTGATCTCTCTGGCCTCTGTTCCGGTGATTATGGACAAGGGCGCTGCCTATTACCGTGATTTTGGTATGGGGCGCTCGCGTGGTACAATTCCGCTGCAGATTGCCGGTAATGTTAAATATGGCGGGTTGTTTGAAACCGCTTTCGGCCTGACACTGGGCGAGATTGTCGATGAGATCGGCGGCGGTACCGCAAGTGGTCGTCCGGTTAAGGCGGTTCAGGTCGGCGGACCGCTGGGTGCTTACTTCCCGCGCGCATTGTTCGATACACCGTTTGATTATGAAGCCTTTGCCGCCAAAGATGGTCTGATCGGTCATGCCGGTCTGGTGGTCTTTGATGATCGGGCAGATATGCTGAAACAGGCGCGTTTTGCGATGGAATTCTGTGCCATTGAATCCTGCGGGAAATGCACCCCATGCCGCATCGGCTCGACACGCGGTGTTGAAGTGATCGACAGAATTGCAGCCGGTTCAGAACCCGATACGCAGATCGAAATTCTGACAGATCTTTGCCAGACAATGAAATTCGGCTCCCTTTGTGCGCTTGGCGGCTTTGCCCCTTATCCGGTGATGAGTGCCCTGACGCATTTTGAAGAGGATTTTCGCCCGCGCCCTGAAAGCCAGACTTTCGTGCAGGCAGCGGAATAGGAGTGACAGAAGATGAGCTTAATTAAAGAAATCGATTACGGCACACCTGTTTCACGCTCGGAAAAAATGGTGACCCTGACCATCGACGGCAATCAGGTGACTGTGCCGGAAGGCACCTCGATCATGCGGGCTTCGATGGAAGCCGGCATTGCCATTCCGAAGCTTTGCGCCACCGATATGGTGGATGCGTTTGGTTCCTGCCGTCTGTGCCTCGTAGAAATTGAAGGCCGTAACGGCACGCCGTCTTCCTGTACCACGCCGGTGATGGAAGGGCAGGTGGTTCATACCCAGACCGGCCGTCTGAAATCTTTGCGCAAAGGCGTGATGGAGCTTTATATCTCCGATCATCCGCTGGACTGTCTGACCTGCGCTGCCAATGGCGATTGCGAATTGCAGGATATGGCCGGTGCTGTGGGCTTGCGTGATGTGCGCTACGGTCAGGACGGCGCGAACCATGTTTTCAAACAAGGCCGCAATGACGGTGCGCTGAATGCAAAATGGATGCCGAAAGACGAGAGCAATCCGTATTTCACCTATGATCCGTCCAAATGTATTGTCTGCTCACGCTGCGTGCGTGCCTGTGAGGAAGTGCAGGGTACTTTTGCGCTGACCATTGAAGGACGCGGTTTCAATTCCCGCGTCTCACCGGGGATGCATGAGAGCTTCTTAGGCTCGGAATGTGTGTCCTGCGGTGCCTGTGTACAGGCTTGTCCGACGGCGACGCTGACAGAAAAATCGGTGATCGAAATCGGTCAGCCTGAACATTCCAAAGTCACGACCTGTGCTTATTGCGGTGTCGGCTGTTCTTTCAAAGCGGAAATGCGCGGTGAAGAACTGGTACGTATGGTTCCGTATAAAGACGGTAAGGCCAACCGCGGCCACTCCTGCGTTAAAGGCCGTTTTGCTTACGGCTACGCCCATCATAAAGACCGTATTCTTAAACCGATGATCCGTGAAAAGATCACCGACCCTTGGCGCGAAGTGTCATGGGAAGAAGCCTATGGCCGTGTGGCCAGTGAGTTTAAACGCTTGCAGGCTCAGTACGGACGCAACTCCATCGGCGGTATTACCTCGTCACGCTGCACCAATGAAGAAACCTTCCTTGTGCAGAAACTGATCCGCGCGGGTTTCGGCAATAACAATGTTGATACCTGTGCGCGTGTCTGCCACTCGCCGACCGGCTATGGTCTGAACCAGACTTTCGGTACCTCTGCGGGGACGCAGGATTTCGACAGTGTTGAACATACTGATGTGGTGATGGTGATCGGCGCCAATCCGACCGATGGCCATCCGGTGTTCGGCTCGCGTCTGCGTAAGCGTTTGCGCCAAGGTGCCAAGCTGATTGTGATTGATCCGCGTCGTATTGATCTGGTGCGCTCACCGCATATTGAGGCGGCACATCATCTGGCACTGCGTCCGGGTACCAATGTGGCAATCATGACGGCGCTGGCGCATGTGATTGTAACCGAAGGTCTGCAGGATGATGCTTTCATTCGTGAGCGTTGCGAGAATGAAGAGTTCCGCGATTGGGTGGAATTCGTCTCCCAGCCGCAATACAGCCCTGAGGCTGTGGAACTGCTGACCGGTGTTCCGGCGCAAGAAGTACGCGGCGCTGCCCGTCTGTTTGCAACCGGTGGCAATGGTGCAATCTATTACGGTCTTGGTGTAACCGAGCATAGTCAGGGTTCCACGACCGTGATGGCGATTGCCAATCTTGCGATGGTCACCGGTAATATCGGCCGCAAGGGCGTGGGTGTGAACCCGCTGCGTGGTCAGAATAACGTGCAGGGTTCTTGCGATATGGGCTCATTCCCGCATGAATTGCCGGGCTATCGTCATATCTCTGATCCCGCAACCCGCGAGATTTATGAAAATATCTGGGGCGTAATTCTTCAGGATGAGCCGGGTCTGCGTATTCCGAATATGCTGGATGCGGCGGTAGAAGGCACCTTCAAGGGCATTTATATTCAGGGTGAGGATATTCTGCAGTCCGATCCGGATACCCGCCATGTGGCCGCGGGACTGGAGGCTATGGAATGTGTGGTGGTGCAGGACCTGTTCCTCAATGAGACCGCCAATTTCGCCCATGTTTTCCTGCCGGGTTCGACCTTCCTCGAAAAGGATGGCACATTCACCAATGCGGAACGCCGTATCAACCGCGTGCGCAAGGTGATGACACCAACCAACGGCTATGCCGACTGGGAAGTGACGCAAAATCTTGCCCGTGCAATGGGGCTGAACTGGAACTATACGCATCCGTCGCAGATCATGGACGAAATCGCCCTGACCACACCGACATTTGCCAATGTGTCCTATGAACTGCTGGAACGTGAAGGTTCCGTGCAGTGGCCATGTAATGCCAAAGCACCGCTCGGCACGCCGGTGATGCATATTGACCATTTTGTGCGCGGCAAAGGCAAATTTATGCGCACGGAATATGTGGCAACCGATGAGCGTTCGGGCCCGCGCTTCCCGCTGCTGCTCACCACAGGGCGTATTCTCTCGCAATATAATGTGGGTGCACAGACCCGACGTACCGAGAATGTGGCATGGCATGCGGAAGACCGTCTGGAAATCCATCCGCATGATGCGGAAGTGCGTGGTTTGCGTGATGGTGACTGGGTGAAAATTGCCAGCCGTGCCGGTGAAACAACCTTGCGGGCGCTGGTTACAGACCGTGTGACACCGGGTGTGGTCTATACGACCTTCCACCACCCGACCACACAGGCCAATGTGGTGACCACTGATTTCTCGGACTGGGCGACCAACTGTCCAGAATATAAGGTGACTGCGGTGCAGATCAGCGCATCCAATGGCCCGACACAATGGCAGCAGGAATATCGCGAACATTCCGATGCCAGCCGCCATATTGAAACAGCTTTGGATACGGTGAGCTAAGCTATGAGTGAACATACTTATCACAGCCGCATTCCGATGATGGCATCACAGATTGCCACATTTTTCAGTTCGCAGACGCAGATTGATCAGGCGGCGGGTGTCGCCAAACATATCAATATGTTCTGGGAGCCGCGTATGCGTACGCAATTATTTAATCTGATTGATGCAGGCGGAGAGGGGCTGCATCCTCTGGTGCTTGAGGCCGCGCCACTGATTAAACGTCCGGTCTCATAATACGCAATTTCAGCCGGATACAGTCCAGTATCCGGCTGAAATGATTCAGCATTTAAATAATTTCATTCTGACAATTAAGGGATGCTCACGGGAGATGGGCAGGCTGCGGCGCGTTCGCAGAAGGGAGGATTTTGACATGAGTGCAACAGATCAAACCCTGGGAGGTTTGAGCGGGCCGGGGATTCTCGACCGCGAGCGGATTATCGCCAAACCCGGATTTAACCGCTGGCTGGTGCCGCCGGCGGCGCTAGCGATACATCTGTGTATCGGCATGGCCTATGGTTTCAGCGTGTTCTGGCTGCCGCTGAGCCGTGCTTTGGGTGGTGAAACCGCCGCTGCCTGTGCGGATATGAGCCTTTTAACTGCCTTGTTCACCACCAGTTGCGACTGGCGTGTGGCAGATCTCGGCTGGATTTATACGCTGTTTTTTGTGCTGCTTGGCTGTTCTGCTGCCATCTGGGGCGGTTGGCTGGAGCGTGTAGGGCCGCGTAAAGCAGGTTTTGTATCGGCACTTTGCTGGTGCGGCGGCATGGTGATTGCCGCTATCGGTGTGATGACCCATCAGCTCTGGCTGATGTGGATCGGTGCCGGTTTCATTGGCGGTATCGGCCTTGGCCTTGGTTATATTTCACCGGTTTCGACATTGATTAAATGGTTTCCGGATCGCCGCGGTATGGCGACTGGCATGGCGATTATGGGTTTTGGTGGCGGTGCTATGATTGGTGCGCCATTGGCTGACCTGCTGATGGAACATTTTAAAACACCGGATTCCATTGGTGTCTGGCAGACATTTCTGGTGATGGCAGCAGGCTATTTCGTATTCATGATGGGCGGTGCCTTTGGCTACCGTATTCCGCCTGCAGGCTGGAAACCGGAAGGCTGGGTCGCACCGCAGGCCAAAAAAGCGATGATTACCAGCCGTCATGTGCATTTGCGTGATGCGCATAAGACCCCACAGTTCTGGCTGATCTGGGCAGTGCTGTGCCTGAATGTGTCTGCCGGTATCGGTGTGATCGGTATGGCATCGCCAATGTTGCAGGAAATTTTCGGCGGCAAATTGATCGGTGAGGCAGGACTGACATTTACCGAACTGAGCACCGAGCAAAAGGCTGCGATTGCAGCGATTGCAGCCGGTTTTACCGGTCTGATCTCGCTGTTTAATATTGGTGGGCGTTTCTTCTGGGCTTCTCTGTCTGATCGTCTTGGCCGTAAGGCGACTTACTTTACCTTTTTCGCCCTTGGCATTGCTCTCTACACCCTGTTGCCGACAGCTGCGCATATGGGCTCGGTCACACTGTTTGTGGTAATGGTCTGTATCATCCTGTCGATGTATGGCGGTGGTTTTGCGACTGTGCCTGCCTATCTGGCGGATATTTTCGGCACGCAATTTGTGGGTGCAATCCACGGACGCTTGCTGACCGCATGGGCAACGGCGGGGATCGTCGGACCGGTTGTGGTGAATTATATTCGTGAGTTCCAGATTGCTGCCGGAGTGCCGCGCGCGCAGGTCTATGATTATACGATGTATATTCTGGCCGGTATGTTAGCGCTTGGTCTGATTGCAAATTTCTTCATCAGACCGCTGGGCGATAAATGGTTCATGTCGGATGCGGAAGTTGCCAAACTGCAAGCAGCCACAAAAGCGGAAGCGACAGGGCCGAGCGGTTCCTTCGGCATCGGCACAGGCGGGCTGGATGCCAAAGCTGCTCTTGCATGGGCCGCTGTGGGTATCCCGATACTCTGGGGTGTGTGGACAACCTTTGAAAAATCTCTGATCCTGTTCCGCTAAATCTGAGACTTCAGGTTGATTGAAAACTCCGGCAGCAATGCCGGAGTTTTTTATTTCCCCATAAATTTCAATAGCTTTCTTCGGATGAATAGCTATCGAAAAGAGTGGTTTTGAGGATTTTTATGCGATGTTGAACAAAACTATTCCGTTTTGGTATAGGTAGTCGGAAATTGCATTGGCCTTGAAAGCTGTTCGCTGCCTATAAATTTCACGTCTGAAATTAAAAAATAAATGCCGCAAAGAGGCAAATCAATTCAGACGCAAGAGTGGTGAACGAAGTGCTGTTTCAATAAACAGCAGCAGGAGGATGGGCCGTGGCAGAGTTGCGTCAGGCGCGTGACAGCTTTCGTCTGAAAGTCAGCGATATTCATGAAATTGCGGTTTATGATTATGGGAACCCTAATGGGATTCCGGCGATATTTTTGCATGGCGGGCCGGGCGCCGGTGTATCGGCCAAGCAGATTGCCAGCTTTGATCTCGATACCTATCGCGTGATTACACTTGATCAGCGCGGTGCCGGACAATCGACCCCTGTTGCAGAATTGCGCGAAAATACCACGCAGCATCTGATTGAAGATATTGAACGCATTCGCGAGCATTTTGGCATTGAGCGCTGGCTGGTTGCCGGCGGTTCGTGGGGCTCCTGCCTGTCACTGGCCTATGGGCAGGCACATCCTGAACGCTGCCTCGGTTTCTGCATTCACGGGATTTTCCTTGGTGATCGCGAAGACAGTGACTGGTGGTTCCACGGTTCACGAACGATTTTTCCTGATTACTGGCAGGAATTTGCAGAATTTGTGCCAGAGGATGAACGCGGCGATCTCTTGAGCGCCTATTATAAGCGTCTGACCTGCGGTGATCCGGCGGTAGAACATGCAGCGGCACAGAGCCTGCGCGGTTTCTCTGCGCGCACTCAGACTTTGGAACCAAGCGCCGAGCACGTCTCGACATTGTTGCAGAGTGATGCGGCTTTAGCTGTTTCTCGTATTTTTACGCATTATTGCATGAACGGTGCCTTCATGCCTGCCAATGCACTGCTGGATAATCTCGACCGTATCCGCCATCTGCCTGCAGAAATTGTGCAGGGGCGTTATGATACCGTGACCCCGATGGTGACAGCATGGAAGCTGAAAACCGCATGGCCGGAAGCCAATTTCACCATTGTTACTCTGTCTAATCATCAGTCGACAACCGGCCCTATGGCTGGCGCTCTTGCGGATGCTTCCGAGCGTCTGGCTAAGGCCGTCAAAGCACCGGTTCACGCATAACTTCTTTTAAAATAACGGGCAGCTTCATGTTTGATACACTGAAATCCGATCCTTCCGCCGTTGCAATGTCCTCCTATACGGAGATCCGCAAAGCCGTAAAACCGGCCATCTCACCGGATGGCGAATTGCTGGCATTTTTGAGCGATGCAAGCGGCACCGCACAGGTCTGGATCAAGCCGCTGGCCGGTGGCGAAGCGAAGCAGCTGACCAATCTGCCGGAGCCTGTCGGCACGCTGTCTTTCAATCCAAAAAGCCGTGACCTGCTGATCAGCACCGATTGGGGTGGTGATGAGCGTCACCAGTTCTGGCTGGTTGAAAATGCGGAAGGCGAACCGCGTAAGCTAACTACGGATGCAACCGTGGTGCATGGCTGGGGCTGCTGGTCGCCGGCCGGCACGCAGATTGCCTATTCCGCCAATTACCGTGACCGCACGCACATGGATCTCTATGTGATGACGGTCGCGACAGGTGAAGCCAAATGTGTCTATCAGGGCATCGGCTGGCGCACTCCGGCAGCTTTCACACCGGATGGTGCAGCGCTGCTGGTCAATGACTGTACCCGCGCTATGACGGATCAGAATTTCTGCCGTCTCGATCTGGCAACTGGTGCTTATGAAGATATGCTGCCGCATCAGGGACGCGCTTCCTATCAGGCTGCGAAATTCCTCAAGGATGATTCCGGCATTTTGCTAATTTCCGATCAGGGACGAGACTACTCCAGCGTGATGTTCAAAGCCTATGACAGCAATGAACTTGTTGAAATTGCTGGTTTTGAAAAACAGGATGTGGAAGCTCTGGCCATTGCGCCGGATCAGCAGAGCGTGGCGCTGGTGCTCAACCGTCAGGGCTGGAGCGAGATCGTTATCATTGATCGTCAGGGCCAAGTGCAGAAATCTCTGCCAACCCCGATGCCTTGTGTAATTGCATCTGTGACATGGACACAGGATGGTGCGGCACTGGTGATGCCTGCGGAAGGTGCGGCAACCTCCGGTGATATCTGGCGCTGTGATGTGGCTACAGGCACCTATAGCCGCCTGACCGATGCGCCAAAGGCAAAAACCGCTCTGCCGCACTTTATTGAGCCGACTGTGACCAGTGTTGCGAGCTTTGACGGATTGGATGTTCCTTACTTTGTCTACCAGCCGACTGTTGCTGCGCCTGCGAGCGGCTATCCGGTGATGATCATTGTCCATGGCGGCCCTGAAGCCCAGTGGAAGCCTGATTTCCGCGCTGACATTCAATATATGCTGGCACGCGGCATCATGGTGATTGCGCCGAATATTCGCGGCAGCACCGGCTATGGCCGCCCTTATCAGCATCTTGATGACCGCGAATTGCGTATGGACAGCGTGGCTGATCTTAAAGCGGTGCGTCTGGCCGTCGGCAATCGTGCGGATGTTGATGGCAGCCGTATCGGCGTGTTTGGCCGTTCCTATGGCGGTTTCATGGTGCTGGCTGCTCTCACTGAATATCCGGATTTGTGGAAACTCGGCGTCGAATATTACGGCATTGCCAATTTCCTGACTTTGATGGAAACCACCGGTCCGTGGCGTAAAGTCCTGCGCGAAGTGGAATATGGTGATGTGGCGACGATGAAAGATGCGCTGGAGCGCTTCTCGCCAATTCATAAAATGGCAGCAATACAGGCACCGCTGATGGTGGTGCACGGGCTGGAAGATCCACGCGTAACGCCTTGCGAAAGTGAGATGGTTTATTCCTGCCTGCGTGGTTTGGGCAAGCCGGTGGAAATTCTGCGTATTGCGCATGAAGGCCATGGTTTTGCACGGATTGAAAACCGCCACACAGTGTTTGACGCGCTGGGACGCTTCATCGACGAAAACCTGTAAAGACAACACGGTTTCAGGTGCGGGTGGAGGCTCGCTCCTGAAACTGTATTCAAATGACATGATAATCGGGAGGAACACCATGAAAAATGGTGAGGTGATCTGGGATCTGGTTGATGCGAAAAAGCGTGAGTTCGAGGAACTTAGCGACCGCGTCTGGGGTATGCCGGAAATTGCCTATACGGAATATAAATCCTGCGCCGAGCATACACAGATGCTGCGCGATCAGGGTTTTAAAATCACGGAAAATGTGGCCGGTATTCCGACTGCCGTGATCGGTGAAGCCGGTGAAGGCGGGCCTGTTATCGCTATCCTCGGTGAATATGATGCATTGCCGGGCCTGTCACAGGAAGCCGGTATTGCTGAACCTCGTCCGATTCCGGGCACAGGCCACGGCCATGGCTGCGGCCATAATATGCTTGGTTCCGCAGCGCTTCTCGCAGCAACGGCTGTGAAAGACTGGCTGGAACAGAACGGTAAAAAAGGCCGCGTGCGTTATTATGGTTGCCCTGCGGAAGAGGGCGGTGCTGCTAAGGCTTTCATGGTGCGCGCCGGTGCTTTTGACGATGTGGATATTGCCATTTCATGGCATCCGGCTTCGTTCACGCAAGTGGATGATGCCCAGTCGCTTGCCAATACCCGTATGGATTTTGAATTTACCGGCCGTGCATCGCATGCTGCTGCTGCACCGCATCTTGGCCGTTCTGCTCTCGATGCGGTTGAGCTGATGAGCGTTGGCTGCAATTATCTGCGTGAGCATATTCCGGCGGATTGCCGTCTGCATTATGCCTATCTCAATGCCGGTGGGATTGCGCCGAACGTAGTGCAGGCTAAAGCCAAAGTGCGTTATGCAATCCGTGCAACCGATCTGCCGGGCATGTTCTCGCTCAATGAACGCGTGAAAAAAGTAGCGCAGGGCGCTGCAATGATGACGGAAACCACAGTCGATATTTCGATCATGAGTGCTGTGTCCAATCTGCTCGGCAATACACCGCTGGAAATCGCAATGCATTCCAATATGGAGCGTCTTGGTGGTGTGCCGTTTGATGATGCTGACCGTGCTTTCGCTGCAAAAATTCAGACGACTCTGTCTGCAGAAGATATCGAAACCGATTACCTGCGCGTTGGTCAGCCTTTCGCTGAAAATGCACCGCTTTGTGATTATGTGCTGCCGCGTGAACAGACCGGCGTGCCGATGATCGGTTCCACCGATCTGGGCGATGTCAGCTGGGCAGTGCCGACCGTGCAGGCGCGTGTTGCCACCCATGCGATCGGCTCACCTGGTCACTCATGGCAGATCACTGCGCAGGGCAAAATGCCAGCCGCACATAAAGGCATGGTCTATGCGGCTAAAGTTATGGCCGGAACCGCGCTGGATGTGATGCAGGATGAGAGCATTCTTAATGCTGCCAAAGCCGATCATCAGGCACGTATGGCGAAAACACCTTACACCTGCCCGATCCCGCCGGAGGTGAACCCGCCGCTGCAGCCGCGCCCGGTAGAGTAAATCAATCGGCATGGCGGTGATCTGCCGCCATGTCCTTTATCAACGCAAATAATGATAAACAGGGGATAAAGATGAAGACCAATAAGTTTTTGAACCGCAGTTCCGCTTTGGCAATGATTGCCGGTACTGCTGCTCTCGCCGGTGCAACATTTGCATCGGAAGCTGCCTCACCGCCAAACGCTCTGGTGATGGCATGGAATATTGATGCGATCAGCACTTTCGATCCGGCTCAGATCGGCGAAGTGGTGAGCAACGAAATCATCCAGAATACCTGCGATCCGCTGGTTGATTTTGACCCGAAAGATGAAACCAAAATTCTGCCGCGCATGGCTAAAAGCTGGGACGTGTCGGAAGATGGTTTGCAGATCACATTCCATCTGCGCGATGACCTGAAATTTGACAATGGTGACAAGGCAACTGCCGGTGATCTGGCATGGTCAATGCAACGCGTGGTTAAACTCGGTTTTGGTAATGCTGCAACACTGACGGAATACGGTTTCGTCAAAGACAATGTTGATACTGCGATTACAGCGCCGGATGATCAGACGCTCGTCTTCAAACTTGATAAGCCATATCCGGTCAATCTCATCTTGTCAGCTATTGCAGCAAACCGTGTTTCAATTCTGCTCAACCAGAAAGTGCTGACGGCCAATCAGGTCGAAGGCGATATGGGCAATAAATATCTGGCCACCCGTACCGAATGCGTTGG
The DNA here is from genome assembly GCF_041929865.1 of Pseudochrobactrum lubricantis. NCBI lineage: Bacteria > Pseudomonadati > Pseudomonadota > Alphaproteobacteria > Hyphomicrobiales > Brucellaceae > Pseudochrobactrum > Pseudochrobactrum lubricantis. The sequence goes on from NZ_JBHEEE010000007.1 coordinate 90,943, forward strand.
CCCTTATAAGCTGATGCGCTGGAACCCTGCAGAAGTTGTACTGTTGCAGGCGAGTGATAATTACTGGGGTGAAGCACCGAAGCTGAAACAGGTTCTGATCCGCCACGTATCGGAAGCCGGTACCCAGCGCCTGCTGCTGGAAAAAGGCGATATTGATATTGCCCGTGATCTGACACCGGAAGATCTGAAAGATCTGGAAGCACAGGATAAGGTTGCCGTTTCACGCGCTTTGAAACCGACTTTGTTCTATTGGAACTTCAACAATGCTGATCCGATTTTCAACAATGAAAAAGTGCGTCTCGCTATGCGCTATCTCATTGATTATGACGGACTGGCAAAGACTGTGATGCACAATGTCGGCGTGCCGCGTGCAAGCTTTGTGCAGCTTGGTGCTTTCGGTGCGCTGGATGAAAAAGAAGGCCAGCCATTCACTCTGGATGTGGAAAAAGCCAAAGCACTTCTGGCTGAAGCCGGTCATCCGGATGGTTTTGAAACCACCATGTTTATCGGTACCGCTCCTTATGCAGCGCCGATTGCCCAGAGTATTCAGGATGCAGCGGCTAAAGCCGGTGTGAAAATCAAGATCGAACGCATGGCCAATGCCCAGCTGTTCAGCCGTATCCGTGGCCGTGAATTCCAGACCTCGCTGATGGGCTGGGCGACCGGCGTGCCGGATGCGCATGGCAATGCCTCGCGTCAGATTTTCAATCCGGATAACCGCATGGAAGCCAAGCAGACCATGTATCCGAGCTGGCGCGCGAGCTATTTTGATGAGGCCGTGAACAAGCAAGTCGATGCTGCCCTGTTTGAAAAAGATGAAGCCAAGCGTGCCGAGCTTTATCATGCACTGCAGAAAGAGATGATGGAAAAAGGCCCGCAGGCCTATATGTTCCAGATCTATAATGTTGCCGGTATTAACAAGGGTATCACGAATTGGGAGTGGAACGGTTTCCGCACCTATTATGATACAGCCGCTAAATAACTGACCGCGAAAGACCTGCCGCTTGCATTGCGGCGGCAGGTAACTTCCGGAATTGATATTCCGGCATTCAGTCAGGTTTGCAGCACATTCTCTTTATTTTACCGGCACCTTTGCGGTGCTGAAAGCCCTGTGCTGCAAATTCTCCTTTTCCCGATATTGACGGAAACATTGCCATGACGACGCCCGAAACTTTGCAAGATACGGAGTTTGACAATGAGGTCTATCATGAACCTCATCCCGTTCTTCTCTTTCTCGCCGCCGCCGCACGCCTGATCATTTCCGTGGCGATTACGCTGCTTGGTCTGGTCACGCTGACTTTTTTCATCAGCCGTCTTTTGCCGCTTGATCCGGTGATCGCGATGCTGGGGGATAATATCTCTCAGGAAGCCTATGATACGATGTATCGCAAGCTTGGTCTCGATCAGCCGTTGATCGTGCAATATGGTCTTTATATTAAAAATGCCGTGATGTTTGATTTCGGCAATGCGCTGACTTCCGGCCGTCCTGTGCTGGAAGATATCGGCCGCGTGTTTCCGGCTACGATCGAACTGGCAACCGTTGCGATTATTATCGGTACCGGCTTTGGTATTCCGCTCGGCGTGTTCTCGGCAATGTACCGCAATTCACCGCTGGATCATCTGGTGCGTATGCTCAGCCTGCTCGGTTACTCCACGCCGAATTTCTGGCTCGGTCTGATGGCGCTGCTGGTGTTTTATGCCGGTCTTGGCTGGATCGGTGGTCCGGGACGCATTGATTTTATTCATGAGTTTTCAGTCGAGCCGACAACCGGTTTCCTGTTGCTCGATAGTGCGATGCAGGGACAGTGGGAAGCATTCGGCAATGCCTTCAGCCATATCATCATGCCTGCGCTCATTCTGGCTTTCGGCTCCATGGCCTATATCAGCCGTATGACCCGCGGTTTCATGATTGAGCAGCTCAATCAGGAATATATCATTACCGCCCGCGTGAAAGGCCTGTCATGGGCACGCACTGTCTGGGGACATGCATTCCGCAATGTCGCCGTGCAGGTAGTGACGGTTGTGGCGCTGTCCTATGCGTTCCTGCTCGAAGGTGCCGTGCTGACGGAAACCGTGTTCGCATGGCCGGGTTTTGGCCGTTATCTCACCAATGCTCTGATGGCCGGTGATATGAATGCTGTGGTCGGCTGTACGCTGATCGTGGGTATTCTCTTCGTTGTCATCAATCTGATCAGTGATCTGCTTTACCGCGTCTTTGATCCGCGTACACGATAGGTGCTCTCATGACTGATACTTCCAATTCCGCACCTAACACTTCGTCATTCCGTGAATGGCTGCGTGCGCCGGTGCCTTCTTCCGCCCTTCAGGCCAATGTGCAGCAATTGCGCCGCTCTTGGCTGAAGCTTCTGACCAACACATCCGCAGTTTTCGGTCTGTTCGTTATTGTGTTACTGGTGGCTGTGGCGATCTTTGCACCTTATATCGCGCCTTATGATATCGGTGCGAATAATCTGGCCAACCGTTTGCAGCCGCCATCATGGACGCATTATTTCGGCACCGATGAGCTGGGCCGCGATATTTTCAGCCGTCTGGTCTATGGTTCGCGGATTACGCTTTATATCGTGACGCTGACGGCAATTATCGCTGCACCAATCGGTCTGATTGTCGGCACCACTGCCGGTTATATGGGCGGCTGGGTTGATACAGCGCTGATGCGTATTGTTGATATTTTTCTCGCTTTTCCAAGCCTTGTTCTGGCGCTGTCTTTTGCGGCGGCTCTCGGACCCGGCATTGAAAACGCGGTGATTGCGATCTCGCTGGCTGCATGGCCGCCGATTGCCCGTTTGGCGCGTGCGGAAACACTGACCATCCGCTCATCCGACTATGTGGCAGCAATCCGCTTGCAGGGTGCTTCCACGATGCGTGTGATCTGGCATCACGTTGTGCCGATGTGTATCCCGTCGGTGGTGATCCGTATCACCCTCAATATGTCGTCGATCATTCTCACTGCCGCAGGCCTTGGCTTTCTCGGTCTTGGTGCGCAGCCGCCAAGCCCTGAATGGGGTGCGATGCTCTCCAGCGGACGTGAATTCATGATGACCTCGTGGTGGCTCGCAGCCATGCCCGGTTGTGCCATTCTGCTCGCCAGCCTTGCCTTCAACCTGTTTGGTGATGGTCTGCGCGATGTTCTTGACCCGCGTAACGGATAAGGGGAACGGATAAATCAAATGACCAAACCTCTGTTAGAAGTTGAAGATCTGTGGGTGTCTTTTCCGGGTGTTGACCGCTCAATCGATGTGGTGCGTGGCATCAGCTTTTCCATCGGACGCGAGAAAGTCGGTATTGTAGGGGAGAGCGGTTCGGGTAAATCCATGACCGGCCGTTCGATCCTCAAACTGACCCCGAAAGCGGCACAGATCAAAGCCAAAAAACTGCAATTCGGCGATGTTGATTTGCTGGGTGCCAGTGAGCGTCAGATGCGCTCGGTGCGCGGCAATAAAATCTCGATGATTTTGCAGGATCCGAAATATTCGCTCAATCCGCTGATCCGTATCGGCGACCAGATTATGGAAGCCTACCGGCTGCATCATCGGGTGAATAAGCAGGAAGCCCGTCAGCGCACACTGACCATGCTGGAAGCCGTGCATATCCGTGATGCGGAGCGGGTGATGAACCTGTTCCCGCATGAGATTTCCGGCGGTATGGGGCAGCGTGTGATGATCGCAATGATGCTGATCCCTGAGCCGGATATGATTATTGCCGATGAGCCGACCTCGGCGCTGGACGTGACTGTGCGCCGTCAGGTGCTGACCGTTCTGGATGAACTGGTAAGTCGTTCCGGTACCGGCCTGATGTTTATCAGCCATGACCTCAATCTGGTGGCGGATTTCTGTGACCGCGTGCTGGTGATGTATGCCGGTCGCATCATGGAAGATCTGCCTGCCAAAGAACTGCACAAAGCGCAGCATCCTTATACGCAGGCTCTGCTTGCCAGCCTGCCGCGTCTCGACCATCCGGTGGATATGCTGCAAGTGCCGGAGCGTGATCCGAGCTGGCTTTCAGGTGCAACCCTCAGCGGAGGTCAGAAATAATGGCGGATATTATGAGTGAGAATACAAAGCCGCTGGTGGATGTGTCTGACCTGTCTGTCAGCTTCGGCAAGGGGCGCAAGCGCTCGACAGTGGTCAAGAAAGCCCGTTTTCATATTGCCCGTGGTGAGGCCTATGGTCTGATCGGGGAATCCGGCTGCGGTAAGTCCACGATCCTGCGCGCATTGGCTGGCCTGATCCCGCATTATACCGGCAATTTCAGTTTTGACGGCACATTGCTGTCCGGTGAGCGTGACAAATCGTTCTTCCGCCGCGTGCAGATGGTGTTTCAGGACCCTTATGCCTCGCTGCATCCGCGCAAGATGGTGCATAAAGTGCTGGCGGAATCTCTGACCATTCACGGTATGGATCGTAAGGAAGAGCGTATCCGTGATGTGCTGACAGCTGTCGGTTTGGGCCCGAGTTTCATGTATCGCTATCCGCATGAATTATCGGGCGGTCAGCGTCAGCGTGTGGCGATTGCCCGAGCGCTGATTATCGAGCCGGAAGTGCTGTTGCTTGATGAACCGACTTCGGCGCTGGACGTTTCTGTTCAGGCAGAAATTCTCAACCTGCTCAAAACCCTGCGCCGTGAACGCGGTCTGACTTATCTGATGGTCAGTCATGATCTGGCGGTGGTTGCGCATATCTGTGAGCGGGTCGGTGTGATGCATAAAGGCATTATTCTGGAAGAACTGACGGCAGATGATCTGCGTCAATCCCGTGCCAGCGCGCCTTATACGCAGGAATTTTTGCAGGCCAGTGTTGAGGCCGTGGCGCATAATGAAGTTAAAGGAGCCCAGCTATGAGTTATCAGCATGCGGCCAATCCGGCGGCAGAATGGGAACGGGTGCAAAACCCTTCTCAGTCCGGTTGGTCTGAAGCGGGTCTGCAGGCGGTTGAAACCTGCGCTGAAGGGCAAGAGACCGATGCACTGATGATCGTGCAGAGTGGCAAGATCATCTACACCTATGGTGATGTTACCCATAAATATCTCTGTCATTCGATCCGCAAAAGCATTCTGGCCGCGCTGATGGGGCAGGATGTGGCGGATGGTACGATTGATCTGAGCCTGACGCTTGAGCAACTTGGCATCGATGACAATGACGGTTTGAGCGAAGTTGAAAAACAGGCAACTGTCTATGATCTTTTGACGGCACGCTCCGGTATTTATCATGCAGCGGGTTATGAAACACCGTGGATGCGCATGATTAAAGAGAAGCGCCACTCCCATGCACCGGGCACTTTCTGGTGCTATAATAACTGGGATTTCAATGCGCTGGGTACAATCTTTGAACAACTGACCGGTAAGACCGTTCATCAGGCTTTTGAAGAGCGTATTGCCAAGCCGCTGCAGTTTGAAGATTTTTCGCTCAGTGGTGATAAGCCGGATGGCTGGCACGATCGTTTCACCGAGAGCCGCCACGCGGCCTATCCGTTCCGCCTGTCGACCCGCGATCTGGCGCGTTTCAGCCAGCTTTATTTGCGTCATGGTCGCTGGAACGGTGAAGATGTGCTGCCAAAAGGCTGGGCGCAGGAATGCGTAATGCCTTATTCTGATGCCGGTGCGCGCGGTGCCTATGGCTATATGTGGTGGCTGGAGCGTGACGGTGTGTTTTTCCCCGGTGTTGTAACTCCTAAAGGCAGCTATGCAGGCTTTGGTGCAGGCGGACATTTTTGCATTACCATTCCGGCGCTGGATATGGTGATTGTGCATCGGGTGGATACCGATATTGCCGGTCGCCAGCTTAACCGACACAAGTTTGGCCGTCTGCTGAAACTGATCTTCGACGCATTTCAGGGGTGAGGGAAATGCGGGAGGAGGAAATGACGGTTGCCGCAGCGATTGCGCAAATCTGCGCAAAGCCGGTAACCAGTGCAAAGGCGCGTTTGCTCGCGCGTGATGCGATTATCGACACGCTGGCCTGTATGGTTGCAGGGCGTGAAGATGCAAGCACCAAAACAGTGTTTGAGGCTTTCGCCCGGACTGGCTGCGCGGGAGAGGCGTTACTGGTGACCGGTGCAAAATCAAGTCCGATTGTGGCGGCGCTGGTGAATGGTACTGCCGCCCATGCGCTGGATTATGACGATAATTTTCTGCCCGGCATGAGCCATGCTTCAGCGGTTATCGTTCCGGCTTTGCTGGCTGTCGCGGATTTTGAAAAAACATCCGGTGCGCAACTGATTGATGCTTATCTGGCAGGCCTTCAGGCGCAGGCACTGATTGGCGATGGCGTCGGGCAGGCGCATTATACGGCAGGCTGGCATGGTACCTCAACCATTGGCAGCATCGGCACTGCCGCAGCAGTGGCGCATCTGCTCGGGCTGGATGAAGAGGCGACTTCCCGGGCAATCACCATTGCTGTCAGCTATGCATCTGGCACCAAAGGCCAATTCGGCACGCTGATTAAACCATTCCATGCGGGCATGGCGGCACGCAATGCGGTGGAGGCCACATTGCTGGCAAAAGCAGGGATGCAGGCACGGCCTGATATTCTGGAGGGCGCACAGGGCTTTCATAGCCTGTTTGCCGGAGATCAGCGCCGCGGCTGGAAAACGGAAGCGATCATCGCTGATGCAAAGCATATTCTTGAGACCGCTGGGGTGATGCCGAAGAAACATCCGTGTTGCGGTTCAACCCATCTGATCGTTGACGGTTTGCTTGATCTGATGCGTGAGCACAGTTTCACGGCAGAGGATGTGGAGAGTGTCGAGACGCTGGTCGGTATCGCCAATTACCGTAATCTGACCTATCCGCAGCCGGTTGATGAAATGCAGGCACGCTTTTCCATGCAATATTGCGTGGCGAGAGCATTGCGGCAGGGACATTTAAGTCTTACTGATTTTACGCCGCAAGCTGTGCAGCACTATGCAAGTGATGCGTTGCTAAACCGCGTAACCATGCTGAGCTACAGTGCGGATGAAGAACGGATTGCACAGGATAAGCTTCCGCATGTTGTGACTGTGAAATTGCATGACGGGCGCGTGCTGAAAGCATCTCGAAATTATGCTGTTGGTGGCTTACAGGAGCCTTTCACCGATGCTGACCGCCTCGGTAAATTCATGGATTGCTGCGGGGCATCGGATAATGCTGCCGGTGTGTATGAAGAGCTTCTGGCACTGGATGTTGCAAAAGATCTGAAAGCACTGAAATCATTATTCAGTTCTGCCACCAGTTAATGTCTTTGGCGGCGAGTGCTGATGCGCGCCGCCAGAAACGCTCGGCATAATCCGTGCGAAAACGCTGCGAGCGGTAGACGCGGATTTCCACATCCAGATCATAGTCCTGAACGCCTGCACGCACCAGAATGCCGCGTTTCCATTCATCCGGCATCAGGCTTTGCGGAATCCATGCCACGCCCTGACCGGAAACCGCCATGGCCTTCAGCCCGACGGCCATGCCGTTCTCATAGACCATATTCAGATTGAGGCCGCGGCGCTCCACAAGCGGATCGAGAACCTGTGCAAAGAATGTTGTATCGCGATAACGCAGATATTCTGTCGGCAATGTGTGGTTTCCCAGCCGGTGCAGTGGTTCGCCGGCGGCATCTGCCGCTGATACCGGTATTACCTTTTCATGCCCGAGAGACAAATAAGGGAAATTTCTCAGATCCTCCATCTGGCTGACCAAGGGGTGAGCATAGGTCAGCAGAAAATCGCAATTTCCGTTGAGAAGGGTTGAGACATTGCCGAGAAATGAGGGATGCGGATCGGAAAAACGGGTGCGGAAATTATCGCCGTTGCTTTCAATCCGTGCCATCAGCGCCGGAAAAAAGGTGAGCGACAGAGTGTTGAGTGTCGCAAAGGACAGCACTTCCATCATCGGCGTATAGCGGGCGCTCAGCTCGTCACGGGCATGAGTGAGGAGACCGACCGCATCATGCGCACGGAGCAGAAAACTTTGTCCGGCAAGGGTCAGACGAATAGGATAGGTGGAACGGTCGATCAGCGGTACACCGACCCATGCTTCAAGTTGCCTGATCCGGCGTGACAGCGCGGATTGTGTAACATGCCGCTCATTAGCCGCGCGGGAGAAATTTAAGTGTTGTGACAGGCAGAGAAAATCTTCGAGCCACTTCAATTCCATAGAAGCATTCCGCACTAAGCATGCCGCAGTTAAATGCTGTCATTTAACGCCCGCGCACATGCGATAAACTAAAAAATCCAGAGCGCTTGCGGTGGCTGCAATCAAATACAACATGCTCCGGCACTTCAAACGTCTTAAAGACTTGTTTCCTCTTTAGAATAAAAACCGGTCATGGTCATCCAAAATTTATGATACTGAATTAGTGATACAGCATGTATTGTCATATCTGATCTATAAAATGCTTTTGCTTCTGTTGTCCTGACTGCGCGTCTGACTTGACAAGAGTCTCCGGACAAGTTTCATGGCTGAATCAAATTTAATTGACCGGAGAATCCCGATGTCGATGCGTACTGTCTTTGCAGGCCTGATATTGTCTGCTGCGCTTTCACTGTCTGTTCAAACTTCTATAGCCCAAGCTACTACGGCACAGACTGCTCAAAACGGAACAAGGACGATTGAAACAACGCAAAACGGTGATTATCCCGGTTTTGATCTGCGCACAGTGAAGGATGTCGGCCTTGACCAGTGTGAGAATATTTGTCTGAAAGATGAGGAATGCCGTGCTTTCACCTATAATGTGAAAGCAAAATGGTGTTTCCTGAAATCCGATTATAATCAGCTCAATGCTTTTGAAGGCGCAGTAGCGGGTAAAGTGTTGGATGCTGCCGCTGCGGAAGCGGAACTGCCCGCGCCTGCACCGATTACCTTTGTTCCGGCCAGTGTTTTGGATGAGGCACGCACCTATCGCAATAAGCTGAACAGCGGCGAAAAGCCTGCCGGTGATGTCAGCAAATTGCTGCGCGCTGCCCAAAGAAATTACGAATCCGGCAGTGTTTCTTCATCAGTGATTGATTTTGCCAGTATTGTGCCTGCTGCAAAAGAAAACAGTGCTGTCTGGATGGGATTGAGCCGCGCGACGCTTGGTTCTGCACAAAGCAATGATGCCAATTGGCAGATCAAACGCGCTGCCACATCTTCGGCTATTATTGCCTATCAGCTCAGCCGTACGGTTTCCGACCGTGCTGAAGCTTTGAGCAATCTGGCCAAGGCGCTGGAGTTGCGCGATAATTTCCGCCCTGCTATCGACAGTTATAAAGCCAGCCTTGCGCTGCAAAATTCGGCTGCGGTCAGTGCCGCTTATGAAGACCTGCGTATGCGTAAAGGTTTCCGCGTGGTCGATCATACGGTGGACAGCGACAGCGCCAATCCGCGTGTTTGTATCCAGCTTTCAGAAACGCTGATGAAAAGCGGCATTGATTACGCTTCTTTCGTGACTGTTGATGATGCAAGCCCGAAAGGTCTGGAAGCCAAAGAAAAGCAAATCTGTATTGAAGGTTTGCAGCACGGTAAAAATTACCGCATCGGTATCCGCTCCGGTTTGCCTGCCGCGATCGGTGAAATGATTGAAACACCGGTTGCGCTTAATATCTATGTGCGTGACCGTGCACCGACTGTACGTTTCAACGGCGATGCTTTTGTGCTGCCAAGCACCATGCGCCGCGGTATTCCTGTTGTCAGCATCAATGTCAAAACCATTGATCTGGAAGTTTATCGTGTGGGGGAGCGTGCTCTTACCCAGTCGATGGATGGTATCAGTTTCTTCGGTCAGCTTGACGGCTATGCCACATCGCAGATTGTCAGCTCGCTGGGTGAAAAAGTTTATACCGGCAAACTGGATGTTGAGAGTGAGCTGAACAAAGAAATCGTCTCATCCTTCCCCGTGGATGAAGCGCTGCCGAAGCGTAAGCCCGGCATCTATATTATGACAGCCAAGGCTGAGGGTGACCGTTCGGAATATTGGTCATCGCAGGCGACACAGTGGTTTCTGGTGTCGGATACCGGTCTTGCAACTTTTGCCGGTGAAGATGGTCTGAATGTTTTCGCCCGTTCCCTTGCAACAGCCAAGCCGCTGAGCGGCGTTGAACTGCAATTGCTGGCGGCGAATAATGAAGTTCTGGGGACTGCAACAACGGATGGTGATGGTCGTGCGACTTTCACCGCCGGTTTGATGCGCGGCACAGCAGCGATGGCGCCTGCCATTCTGACCGCACGCTCCAAGGGCAATGGCGATGAGGAAGATTATGTTTTCCTCGATATGAAACGTGCCGGTTTTGACCTCTCGGATCGCGGTGTAACCGGTCGTCCTGCACCGGGTGCGCTGGATGTTTACGGCTGGACCGAGCGCGGTATTTATCGCACCGGTGAAACCGTTCATGCCGCTGCGCTGGTGCGTGACGGCTCAGCGAAGGCTGTAGAAAATCTGCCGCTGACATTCTCTTTCCTGCGTCCTGATGGTGTGGAAGACCGTGCGATTGTCAGCACCTCACAGGCTGCCGGTGGTCATGCTGTGGAATTGCCGCTGGCAAACAACGCCATGCGCGGTACATGGACATTGCGTATTTTAAGCGATCCGAAAGCCACCCCGCTCTCAGAAAAGCAGTTTCTGGTTGAGGATTTTGTGCCTGACCGCACAGAATTCGACCTGACTTCAGATGTGAAGGAAATTCAAGCCGGTGATGCGGCTGTGGTTAAAGTGGACGGCCGTTATCTTTATGGTGCACCAGCGGCCGGTCTGACACTGGAAGGCGAAGTCAATATTCGCCCGACACGGACATGGGATCTGTTTCCGAAATATGTTTTCGGTCTGGCCGATGAGGATCAGCCGGAAGATACACGTATTACGCTGGATGATCTGCCGGAACTGGATGAACAGGGCAAGGCCGAAATTCCGGTGCTGCTGAATGATCTGCCCGCGACAACGCAGCGTTTGAATGCGGATATCGTTGTGCGTATGCGTGAAGGTGGCGGCCGTGCGGTTGAGCGTAAGCTGACTTTGCCGGTTGCATCCGACAGCGCCATGATCGGTATCAAGCCGGAATTTGACGGCGACAGCCTGCCGGAAAACAGCAATGCGCAGTTCTCGGTGATTGTCAGCGATGCTGATGGCAAGCGCGTTACTGAGGAAGGGCTGGAATGGACGCTGGTTAAAGTCGAGCGCCAGTATCAGTGGTATCGCAGCGGCAGCTCATGGAACTATGAGCCGGTGAGCTATACGAAGAAAGTCGCCGACGGCACTGTTTCTGCCGATGAGCAGACTGCAGGCAGCATTCAGGTGCCTGTGGAATGGGGACGTTATCGTCTTGAGATCGCGACCTCTGACCCTGACGGCCCGCAGACCAGCATTGAATTTGATGCCGGCTGGTATGTTGAAGCACGCTCGACTGAAACACCGGACGGTCTGGAAGTTGCGCTTGATAAAGACATTTATAAAGACGGCGAAACCGCAAAGCTGAAAGTCTCTCCGCGTTTTGCCGGTGAGCTGCTGGTCACTGTCGGCGCTGACAGTCTGCTGATGACCAAAACCGTTTCGGTTCCTGCTGAGGGTGCGGAAGTTGAAATTCCGGTCAGCGGTGAGTGGGGTGCCGGTGCTTATATTACCGCAAGCCTCTATCGTCCGGGCGAAGCTCAGGAAACCCGTATGCCTGCCCGCGCCATCGGTATCCGCTGGCTGGCTGTTGATCCTGCAGAGCGCAAGCTTTCAGTGCGGATTGAAGCGCCGGAGAAAATCGAACCGCGTCAGGCACTGACTATACCGGTTTCAATCGGCGGTCTGAAATCCGGCGATCAGGCTTATGTCATGATCTCGGCTGTGGATGTGGGTATTCTTAACCTGACCAATCACAAACCGGCCGATCCGGCTGGCTGGTATTTCGGTCAGCGTCAGCTCGGTCTCGAAATCCGCGATCTTTACGGTCGACTGATTGACGGTTCGCTCGGCACGATGGGTCGTCTGCGCACCGGTGGTGACGGCGCGCAAATGGCCGCTGAAGGCTCGCCGCCAACCGAAAAACTGGTGGCATTCTTTGCCGGTCCTGTTGAGGTTGGTGCCGATGGCAAAGCCAATGTCAGCTTTGATATTCCGCAGTTTAACGGTACTGCGCGGATCAGCGCCGTAGCCTGGACAAAGACGGCTGTCGGTAATGCGCAGTCGGATGTCATCATCCGTGATCCGGTGGTTATCACTGCCGCTCTGCCAAAATTCATGGCACCGGACGATCAGGCACAGTTGCGTCTTGATATTGCCAATACGGATGGCCCTGCCGGAAATTACACTGTGAGTGTGGCCAGTTCCGGTTTGGTTTCTGTGCCGCAGGAACAGGCACCGGCATCGGTGACATTGGCACAGGGCGAAAAGAAATATCTGACACTGCCGCTGAAAGCGGAACGTGCAGGAACTGAAGAACTGACGGTACAGCTGACCCATGAAAGCGGTCTGAGTATTTCGCAGGATCTGATCCTGCCGGTGCGTGCATCGTCTTTGCCGGAAACGACCCGCAAGGAAGTAACACTGGCTGCGGTTAACGGTTCTCTTGTTATCAATAAAGAACTGCTTGCCGGTCAGCGTATGGACGGCGCTTCAGTCAGCATCAATGTTTCCAATGCATCCGGCTTTGATATTCCGGGCTTGCTGACATCGCTTGACCGTTATCCTTACGGCTGTACCGAACAGACAACCAGCCGTGCCTTGCCATTGCTCTATATGAGCGAACTGGCCAAGCAGGCCGGTATGCCGATGCAGGACAGTGAAGAAGAACTGCACAAGCGCATTCAGGAAGCCATTTACAAAGTTCTGAATAATCAGTCCTCTTCCGGCAGTTTCGGTCTCTGGTCGCCGGATAGCGGTGATCTGTGGCTTGATGCCTATGTGACAGATTTCCTGACCCGCGCCCGCGAGCAGAAGTTTGATGTGCCGCAGCAGCCGATGATTTCGGCACTGGATAATCTGCAAAATGCACTGTCTTACGATGTTTCGATCAAGGATAACGGCAATTCGATAGCCTATGCTTTCTATGTATTGTCGCGTAACCGCCGTGCATCCATTGCCGATCTGCGCTACTACGCGGATACCCGTCTGGATGAGTTTGAAACGCCGCTGGCACGTGCTCAGCTCGGTGCAAGCCTTGCCCTTTATGGTGACGGTGCACGCTCCGAAAAGGCTTTTGCTTCGGCGTTCCGTCTTGCCAATAAAGGCAATATTTCCTGGGCGCGTTCGGATTACGGTTCGCACCTGCGAGACGGTGCAGCCATTCTGGCTCTTGCCGCAGAAAGCCGTCCGGTACCAAGCATTGTACCGGAACTGGTGAAAGTGGTTGGCGGTCTGAGCAATGAAACACGTTATACCAGCACGCAAGAACAGGCATGGTTGTTGCTGGCTGCCAAGGGGCTGAAGGATGAAGATGCCAATCTGACCTTGCTGCTCAATGGTGAGGCCCGTCAGGGTGCATTGTCTGAGCGTCTGACTGGCGAACAGCTTGAAGCCGCGCCGGTAACTGTGGGCAATACCGGTGACAGGCCGGTGACTGCGGTGATTACAACTGTTGCGGCACCGGTGGAAGCACCACCGGCAGGTGGTGACGGTTTCAGCATTGGCCGCAGCTATTACACGCTCGACGGTGAAGAGATCAGTGTTTCTGAAGCGAAACAGAATGAGCGCTATGTGGTTGTTCTGAAAGTAGCTGAATCGAATAACTGGGCTTCCCGTGTGCTGATAACGGATTTGCTGCCTGCCGGATTTGAAATTGATAATCCTCGCGTTGTGAACAGTGCGGATCTGAGCAATTTCGGCTGGCTCGGTGACACGACCGTTGCTCATAGCGAATTCCGCAGTGACCGTTTTGTTGCGGCATTCAACAGCAGCGGCGGCAATGCCCGTGAATATACGGTTGCCTATATTGTGCGGGCGGTGACACCGGGTACCTATGCGCATCCGGCACCGTTTGTGGAAGATATGTATCGTCCGCAATATTTTGCCCGTGGTGCAGCCGCTATGATGCAGGTGCAGCCTGCCAATTAAGCAGCGGTAACAGAGTAATGAAAAAGCCCCGCCTGATTGTTTCAGGCGGGGCTTTTTGTTTTTTATCGTGTCAGAAAACGGATGATGAAATCGGCAAAGCGACTATAGGGCGGGTGCAGATAATCAGTCGCCGCGGGATTATATTTTCGTAAGATCGGCATGGCTTTGGAGAAAGTTTTGAAACCTTCCTCACCGTGATAATGCCCCATGCCGCTCATGCCCACGCCGCCGAATGGCAGGTCTGCACAGGCAAACTGATAGAGCGTGTCATTAATACACACACTGCCTGCCACAATATGTGTAAGCGTAGTCTCAATGGTCTCATTACTGTTGCTGAAACAATAGAATGCCAGCGGCCGGTCGCGGCTGGTGATAAAACCAATGGCCTCATCATAGGTGCGGTAGGTTTTCACCGGCAGCAACGGACCGAATATCTCTTCCTGCATAATGGTGCTGTTATCATCCGGATTGATAATCAGCATCGGTGGCAGAATATGATATTCTCCGGCTCTCTGTATATCGCTCAATGTCAGAAGCGGAATGGTCTTATGACCACGGATACTGGCATCATCCAGCAAATGGGTGAGGCGTTTATACTGACCTTCATTGATAATGGCTGTGTAATCCGGCTGCCGGTCGAGCCCCGTATAACGACGGGCGGTCTGGCTTTTGCATTCCGTAATAAAAGCTTCCAGCATATCTTCCGGCAGCAGCACATAATCCGGCGCGATGCAGGTTTGTCCGGCATTGAAGAGTTTACCTGTCAGGATGCGGCTGACACTTTTAACAAGATCGGCATCGGGTGCGATCAATGCAGGCGATTTACCGCCGAGTTCCAGAGTGACCGGTGTGAGATTTCGGGCAGCTGCGGCCATGACTTTTTTACCGACCGCGCCGGAACCGGTGAAAAACAAGTGGTCAAAGGGCAGGGCAGAAAATGCTGCGGCAATGTCCGCACCACCCTGAGCGATGCACACACGTTCTGGCGGGAATATTTCCTGCAACAGGCGGCTGAGATAGGCATTGGTATGCGGCGTATGTTCTGAAGGTTTCAGATAGATATGATTACCCGCCGCAAGTGCAGAAACCAGCGGCGTCAGGGAGAGGTTTACCGGATAGTTCCACGGGGACATGATGCCAACCACGCCCAGCGGCACATGTCGTATTTCTGCTCTCGCAGGCCAGAACTGCCATCCGGCTTTGCACCTTTGCGGCTTCATCCATTTTCTGAGATGGCGCAGACAGAAGTCAATTTCCTTGAGCACAATCACGGCTTCGGCCATCATGCTTTCATGGGTGGAGCGATGCCCGAAATCGCGCGATATTGCTTCGGCCATTTGCGGCAGGCTGGCTTTGAAAGCTGTGCGCAACCGCAACAAATCTTCACGGCGCTGCCGCTCATCAGGGCGGTTTTTCAGCCATGCTTCACGCAAAATCGCAAAATTCGTGCTCAATTGCTCAGTCATTTGTGTCCCTTAAAACAGAACGGGCAAAGCACCATTGCGCTGCGTAATAGGTGCCGAGTACCCAGACCGGATTCAGCGGAATATCAAAACGAAAACGCCCGTAAGCCAGAATACTATCACTGATAACAAAGAAGATGCCGCCAAAAGCCGCAATCTTGGCCGCCTGTTTTGTGCTGCGGTCGGCGATTGTCATGTTGATAGCGCGGTTGAGTGCCAGTGCAGCCATCAGCGCCAGTGCCACTGCATAAATAGCGACCGGAATATGCATGCCATCAGGCAGGCTGTTCCACAGACCGGAAATAATCAATAATGCAATGGCTGCAAAGCCGATAAAGACAGCGGGTTTGAACGCAGCATGATCGGACAGTAATGCATAAATATAGGCGCAATGGGTGAGCAGAAAGCAAATTAGCCCGGCCATAAAATAATCCTGCGGCAGCATGAGGAAGAAATCACCGCCAATGGCAAAGGCCAGCCCGAGCGCAATAGCATTGCGATAATGGCGGGATGCAGGATGCTTAATCTGCAAAGTCAGAAACAGCAGGAAAGCCGTAGCCGTCGGCTTGGTCAGATAATGCAGCCAGCGCCATTCAGGGCTGAGTGAGCTGCCAAGCAATGCGCCCGCAATTGCTGCTGTAGCGAGTAAAATATAGATCACTGTTGCAGCATGATGATTATTGATTGTCTGTGATGTGTTTCCGACCGCCATGCATTGTCTCCCCCTTTACACAGCCTGTTCAGAGCATAATTCCTTAACACTGGATCAGTTGAAGGTAAAATTATGCTCTAATTTTAAAGTGTTAGAGCGACCTTTGTGTGCCAAATCCGGTACACGGCGCTCTAATTGACCTGAACGTAAACTGTTGTTTGAGGCAGAGTAGCGCAAATCTGCATTGCTGCAATCACAATTACAGTTATGGCATTGTGATGTTGAGAGGAGGGGGCGGTGTTATCGGACTTCGGGCGCGTCCGGTTGTGTGCCATAGGCCGCGAAGAACATATTCACTGCGGATTCCACATTATAGCGGATTTGCTCTGCTGTCGGTGCCTCTTCCATATAAGCGAACAGCCGCTGGCGATATATGCCTGCGAGAAACAGTTCTGCCAGCTGATAGGCGGCATGCTGCACGTCCGGCACACGGATAATGTCTTGCTCGGCCAGCTTTTCAATATAGGCCTTCAGCACCATCAAGCCGCGCCGCGGGCCGCGCTCATAGAAGCGCACACCCATTTCCGGTTTCCGCTCTGTAACACCGAGAATAGTGCGCTGGGCGCTGATAACCATATCCGATGTGACAAGCGTCACGAGCGCCACACCATAGGTAATCAGGCTCTCTTTGCTGGATAGGGTATCGCCGTTAATTGCACCGATCTGCGAAAATAAAACGCTGCGATGTTGCTCGCAAAGCGTTTCAAACAATTCGTCTTTGCTCTCGAAATAAACATAGATTGTGCTTTTGGACACACCGGCTTCACGGGTGATGTCATTCATACTCGCAGCATCAAACCCCATGCGCAGAAATACATTTTGCGCACCGTCCAGAATTTTCTGACGCTTTGCCGGATCTTGTCCGGCGCCGTGACGGCCATTCTGTGCCTGTTTGGTGTCTGTCATATCTGTGTGTTTCCGCTTATGTGCCGACGATAAAAATCATCAATTCGAACCGATCAGTGCGATTTCAATTGATATGCCGTCTCTCTTGCTTTATGTCAACATCGAACCGATCGGTTTGAAGGGTTGTGCAGCACCTGTCAGAAGGACAGAAACAGGCATATTTCTCAGTCTGGTTTCGGTTCTTTTTGAAATTCTTCTTACCGGAATAATAAGCATTCCAGCAAAAGTGGATAACGGTTTTGCGTCAGGAAATGCGTAAAAACAAATAGATAGAGCATTTCCTCTGACCCAGTCAAAAATGGAAATGCTCTAAATTCAATAAAGTTTATTGGCAGTACGGCCTGTTTTACTCAGAAAGTTGCCCCCGCTATGTCCGCTCTCAAGCCCGTTGCGAAACCAGCTCAGTCGAATCATTCCTCGCCCGATCAGGACAACACTCAGAGTGTTGCTCCGGTTGATTTCAAGCGAGCGGCGCAGAATGATGACAACAGAATGCCGGACGATCCGCTGCGCGCTGAGCAGTCCCAACCCTTCAGCGAACAGACGACAGCACCGGAAACATCAAAGCCTGCATCGGGTAAACCATCGCGCAAGCGTAAAATCCTGAGTGTTCTGCTGCTCGCGGCATTGGCCGGTGGCGCATGGTATGGCTATGACTGGTGGACGACAGGCCGCTTTATGGTCTCGACTGATGATGCCTATATTCACGGGGATATTATGGCAATGTCGCCGAAAGTGACCGGCTATATTGATGATGTGCTGGTGAGTGCCAACAGCCATGTTAAAGCCGGTGATGCTATTTTCCAGCTCGATCAGGGTGATTACCAGATTGCTTTGAATGAGAAAATCGCGGCATTGGCCAGCCAGCAGAAAACGCTGGCACGGATTGAGGCACAGACTGTTGCGGCAGAAGCCAGCCTCACACAGGTGCGCGCCTCTCAGCAATCTTCGGCAGCCGGTCTGACCAATGCGCAGGCAACCATGGAGCGGATCACCAAGCTGCATGACACGCGTTTTGTTTCGCAGTCGGAGCTTGACCGCGCAACAACGGCTCTGGCGCAGGCACAGGCGGCGGATGCCAATGCACAGGCGCAGATTGCAGCGGCTCAGGCCAATATCGGTGTTTTGAAAGCGCAATATCAGGAAGCTGAGAGCCAGACCCGCAGTCTTGAACTGGCGCGCGACAAAGCGCAGCGTGATCTGTCCTTCACCACATTGCGTGCGCCTTTTGATGGTGTTGTCGGCAATCTGACCGGTAAAAAAGGTGATCTGGTCAGTGCAGGGCAGCGTATTGCCGCGCTGGTGCCGGTCAATGCGCTCTATATTGATGCGAATTTTAAAGAAACCCAGCTGAAAAATCTGCATGGCGGCGAGACGGTGCATTTCACCGTTGATGCACTGGGCGGAGAGACATTTGAAGGCAAAGTCGCATCGCTGTCACCGGCCTCCGGCTCTGTGTTCTCCCTGCTGCCGCCGGAAAATGCCACGGGCAATTTCACCAAGGTTGTTCAGCGTGTTCCGGTGCGCATTGCCATTCCTGAAGCGGCTCTGGCGACCGGTAAACTACGCGCTGGCCTGAGTGTTGTTGTGGATGTGGATACCCGCACAGCACCGCAAAACACTCCGGCTGCACAATAAAAGTATTCAGCCATGGCTGTATCAACCACCATGCAGGCAGTGCCTGCCGCTGAAGAAAAAATTGATCCGAAAAAAGCCTTTGCCTTTCTGGCCATGGTCTTCGGTATGTTTATGGCCATTCTGGATATCCAGATTGTGTCGGCCTCGCTGGCTGAAATTCAGGCGGGACTGGGTGCCAGTTCCGATGAAATTTCATGGGTGCAGACCTCCTATCTGATTGCCGAAGTGGTGATGATCCCGCTTTCCGGCTTCCTTGGTCGTCTGCTGTCGACCCGTGTGCTGTTCACTGTTTCGGCGGCGGGTTTTACCGCTGCCAGTGTGCTCTGTGCGACCGCGACCAATATTGAGCAGATGATCGTCTACCGTGCCATTCAGGGTTTTATCGGCGGCGGTATGATCCCGAGTGTGTTTGCGGCGGCTTTCACAATTTTCCCGCCGTCCAAGCGTTCCATCGTCTCTCCGATTGTCGGGCTGGTGGCAACACTGGCGCCGACTGTGGGGCCGACAATCGGCGGTTATCTTTCGCACGCATTTTCATGGCACTGGCTGTTTCTGGTCAATGTCGGGCCCGGAATTCTGGTGGCAATTGCTGCATGGAACCTGATCGACTTTGACAAGGGTGATAAATCCCTGCTGGCTAAATTCGACTGGTGGGGACTGGCTGGTATGGCGGCATTTCTCGGCTCGCTGGAATATGTGCTGGAAGAAGGGCCGCGCAATGACTGGTTTCAGGACAGCCATATTGTGATTATGACCATTGTGCTCGTGGCCGGTGCGCTGATGTTCTTTTACAGGGCATTCACGGCGGAAGAGCCGATTGTTGATCTCTCGGCCTTCAGGAATATGAATTTTGCGCTTGGCTCCAGCTTCTCATTCATCATGGGGGTAGGGCTTTACGGGCTGACTTATCTTTATCCGCTCTATCTCGGCAGTATCCGCGGTTATGATGCGCTGATGATCGGTGAGGCGCTGTTTGTCAGTGGTCTGGCGATGTTTATGACAGCGCCACTGGCAGGTTTTCTCTCCACACGGATGGATCCGCGCCTGATGATGATGATCGGCTTTATCGGCTTTGCCGCCGGTACCTATCTGATGACGGGGCTGACAGCGGACTGGGACTTCTACGAATTGCTATTGCCGCAGATTCTGCGTGGTTGCTCGATGATGCTGTGTATGGTGCCGATCAACAATCTGGCGCTTGGTACATTGCATCCATCCCATATTAAAAACGCTTCCGGCCTGTTTAATCTGATGCGTAATCTGGGTGGTGCGATTGGTCTGGCGGTGATTAATACGATGCTGATGCGGCGCGGTGATCTGCATTATGCGCAATTGTCGGAGCATCTGAATTGGGGCAACCGCGAAGCGCAGGAAATGCTGGCCAATCTGACTGCTAAATTTAATGCGGCGGGTATGGATGGTGCCAATATTGCATTGATGAAACTCTCCGGCATGGTGCGCCAGCAGGCAACGCTGATGTCTTTCATCGACGTGTTTATGATCCTGACCGTGTTGTTTGTCTCACTGGCGTTTTTTGCCACGATGATGAAGAAGCCCGGTGATGTGCCGAAAGACGCGGCAGGTCATTAAAGTGTATCAGTTCAAATAAAAACGGCGGGATTTCCCGCCGTTTTTTTGATTATTCTGCCGCTTGTATTTTCGGGGATGACCGCCCGCTGTCCTGACGCATCAGATAGAGCGACGCGCCGACAATCAGCAGTGCACCCGGCCAGAAATTGATACTTGGGGTGGCCGCAAAAACGATCCAGCCGAGAATAACATTCAGCGGTAGTTTCAGATCATCAAAGGGCTGCAGATAGACAGCATCTGCCACGGAATAGGCGGCGATCTGGAAATATTGCGCCATGGCGGTCAGAACGCCGATGGTGAGCAGGATTGACCAGATTTCCATGGATGGCGATGCGATCTCCGGAAAGCCGACACCTGATGCAGCCCAGAGTGCCGCGTTAATCGGTGTGAGCAGGATCAGCATATACATGGAGATACTGGCTGTTGTTTCAAAACGGGTCAGATATTTGGTCATCACCGAATAGCCTGCCCACAGTGCTGCGGCCAGAATTGGCAGCAGGGAGTAGACTGTATAGGTGTCAGACCAGGGAGCAATGATAATCAATGCGCCGATGAAGCCTGCCAGAGTCGTGAGCAGGCGTGTCTGTGTTACAGCCTCGCGCAGGAACAATCTTGCACAGAGAATAACAAAAAATGGCGAGGTCATGGACAGTGCAATCACCTGCCAGATCGGCACATGGGTGAGGGCGAAAATCCATACCTGCACACCGGCGGCAGCCAGCGCCACGCGAATAATATGCAGCCCGAGATGATTGGTGCGCAGTGCCTGTGCGCCTTCGCGGATCAGCAGCGGCAAGGTCAGTACAAGGGCGATGACATATTGCCAGAAAGCAATAATAACCGAAGGGATACCGGTGCGTGTGCCTGCCCATTGGGTGGCGACATTGACGCCCGCATAAGCTGCTCCGGCTGCCAGCATGAGCGCTGCACCACGGACGGTTGGTTTTAATGTTTGAACAGAGGCAATTGGGCTCAACGTTTTCTTCCTGTCTCGTAAGCCGTTACCCCAGGGATTGGGAAATGCTACGGGAAGAAAATTACACAATGGCGGCAAAAAACGCCGCGCATGATGCCATTTCAGCCCCGCTCTCTCTCATCCGGACTATGACCGTCGGCTTCGGAATTGCACCGAATCTGCTGTCCTTAACCGACATATTTTGTCTCTGACGGCTTGCAAATGTCGTTTTTCTACGCTTTCCGGTGCTCATATACTCAAAGTACACTCCGCTCCGGTTCTCGAGAAAACACCATTTTCAGCACGCCATAACCAAAATCTGAGCCTGCAAAATGATGATATAGATCATGCCGGCATCATTCGATTAAGCGCTCGCGGGCTTCAGACTTCCGCCTGTTACCGCCGGTGGGGAATTACACCCCGCCCTGAGAACGATTAAAATTATTATGAGCAAAGCGCCGGACAGTTCCGGTTCTTGCTGCATGAGCCGAATTTATGGTGCGGGCAGGGATAAATCAAGTCGCATAACCGGCAACGCTGTGTCCTGAAAACACTGTTTAATATCTTGCGATATATCCGGCGAAAAATAATGTGAAAATGACGGTCATTGACCCGTGTTTCAGTCTTTTATGACCTGCGAAATCACTTTTAAGAGACTTCATCATGCGCTTATGCAGTTAAATCTGCTGCTTTGAATCGCATTATGACTGTTATTTCAGTGATTTTGACTGCCTTTTGTGTCATTTCCGGCAAATGTTCGGGTGGAAGCCTGCGCTTTTTTGACGGAGACATAGAGGCAGGGAGCAGAGCAGCATGTATTACGATAAAGTACAAAAAAATAAAATCACGCAAAAACCGTGGTTTTTGGGCGTATTCGCCCTTGTTACCTTCATTTTTATGGTCTGGAAGAACTGGCATCTGACAGGCGCAGCCGATGCTGCCGCTACGGGT
Organism: Pseudochrobactrum lubricantis; assembly: GCF_041929865.1. Lineage (NCBI taxonomy): Bacteria > Pseudomonadati > Pseudomonadota > Alphaproteobacteria > Hyphomicrobiales > Brucellaceae > Pseudochrobactrum > Pseudochrobactrum lubricantis. Next base: position 113,148 of record NZ_JBHEEE010000007.1, read on the forward strand.
TTGGCCGGATTATTGCAGACATCGGGCGGCATAATTGCGGTTGCAGCCGTCACTTCGCTGGTTCTGACGCTGATTATCAATCTTGTCGGTAAATTGCCGATGCAGATACAGACGATCGTTGTCTGGCTGGCATTGCTCTCTGCTGCTCTGTATTTCTTCTACAGCTTTGATCTGTCTTACACTTTTATCCTGTCGAAGCTGCCATTCCTGATTACGCAGGGCGTATTCACCACCGTTTATATCTCGGCGATTTCCATTGCGATTGCTTTTGTATTGGCGATTGTCGGTGCGGTTGCCAAACTTTCACAGAACGGTTTTGCGGTTGCTATCGCCTCATTTTACACCTCATTTTTCCGCGGCGTGCCGCTGCTGATCCAGATCTATCTGATTTATCTGGGTATTCCGCAGCTTGGTTATGTGATTGATGCGGTACCCGCCGGTGTGCTTGCCCTGTCGCTCTGCTACGGCGCTTATATGACCGAGATTTTCCGCGGCGGGATCATGTCCATTCCGCGTGGCCAGTGGGAAGCTGCCCGTGCCCTTGGTCTGCGTCCGTTCACCACTATGCGCAAAGTAATCATGCCGCAGGCGATGAAACTGATCATCCCGCCGACAGGAAACCAGTTCATTGCGATGCTGAAAGATTCATCACTTGTCTCGGTGATTGGTGTCTGGGAGCTGATGTTCCTTGCCCGTACGCAGGGTCGTGAAGAATTCCGCCATCTGGAAATGCTGATCACTGCTGCTCTGCTGTACTGGATTTTGTCGATTATTCTCGAACGCTGTCAGGCTGTGCTGGAAAATCGCATGAAGCGTCAGGAACGCTGATGAATACGGGCGGTCAGCCGTTCTGACCACAACTATCTATTGTTGTTCGCATAGCGTTTATTCCGGTGAGGTTACTCGAATAGCACTATGCTCTGGGGAGGAAACCATATGAAGAATGCAATTTTATCCGCCGCCGTTGCAGCACTGGCACTGACTGTCAGCCTGCCTGCTTTTGCCGGTGAAACGCTGGATCGCGTGACCAGCAAAAAAGAACTGGTTGTGGCAACTGCCGCGAACTGGCCGCCGCAGTCTTTCATGAAAGACGACAAGCTGGTGGGTTTCGACATTGATGTTGCAACCGAAGTTGCCAAGCGTCTGGGTGCGACTGCCCGTTTTGTGACACCGGAATGGGGCATTATCACTGCCGGTCACTGGAATGGCCGCTGGGATATTTCTGTAGGTTCCATGACCCCGACATCAGGCCGCGCCCGCGTGCTCGATTTCCCGATTGTTTATTATTACACGCCTTATGTTTTCACTGTGCACAAAGATTCCAAGGCTGAAAAGCGTGCAGATCTGAACGGCAAGACCATTGGTGTTGAAGGCGGCACAACCACCGAAGATTATATCAATGGCAGCCTGAAGATTGATGCCGTTGGTGTGCCGGAATTCAAATATGACGTGAAGCCGGGCGATATTAAAACCTATGGCGACAGCGTAGGTCCGCTGGATGATCTGCGTCTTGGTGACGGCACCCGTCTTGATGCGACAGTCTCCGCTATGCCAACCGTGGAAAATGCGGTGAAGCGCGGTTATCCGATCCGTGCGCTGGCTGATGAGCCGGCATTCTACGAGCCGCTGGCTGTTGCCGTTGACAAGGGTGATCCTGAATTTTCAGCTAAGGTTAAAGAGATCTTTGAACAGCTGAAAACAGACGGCACAATGTCTGACTTGTCCGTAAAGTGGTACGGCGTGGATTATACCAAGCTTAAATAATCAGTCTGTTTATGCATGCCGGTTTCTGGACTTCCCCCGTAGTCAGAAACCGGTATTGTCTTTTACAAACTGAAACGCATTTTCTGTAAGAAGCAGTATCATTATGAGTTCATATCCGGCTACCTATTACAGCGCCACCCGCGTTGCTTCATCTTCTGCCTATGAAAGCTTGCAGCAAAATTTGCAGGCCGATGTTTGTATTGTCGGCGGCGGGCTTGCCGGTCTGACAACCGCATGGGAATTGCTGAAGCGCAATAAATCCGTGATCGTGATTGAAGCGAATAAAGTGAGCTGGGGTGCGTCGGGGCGCAATGGCGGCTTCTGTCTGAACGGCTGGGCTGAAGGCTTGGGCGCGATTGAAAAACGCAGCGGCTTTGAGGATGCAAAAAAGCTGTTTGCCATGTCGGTTGAAGGCGTGGAAATTGTCCGTGAAAATATTGAGCAGAATAATCTGCCCGATTGCAATATTGTCAAAGGCAAGCTCAGCGTTGTGCGCTATGAGGCTGCGGACCAGATGCAGCGCTACCGTGATCGCATGGCGCAGCATTTCAATTATGAATATGAGTATCTGGACACTGCTGCCGTTCGTCAGAAGCTGAATACGCCGATTTATAAACAGGCACTGCGTGACAGTACCGGCTTTCATTTTCATCCGCTGAATTATGCACTGGGGCTGGCTGATCTGATCCGCGCCAAAGGCGGCCGGATTTTTGAAGACAGTGCGATGCAGTCCTTCACCCGTAACCCACAGGCCGGTGCCACAGGACGTTATACGGTGAAAACCGCACAAGGTTCTGTGCAATGCGATGATGTGGTGTTGTGCTGTGGTGGTTATGGCGGTTCCCAGTTTGGCAAGCTGCGCCGTTCATTCCTGCCGATTGCCACTTATGTTGTACTGACTGAAAAGCTGGGCAGCCGTTTACAGGATTTCATTCGCACTACAGATGCGGTTGGCGATGACCGTCGCTCATCCGATTATTATCGTGTGGTGGAAGGGGACCGCATTCTCTGGGGCGGGCGCATTACCACTAAGAATGAGCAGGATGAGACACGTCTCGCTGCAATTCTGCGCAAGGATATGTGCGATGTGTTTGCCGGTCTGAAAGATGTGAAAATCGAAAAGGCATGGTCGGGTCTGATGGGCTATTCGCGCCATAAAATGCCTCACATTGCCAAAGTTGAAGATGGTGTATGGGCATGCAGCTCTTTCGGCGGTCACGGTATGAATACGACCGCTATCGGCGGACGTGTTGTGGCTGAAGCCGTGAGTGGCGAAAGCGACCGTATCCGTCTGTTCAAACCTTATGGTCTGACATGGAATGGCGGTATTTTCGGCCCGCTGGCTGCTGAAAGCGTCTACTATTATCTGCGCCTGATGGATTACTTTCAGGAAGGTCGCTATAAGGGCGCGCATCGTTAAGACACGGAATGACGACTATGCAAATGACCGATAAGGATAAGCAGTTACTGGCGTTGATGCAGAAAAACGCCCGTGAATCTGTGGCGTCTCTGGCGCGCCAGCTTGGCGTATCCCGCACGGCTTTGCAGGAGCGTATCCAGCGGCTGGAAACCAACGGGATTATTGACGGTTATTCGGTGCGCCTCGGTTCGAATGTGAACCGCTCACCGATCCAGTGCTTTACCTTTGCGGCACTGAACAACAAGAATTTTCCTGATGTTATCAAACAGCTGAAAACACTGACAGCGGTACAGGCTGTACATTCGATCTCCGGTGACTGGGATCTGATTATTCACATCTGCACGGATACGCTGGAAAAGCTCAATGCCGAGATCAACAAGATCAATGAAATGATGGGTATTGTCCGCACTACATCGAATATTGTGATGGAAACCAAATTCAATCGCGGTGTTAATTTGTAAAAAAGGCGGGAAGACCCGCCTTTTTTATTTGCAGATTTAATGACTGATCATCCATGGGCGGGCGGAAGGAAAACTCTTCGCGCCGTTTGCCGAGACTTTTGCCTTGGATTTCTTGGATTTTGATCCGCAGCAGCCGCAATTCGGTCCGTGTCCTAATGATTTTGAACTGATCGGTTCATGAGAACTGCGTTCATTCACCGCCATTGCATTGCGCTTATTTGCATTCATTGATGCAAGATTGGGCGCTGTCAGCATGACGCGTTTGGCGGACGTCTCACAGTCCGGACAAGCGCAGGGCTGATCATATTCCGACATCGGACGCAGAGCTGTGAATGGCCCGCATTCTTCGCAGGCATATTCATAAACCGGCATGTTTCACCTCAAAGATCATAGGCAATCGGCATATCAATGGAGCCGTCGAGGAACTTCTTCGGTCCTGCTGCCGACGGGCTGATATCGAAATCGAAGATTTCGGTTGGCAGCCACAAAGTTGCACAGGAGTTCGGAATATCCACCACGCCGGAGAAATGTCCCTGCACCGGAGCAGAACCGAGGATCGAGTAGGCCTGCGCACCGGAATAGCCAAATTTCTTCAGATATTCGATGGCATTGAGGCAAGCCTGACGATAGGCGACATTGGCATCGAGATAATGCTGATGACCCTGTTCATCGACAGAAATACCCTGAAAGATCAGATAGTCTTTATAATTAGGCACCATCGGCGATGGTTTGAAGACCGGATTGCGAATGCCGTATTTTGCCATGCCGTCTTTGATCAAATCGACTTTGATATGCAGCCAGCCACCGGCCATTTCGATGGCACCGCAGAAGGTGATTTCGCCGTCGCCCTGACTGAAGTGGAGGTCGCCCATAGAGAGACCGGCACCGTCAACATAGACAGGGAAATAGATTTTCGAACCACGCGACAGGTCTTTAATATCGCAATTGCCGCCATGTTCGCGTGGCGGAACAGTGCGTGCGCCTTCCGCTGCGATCTTGTCGAAGGCTTCACCCTTCTTGATCGAGCCAAGATGAGCTGTGCGGGCATGGGGCGGATTCGCCAGTGGCGGAACGCGGTTTGGTTCCTGAGCGATCAGGCCAAGCTCACGGGTGTTCCACATTTCCAGCATTTTACGGTCAGGCAGCGTACCGATCAGACCGGGATGGATCATACCGGCAAAGCTGACACCCGGAACGTGACGGGAGCGGGTAAACATGCCCTCATAATGCCAGATGGATTTCTGTGCGCTCGGGAAATGATCGGTCAGGAAGCCGCCGCCATTGGTCTTGGAGAAGAAGCCGTTAAAGCCCCATTCATGCCCCTTGAGCGTACCTGCATCGAGAATATCGACCACGAGAAGATCGCCGGGTTTGGCACCTTTGATACCGATAGGGCCGGAGAGAAAATGCACCGTTGTCAGATCGACATCGCGGATATCTTCAGCGGAATCATTGTTCTTGATCGCACCGCCGGTCCAGTCGACAGTCTCGACGAGGAAGTCATCGCCGGGGTCGACCCAGACATTGATCGGAATATCCGGATGCCAGCGATTATGCAGGTTATCATTGTCATAAGCGGACTGTGAAAGATCAACGGAAATCAGAGTCTCAGGCATGGTCTCTCCTCTTTACACACACCATTTCCGGACTGTTTTGAGCCGGAACTGCGATTGTCTTGTGCATCTGATAAGGAAAGCAAAAGGCCGGATAATTATTTATATGTCTCTGGTTTTATTCAGATATTGGTTTGATGGCCGATGCTGAAATATCAGAAGCAAGGAAAGCCTATTTTGTCAGCAGGGTGAAGTAAAGCGGGGTGCCATGAGGCATTTTTACCTGTTGGTATAATAAATTAAAAAAATCCCGCCGCTTTTGTTGAAGTGGCGGGATTTTTATTCATGCAATGTACCATTTGGCAGATAATTTTTGCAGTGCCTCATAGGCTGAGAGCACTGTTTCCATTTGCGCCGTATGGCCGCGAATGAAATCTTCGCCGTAAATGGTTTCGTCCGGATATTCAGTGATCAGCGTCAGCGGCACGGTATGACGGTCATCGACACCGATCAGGCAAGGGAAGCCGTTGATGATGCGGAAGCCGGTTTCGCCTGCGTGTTTTTCAAACAAGGCGATCTGCGCATTATTGTATTCCACCAGACCGTCTATGGCCGAGAGATGACGGGTGACATGATCAACCAGCTCTTCGGACTGCTGTGCCCAGTCAGAGTGATGGCGGACGATGAGGAAAAAGCCTTTCGGCAGTGTCCACATACCAAAACCGCGCGGAATGTAGCCGGAGAGCGGGCGTGTCCATTCATGAGACGGATAGCCGTGCAGATTCACGTGAAGCTTGGCACCGGTCAGCACTTCAGCCTGTGTGCGGATGGCTTTTTCGCCAAGTCCACCCTTGGGTTTCTCGCCGCTCCGATATTCCAGATCATCACCCATAGCGGTGTAACGCGCCGCATGGTGCATATGTTTCGGATTATCAGCGCAGAGACGGCGATGCAGCTCATAGCCGTCAGGATTTTCCTGCGGGGAGATGGTGAAATGCGCGCCTTTACGGGATTTCAGCTCATGGGCTGCACGCAAGGCGCCGACCACACCGGTGGTTTCATTGGCATGCTGACCGCCGCTGATAATCATTGGCTCATCTGTGCCTTTGATATAGCGGCCAAGAACGCTGCGGCCGGAACGGGATTTGGCCTCAAAAGCCTCACCACCAATAAGCTCCAGCTCCTGTGCGATCTGTGCTGCAAATAGCGGTGCCTGTGCGGTGGCAAGCATCTGGCTTTCACCGGCGCTGTCTTTGACCGATAAAGCGCGGGCAGCGATGCGGATAGAAGGCGCTGCATCTGCGTAAGTGATTTCCGGCACAATCTGTCCCGGCTGCAAACCACGGTCACCGAGCGGGCGGCCGGATTTTTTCTGAAACACTTCCAACAATGCAAAGTAGAAGTCTTCATGCAGCGCTTCTGTCAGGCTGATTGCTTCTTCCGCGTGAGTTAGCTTCTGATCTTTGACTGGTAGCGAGACAGCAATGTTCAGCTCTTCAAAATAAGGCTCTGTATCGCCCCATGTATGATTAGCTATTGCTGCAATACCAGTATGGAACAGCTGTTCAAAATCTGTCTCAAAGCGCTCGGACGTGACTGTGCCCTGATGGGTGATTTTCAGCCAGCCGGTCGGCGACAATAAGGTTTCGCCAACCGCATCCTGATGGGTGCGGTTTGGTGCGAAAACCTCGTGTTGCGTGGCAGTGCCGTTTTTGTCTGTCAGGGTCACCTGATAGGTGAAATCCTGTTTGCCCGATGGCTTGAACTCGACTTCCGCATTACCGGTCAGTTTGCTCAGCGGATAGGTTTCCAGCAAAAAGCGATTGGCTGCACAAGCTTCATGGGCAGGATAGGCAATGCTGATGTGCTTGAGATTGCTGCAGTCCACATCTTCAAGAAAGCAATGCACCAGCGGCTTATAGGCACTATGCAGTTTGGCCGTAATGCCAAGTGCCTGCAGCTTTGCTTCTGTTGCCTGCCGGCTTTGCAGATCATCGAATAGCCATGCCTCAACCGTTGCGCCTTTCATTGACGCATCGGAAAAGCGGGCAACAAGTGCATCGAGGCTGCGCTCAAAGCCTTTTTCAAAGATCATGCTCATCGTGATGTTCTCCCTGTCGGATCAAGGCTGTCACGCAGCCAGTCGCCCAGAAGATTAAGACCAAGCACTGTCAGCAAAATTGCTAACCCCGGGAAAAGACTGACCCACCATGCGGTTTGCAAATAAGTACGGCCATCGGCCAACATACCGCCCCAGCTCGGAATGGTCGGATCAACACCAAGCCCCAAGAACGTCAGGCTGGATTCCAGCAGAATATTATTGGCAACATTCAGCGTCATCAGCACGATCACCGGACCAAGCAGGTTCGGCAGCAGATGCTGGAAAATAATGCGCCAGTCTTTGACACCGATTGCACGGGCGGAGAGGATGAATTCACGCTCACGCAGCGCCAGTACCGAACCGCGCACCAGACGGGCATATTGTACCCATTGGGAAACGATCAGCAGGATGATGGTGTTCATCAGGCCGCCGCCGACAATGGCGATAAAGGTAATAGCCAGCAGGATGAATGGCAGTGCGAGCTGCACATCGGCAAAACGCATCACCACCATATCCCAGAAGCCGCGATAATAACCGGCAATCAGTCCCATGATAACGCCGACAACCACGGCACCGGCAACGGAGACAAAGCCGACCAGCAGTGAGATTTTACCGCCGGTGACAACGCGTGCCAGTACATCGCGGCCGAGCGGATCAGTGCCGAAAATATGGGACATATTGGTGAATGGCGGCGTAAGACGCGCCATCAGATCGATCTTGTCCGCACCACCGGGAAACAACAGGCCGGAGAACAGCACGGCAAGACAGATAATGGCTGTGAGGCCGACGCCGAGAATGAATTCAAGGCTGAACAGGCGGGAGAACAGCAGGGAAGAGGAAGTTTTCGCGGCCATTTTCTACTCCGTCCGGATACGCGGATCGACAAGACCATAGGCAATATCGACCAGAAGATTGACACCGATAATCATGAGCGACAGCACGGTGATACTTGCCTGCAGCACCGGATAGTCACGGCCGGAAACCGCATCGAAAGCCAGTGTGCCCATGCCGGGCCAGTTGAACACGCGCTCAACCACCACAATACCGCCGAGCAACCCGCCGAATTGCAGGCCGAAATAGGTAATCAGCGGAATGGCGCAATTGCGCAGTGCATGTTTGTAGAGCACCTTGTTTTCGCTCAGGCCCTTGGCGCGTGCCACCATAATATACTGGGACTGCAGGGTCTCTAACATGGAGGTGCGCACCAGACGCACATTGGTAGCAGTGAGGATAATCCCCATTGTCACCGCAGGCATGATGAAGCTGGCAAAGCCATCCATACCGCTTGGTGGCAGCCATTGCAGACCGACAGCAAACAGCAATACCAGCATGGTTGCGAGCCAGAAGTTCGGGAAAGAGAGACCGACAAGCGACAGGATACGGATCAGCTGATCTGCCCATTTGCCGCGTGATACCGCAGCTTTAATGCCGAGCGGGATCGAAATAATGATCGATACGGCCATAGATGCAAAAGCCAGCAGCAGAGTGGCAGGCAGGGCATCCTTGATCAGCAGGGAAACCGGAGTGCCGCCAAGGAAGCTGCGCCCGAAATCCAGCGTGAACAGGCCTTTGATGAAATTCATATATTGCACGATGAAAGGCTGGTTCAGACCCAGACCTTCACGGATGCGCTCCAGATCGGCCTCGGTTACGCTGCCCGCACCTTGGGTGAGCATCAGCGCCGGATCACCGGTCATACGGATTGCGAAAGCGACGGTCAAAGTCACGACAATGACGACAAAGATCGCCTGTAAAATTCGTTTGATCAGAAATCCGGCCAAAATTCTTATCCTTTATAAGATCAAGGAATTACCGCGCCGATCCAGAGCTTCGCTCTGTTTTTTGCTTGGCGCATTGTCGCTGCCGCCAAATGTTACCATCTGGCTGCGAAATGCTTATCCGGCGCGGTTTAGTCTGTTTATTAGTCAACGCTGACTTCGGTGAGGCGCAGACGGCTGTCCGGTGCCGGTACGAAATCTTTCACGCGCTTGTTGATGCCGTAAATCGCTTTGAGATTGTAAAGCGGCATTTCCAATGCACGGTCGGCTGCGTATTTTGCGATTTCCTTGAGGATTTCTTCACGCTTGGCACGATCGGTAATGGCGCGCTGGGATTCCAGCAGTTCATTCATTTTCGCATCATTGTCATACGGGTTCCATTTTTCACCGGCGTGATACATGGAATAAGCGGTGTTATCGTAATCGAATGTCCAGCCGCCCCATGACTGCTGGAACATCGCGCCGGTTTTACCCTGCGGGATGATGTCATTCAGCAATACGTTGGTTTCATATGGCTTGATGGTCGCATTGATACCGATGATCTGCAGATAGCTGGAAACAGCCTGCACAACTTCGTTGAATGTTGCGTCATTACCGCGAATGTCGATCTGCACGGCTGCACCCGGCTTAACACCGGCCTCTGCCAGAAGCTTCTTCGCGCCTTCCGGATCGTATGGCAGCGGCTTCATTTCGGCATCATACCCGAAGGAAAGCGCACCCTGAAGGCTGGCAATTGGCTCAGCCTGACCACCGAGAATGGATTTGATGATGGTGTCGCGATCAACACCGAGGATCAGGGCCTTACGCACGCGTTCATCAGCGGTAATACCGTCGCGGGTATTATAACGAAGCGAATAAACGGTTGGACCGGCAGTGGTGACAATCGCCAGATTAGGATCAGCTTCAATGGTCGGGATCATGCCGATCGGAATTGTCGGCGGGATTACCAGATCAACGCGGCCTGCCTGCAATTCGGCAACGGCTGTTGATGGTTCGGTGATGAAGCGGTATTCAAGTTCAGACAGCTTAGGTGCGCCGCCCCAATGGTCAGCAAAAGCTTCCATCTGAATGCCGACTTTTGGCTTGTAGCTGGTGACTTTGAACGGGCCGGTGCCGACAGGATTGGCGTTGAAGAAATCATCGCCTTTTTCCTGAATATATTTTGGCGGCACGATCATCGCGCCGTAACCGGCGAGCTTGGTCATCAGAACCGGATCGGTCGCTTTCAGGTGAAAATCGACAGTCTTGTCGTCGATAACTTCGATTTTTTCAATTGCAACATAGTTGGAGCGCTGCGGGCCTTTGGCACCTTCATCACCGAGCAGACGCTCAAAGGTGAATTTGACAGCTTCCGCATTGAAAGGCTCGCCATTGTGGAATTTTACATTCTCACGCAGGTTGAAACGGATACGCTTGCCTTCGTCCAGCTCTTCCCAAGATGTGGCGAGCGCCGGTACGATTTTCAGATCAGGGCCGCGATAGACCAGACCGTCATAAATATTGGTGGCAACAGATGCCCAGTTGACCAGAAATGTGTCAATCGGATCCCAGCTGCCCGGATCCTGCGGTGAGGATACGGTCATTTTACCGGCAGCGAATGCCGGTGCGGATGACAGAGCAACAGCGGACAATGCTGTGCCGACAGTCAGCGCGGTGAGTAATGCTTTAAGCTTCATAATCTCGACTCCCCTTTTGTAAACAATGAAACAGATGTTAGATTTTATGCACTGCGGGCAATGAAATGCCCTTTAGCGATTTCCTCATGCTGCCAGATCTGCGGTTTGTCCTCGATCCGGCGTGTTGTGCTCGGAATTTCGCCTTCCAGCATTGCGCGGTTGGTACGCGCCAGCGGATCGGCGACAGGAACGGCTGAGAGCAGGCGGCGGGTATAATCATGGGACGGTGTTTCAAACACCTGACGGCGTGAGCCGAGTTCCATGATCTGACCGAGATAAAGCACGGCCACGCGGTGGCTCATTTTCTCAACCACAGCCATGTCATGGCTGATGAAGAGATAAGCGAGGCCATGTTCTTTCTGCAGGTCCATAAACAGATTGATGATCTGTGCCTGAATGGAAACGTCGAGCGCAGAGAGCGCTTCATCGGCGATAATCAGCTTCGGATTGGAAGCAAGCGCACGGGCAATGCAGACACGCTGGCGCTGACCACCGGAAAACTCATGCGGATATCGTCCGGCAACGGCTGAACTCAGGCCTACACGTTCCAGCAATTCATCAACGCGCTTGGTGATCGCTGCCTCGTCAAGAATGAGGCCGTGGGTGCGGATCGGCTCGGCAATCGAGAAGCGGATGGTCTTGCGCGGGTCAAGCGAGGCAAACGGATCCTGAAAAATATACTGCACTTCCTGACGCATGCGGAAGCGCTCAGCAGAACTCATTTCTGAGAAGGCTTTGCCGTTAAAACGCATGTCGCCGGAAAGCGGGTTCTGCAATTGCTGGATTGTGCGGCCGATGGTGGATTTGCCGGAGCCGGATTCACCAACCAGAGCCAGCGTTTCACCCGGATGAATGTCAAAGCTGACCTGTGAGACTGCATTACACACATGGGTGGTGCGGCCAAACATATTCTTCTTGATATTAAAGCGGACAGACAGATCACGCACTGACAAGAGCGGCGCTTCATCAAGACGGGCGGTGTCCTGAATACGGGTTTCACCGACCAGAACCGGTTTGTTATCTTCCAGAATTGTGACCGGCATGCGTTTAGGGAAATCTTCACCAGCCATGCTGCCGAGTTTCGGCACGGCTGAGAGCAGAACCTTGGTATAAGGATGCTGCGGATTGGCGAAAATATCGCTGACCGCGCCTTCCTCAACCTTTTTACCCTTCCACATCACCACCACATCATCGGCCATTTCCGCAACAACGCCCATATCATGGGTGATGAAGATCACGGCCATTTCCAGTTCTTTCTGGAGATCGCGGATAATATGCAGAATCTGCGCCTGAATGGTTACATCGAGGGCGGTGGTTGGCTCATCGGCAATCAGCAGTTTCGGACGGCAGGCCAGTGCCATCGCAATCATCACGCGTTGGCGCATGCCACCGGAAAGCTGGTGCGGGAAGCGGCTGAGCATGCCCTGTGCATCCGGCAGGCGTACCATTTCAAGCAGGCGTTGGCCTTCTTTCAGCGCTGCCTTCTTGCTCATTTTTTCATGGAGCATCAGCACTTCGGCAATCTGGTCACCAATGGTGAAAACCGGATTGAGCGAGGTCATCGGCTCCTGAAAAATCATGGCAATTTCTTTGCCGCGAATGCCGCGCATAGTCTTCTGTTCGGCTTCGAGCAGGTTCATCTGTCCCTGCGAGCCGGTGAACAGGATTTTGCCTTCAGGGAATTTTGCACCGAGCATATCTGCCAGACGCATCACTGACAAAGAGGTAATGGATTTACCGGAGCCGGACTCGCCGACAATTGCCGTTGTGCGGCCGGAACGAACGGAAAAGCTCAATCCGTCCACCACGCGGGCGGTCCCGAACTCTACCGAGAGATCTTTGACTTCCAGCAGTGGCTGGGTTTCAGCTGTTTGGCGAAGCTGTGCGTCGTTCACTCCGGTCATCCTTATAGTGTAATGGCAGAACGGGCTGCCTGATTAAATGCACCCGACATAAAGCGCAGCAGAGCCGCCACTTCCGACAGGGTTTCTTCCGAAGGGCGTGCATTGGCTGTGGAATCCACGAGCAGACGCTCACGGATTTGCGCATAGCGCGCACAGGCTTCAGCACCCTTATCGGTAATACGGACGGTCTTTTCTTTTGCGGCCTTGCCGGTGGTCAGCAAGCCGGCATTTTCCAGCTTGCGTAGAGCGTAAGTCGCAATATGCGTGTCTTCAATATCCAGAACCAGACAAATATCAGCCAGCTTCTTTTCACGACCGCGATGACGGATGGAATGCAGGATCAGGATTTCAATCGGGGAGAGACCCGGCAGCCCTGCGGCGGCCATGCAACGTACCATCCAGCGGGAGAATGCATGGGACGCGAGAATCAAGCCATATTCCACTTCGGATAAAGCGGTAGAACCGCCTTCTGCCAGATGGGCGGAAGAGACAATAGGGCCGATGGAAGGGACAGGGCGCAAATGCTTAGGCAGGCTGACCTCGGCCACAAATGACTCGTCATTATGATCTGCCGGTGGCGGCGATTTTTTCCTGCTCATATTGCCAGTCTCCCAATCCTGTGTATTTTATGTCACCATCTTATCGACATTTTGTCAATAAAATGAAACTATGTTTTCCAATAAACATTCAGCGTAACGGCATAATTTTGTGAGGGAGCCGATAATGAGCGCAGCGACACAAGAGATTTCAGGGGCTTGGGACTTCTGGATTGATCGTGGCGGCACATTTACGGATGTTATCGGTCGTGACCCGCAGGGTGTGCTCCACGCCCGCAAAGTGCTGTCAGAGAATCCTTCTGCCTATAAGGATGCGGCTGTTCAGGGTATCCGCCTGCATCTGGGGCTGAAAACCGGTGAGCCGGTACCGACCGGTGCAATCGGTGAAGTACGCATGGGCACAACCGTTGCCACCAATGCGCTGCTGGAGCGCAAGGGTGAAAAGCTGGCGCTGGTGACCACCAAAGGTTTCCGTGATGCGCTGCGCATCGGCTATCAGGAACGCAAGAATATTTTCGCAACGGAAATCATCAAGCCGGAAGCGCTTTACGACCGCGTTGTCGAGATTGATGAGCGCGTGCTGGCCGATGGCAGCACTGAATTGCCGCTTGATCTGGCTCAGGCAGAAGCTGCGCTGTGTGCGCTGAAAGCTGAGGGTTATAATGCCGTCGCTATCGTCTTCATGCATGCCTATAAATTTCCTGCCCATGAAGCTGCTGTGGCCAAAATCGCCCGTGATATCGGCATTGAACAGGTTTCTGTCAGCCATGAAGTTTCGCCGCTGATCAAGCTGGTCGGTCGTGGCGATACCACCGTTGTTGATGCTTATCTGTCGCCGGTTTTGCGCCGTTATGTGGCACAGGTTTCCCGCGAACTCGACGTAGAACGCACCGGTGCGCGCGTGATGTTCATGATGTCCTCCGGTGGTCTGACGGCTGCGGATATGTTTCAGGGTAAAGACGCGATTCTCTCCGGCCCTGCCGGCGGGGTGGTCGGACTTGCCCGTACCGGTGAAACGGCTGGTTTCGGTCAGGTTATCGGCTTTGATATGGGCGGCACATCGACAGATGTGGCGCATTTTGACGGCGAATATGAACGCGCTTTTGAGACCGAAGTGGCTGGTGTGCGTGTTCGCGCACCGATGATGCTGATCCACACGGTTGCTGCAGGTGGCGGTTCCATCCTGCATTTTGATGCCGGTCGTTTTCGCGTTGGTCCTGATTCTGCCGGTGCCAATCCGGGGCCAGCCTGCTACCGTAATGGTGGTCCCTTGGCTGTTACCGATGCCAATGTGATGCTCGGCAAATTGATTCCGGATTATTTCCCGTCGATTTTTGGTCCCGATCAGGACAAGCCGCTGGATGTTGAGCGCGTGCGTGAATTGTTCACGCAGATGGCCGATGAAATCGGCGACGACCGTTCACCGGAAAGCGTGGCAGACGGTTTCATTCGTATTGCTGTTGCCAATATGGTTGAAGCGATCAAGAAAATCTCCGTACAGCGCGGCTATGACGTGACCCGTTATGCCCTGAGCTGCTTTGGCGGCGCGGGTGGTCAGCATGCCTGTCTGGTGGCTGATGCGCTGGGTATGAAGAATATTCTGTTGCATCCAATGTCCGGTCTGCTGTCGGCCTATGGTATGGGTCTGGCGGATATCCGCGCCACCCGTCAGAAAGCACTGGGTGTTGATCTTGATGCGGATGCGCCTGCCGAATTGCAGCGCCTTGGTGCCGAACTGGCCACTGAGTGTGTGGCTGAACTTACTGCACAGGGCGTGGAAGAGCAGGTTATTACCAAGCATCTGCGTGCCCATATTCGTTATGCGGGCACAGATACCGTGCTTTCCGTTGAGGCAACTTATCCGGCAGTTGATGCGGCTTCGCGCCTGCGTGCCGAATTTGAAGCTGCGCATAAGCGTCGTTTTGGTTTCATTGCGGAAAATAAAGCGCTGGTCATTGATGCTGTTGAACTGGAAACTGTCGGCGGTGGTGCCGGTGAGGGCGAGGCAGCAGGCAATATTGGTGAGGCAACTGAAGCGCAGGCTGACCGTCAGACACGCTTCTATTCACAAGGTGCGTTCCATGATGCAGCTGTTGTGGTGCGTGAAACCATGCAGCGCGGCCAGACCGTAACCGGTCCTGCGATTATCATTGAGAAAAACCAGACTATTATCATTGAAGATGGCTGGCAGGCACGCCTGACCGAGCATGACCATGTGGTGCTGACCCGCATCAAGGCGCTGCCGAAGCGCGTTGCCATCGGCACAGAAGCTGATCCGGTCATGCTGGAGATTTTCAACAATCTGTTCATGTCAATTGCTGAACAGATGGGCGTGACTTTGCAGAACACCGCCTATTCGGTGAATATTAAAGAGCGCCTCGATTTCTCCTGCGCGGTCTTTGATGCGACAGGCAATCTGGTTGCCAATGCGCCGCATATGCCGGTGCATCTGGGCTCGATGGATGCCTCTGTTGCTACAGCTATCCGTGAAAATCCGGTCATTAAACCGGGTGACGTGTTCCTGATTAACGCACCTTATAATGGCGGCACACATTTGCCGGATCTGACCGTGTGTACGCCGGTCTTTGATGATGCACAGACCGAGATTCGCTTCTGGGTTGCCAGCCGTGGTCACCATGCCGATATCGGCGGTATTGCACCGGGTTCAATGTCGCCTCTGGCGGTGAATATTGAGCAGGAAGGTGTCTATATCGACAATTTCAAGCTGGTCGATCAGGGGCAGTTCCGTGAAGATGCGCTGGCTGATTTGCTCAATGGTGCCAAATATCCGGTGCGTAACCTCACGCAGAACGTCAACGATCTGAAAGCTCAGATTGCCGCCAATGAAAAAGGTGTGGCGGAACTGCGCAAGATGATTGTGCATTTTGGTGAAGACGTGGTGCAAGCCTATATGGCGCACGTGCAGGATAATGCTGCGGAAAGCGTGCGCCGTGTGCTGGATCAATTGCCGGATGGCCAGTTCACTTATGAATTGGATCAGGGCAGCAAAATTGAAGTCAAAGTGACGATTGACCGTGTGAAGCGTGAAGCGACAGTTGATTTCACCGGTACGTCTGAACAGCGTCCTGATAATTTCAATGCGCCGCAGCCGGTTACCCGTGCCGCCGTGCTTTATGTTTTCCGCGTGCTTGTCGACGGTGATATTCCGATGAATGCCGGTTGTCTGCGTCCGATTAAAATCATCGTGCCGGAAGGCTCGATGCTGTCACCGCATTATCCGGCTGCTGTTGTGGCGGGCAATGTGGAAGTCAGTCAGGCTGTGACCAACTGCCTGTTTGGTGCGACCAAGGCCATGGCTGCGGCACAGGGTACGATGAACAATCTGACCTTCGGTAATAATGAATATCAGTATTACGAAACCATCTGTTCCGGTGCGCCGGCAGGCCCTGGTTTCAATGGTGCCGATGCTGTGCATACCCATATGACCAATTCACGCCTGACCGATCCGGAAATTCTGGAAACCCGTTTCCCTGTGATGCTGGAAGATTTCCATATCCGTGAAAATTCCGGCGGCCGCGGCAAGTGGACTGCGGGTAATGGTACACACCGTACCATCCGTGCTCTGGAAGAGCTGGAATTTGCGATTCTCTCCGGCCATCGCCGCGTACGGCCGTTTGGCCTTGAAGGTGGTGAGGACGGCCAGCTGGGACGCAATGAAGTCCGCCGTAAGGACGGTGCTGTCGAAGTGCTGAAAGGCTGCGATCAGGTAGTTCTGAAAGCCGGTGAGGCTTTCACCATCATTACCCCGACCGGTGGCGGCTACGGCAAGAACTGAACTTTGACATAAGTACGAAATGAACAAAGCCCTTTGCCTGAAACGCAGAGGGCTTTGTTATAAATGCCACAGGTCATCCAGAAAACTTATTATTTCATACGTTAATTCTGTTTTTACCATGTTGTTGTCATAGATGTGGTTTCTCAGGTTTCAGACTTGCTGAATGAAAAACGCAGCCTCCCGCGTTCAGTAAATCAGAAAAGATAAATGAATGAAGTGAAAGATCCCGTGACTGCTCTTAAGCCTGACTTAAGGACAGACATGATAGTTCGGGATCAATTCCAATGAAGATTGAGCTATAAATGTCTGAATTTGCATTCTCCCGTCGTCATTTCTTGCTTGGAGCCAGTGCTCTTGCTTTGACGGGTTGCGTTTCCACCGGTGAAACCAAGCGCCCTTCGGCTGATCTTGCAGCCAACAAAATCAAGCCTGTCACTCCGCCAATGTATTATGCAGTGTGGGATGAAGGCTATCAGGTTCCTGAAGTCGATGTGTCGAAAATTCCGGAGAAATTCTGGCGCACGGAAGTTGATTATATCACGGATGAGAAACCGGGCACGGTTATCGTCGATACACCGAATAAATATCTCTACCACATTAAATCCGGTGGCCGTGCGACCCGCTACGGTATCGGCGTTGGTAAAGACGGTTATGCATGGTCCGGCCGTGCGAAAATTGCCTATAAGCGTAAGTGGCCGCGCTGGACACCACCGGATGAAATGGTAGCCCGTAATCCGGCGCTTGAACCTTACAGCATCGCCAATGGTGGTATGGGGCCGGGCTTGCAAAATCCTCTCGGTTCCCGTGCCCATTATATCCATAAAGACGGACGCGACACGATTTACCGTATTCACGGCTCACCTGAATATTGGACCATCGGTAAATCCGTTTCTTCCGGTTGTATCCGCATGGTCAATCAGGATGTAATGCATCTGTATGATAATGTGCGTGACGGCAGTGATATCGTCGTTATTCCTGACCTGAACAAAACCGGACAGGCGCATTCAGTGATGGCCGCCGGTTAATCAGCTTTGTGGTTTGCGCTCTTAATGAGTGTAAACCACACGCGTTTACGCGCGGTCGCCGATATGCCCGTGCTTCTGCCGGTTTGTATTTTAGCGTAATTTTTAAAAGCTAATTCTTATTTCGAGCAATTTGCGACAGAACAAAATCCTGTCCTCAAACCATGATTATAATTCACGCATGGTTTGTTTATTCTCTGAAGACTTCCGGTTTAAACTGACCTCCTGAAAACGCACCGGAATCAAGATTCTGTCTATGACGGGGGATTTACA
Organism: Pseudochrobactrum lubricantis; assembly: GCF_041929865.1. NCBI lineage: Bacteria > Pseudomonadati > Pseudomonadota > Alphaproteobacteria > Hyphomicrobiales > Brucellaceae > Pseudochrobactrum > Pseudochrobactrum lubricantis. The sequence continues at coordinate 131,453 of NZ_JBHEEE010000007.1, forward strand.
TGCAAATAGTTGAGCTGGATGTACGGCCGGTGCTGCGTGACGGCGGTGAGCCGTTTCCGCTGATTATGCAGACTGTTTCCGGCTTGCAGGAAGGGCAATCCCTCAGATTGCTTGCAACTTTCCGTCCGGTGCCGTTGTTTCAGGTCATGGAGCGGAAAGGTTTTTCCTGTGCTGCCCGTGAAATTACCGGTGGTGACTGGGAGGTCATCTTCTCTCCGGCAATTTCAGAAGAATCCGCAGAAGAGATAAAGCCTGTCAGCCTGTCTGCCCGAACCGTGGTGCCGGAAATCTGGCCGGATCCGATGCATTATCTGGATTATTCATTGCCGGATCAGAAGACTGTTACGGAAGAAATCCTGCGCCTGCTTGGCAGAATTGAAGAAGGTGCGGTGATCTTCGCGCTGTTCTCAGCCGAGCCGCATTTCTTGCTGCCGGAGCTGGAAAATGCAGGTCATCAATGGGTCGGAAATTTTGATGCTAGCGGCGAAGCATACCGGATGATGATACGCTCCGGCGCTCATTGATTTGTTCTTATTCTGCCCGCTGGCGACGATCCTGCAGCAGCATCGGTGCATATTCGATGACATAAAGGGCGAAGGCCGCGATCCATAACAGCGCCGACACTGCCAGAATTGTATGGAAATAATTCAGAACAATTTCCGCAAATGGTCTGAGGAGTGCTGAGGCAATCAGACAGACATAAGACAGAATGGTGAGCGGAGATGCGCTGAGCGCATTGCCGGTGTGCCCACGAGTGGCACGCCCCATCACCGCCAGCATCATGGTGGCGACAGCGCCGACCGTCAGAATATGCAATGTTGAATAGGCATTGAGCATATCCGCTGCAGACAAAGCGATAGCGATAAAACCTGCGGGAATTAAAGCATAGGCAATATGCAGGATGAGCAGGAGTTTTTCCGGTGCGGTTTCCCAGCCGCGCCAGCGTGCCAGTCTCGCAATATGCAAGATCGCAGCCAGACTGGCGAGCACGAGTGTGACCGGCGTTTCCGGCGCAACTATCCAGCTTAGAAGCGTTAATGCGCCTGTGATGATGCAAAGTGCATCATAGCGGTTAAACGGTACAGGAAAACGTGTTTTCTGATTGCGGTTGAGCCAGTTGCGCGTGAAGCTTGGCACGATACGGCCGCCGATAATCATAATCAGCAACACATAGGCACTGACAGCGATACGGCTGGCAAAAGCAATATCACCATCGGTTATCACGGTATAATGGAAGGTCAGATTGGCGATGGTGAGAAGTGTGACACCGATCAGCACTTTCAGGTTTTTCCATTGTTTGCCGGCAATGATTTCTCTTGCGCAAATGACCAGCAACAATGGCAGAAACAGGCTTTCCAATGCGATTGCCGCATAGAAATGGATGAGATCGGGATAGAGAAAGACCAGACGTCCCGCCAGCCAGAAACCGGCAAGAATGATCAGCGGTGTGCCGGAGACCGGCAGGTTTCCGGTCCAGTTCGGCACAGCGGTCAGCAGAAAACCTGCCAGAACCGCAGAGCCGAAACCGAACAGCATTTCATGGGCATGCCAGTTGAGTGCATCATAAGAACCGCCCAGCGGCATGCCGAGTGTGAGGGATAAAATCCACAACAGCATGGCAAGCACAGCCCAGATACCGGCACCAAGGAAAAACGGTCTGAAACCATAACTGAAAAGCACAGGGCCGGTCATTTTTAACCCGCGCGGCACCGGTTTTCTGGTTTTGGTGTTTTCGTTTTTCAGATGGTCAGCGGTATCAGGGGCGTTCACAGCGGTGTCCTCATCTCAACATGCGTGCCGGTATGCAAACCTGCATCAGGCAGGGCTGTTATTTTTGTGCGCTGGCAATTGCTTTTTCGAGGCGCTGCTGTACCGGCTTTGGTTTCTTCGCGGCCACAATGGCATCGAGATTAGCCGGATTGTCACCGACAACGATCAGAGCTACCATGCCCATGGAATAATGCGGTGTGCATTTAACCAGATAAGCGCCGTCCTGCTGGACTGTCAGCGTGTAATTCTCATTGATCTTGCTTTTGAACTTTTCAACGCCTTCAGGGATCATATCTTTGACCGACTCGACATTGTGACCTTTATCCGTCGGGATGAAGATGATGTTGTCGCCGGGATTGGCTTTGATATAGGCGGGTTCAAAGACCATTGCGCCTTCTGCGCCTTTATTAAGCATGTGTACTTCAATATCGGCAGCCAGAGACGGCAGGGTAAAGAGGGCGAAAACGCCTGCTGTCAGAGCCAGTTTTGTTGCGGTAAGTTTCATGTCAGTCTCCGAAAAAAGATAACCGCTTCAGCGGCTGCCCGTTTCTTAAGACAGATTGAAACACACCTCTTTGTCGGGGCGCAAAGAGGCTGAAAAACCGGACAAAAATGGTGGAGTATTTTAGTCTTCGTGCTCGGCCAGTCTTTTAAGGCCGGACAGATTGGAAACCAGTAGCAATTGCCGTCCGCCTTTGACCAGTCCTCTGGTTTCCCAGTTGCTGAGTATGCGGGAAACCGTATGCAATGTGGTGCCGGTCATTTCGGCAATATCCTGCCGCGAAATCGGAAAATCAATGCGGATATCAGAACCTTCATGAATGCCCGCTTCCTGTGCCAGCCGGATAACCGTATGAGCGATACGGCGCTCCACTTCCTGCGTGGACATTTCACGGATACGGTTATGTGCCTGATCCAGCCGCTGGCCGATCATCTGCATGGCGTTAATCGCCAGCGTGGGATTGCGCTCCAGAAAGCTGTTCATCATGTTCATCGGCCATGCGAGTACAATACTGTCGGCGACAGCAATCGGTGTGCCCGGATATTCTGTGCGCCCGATTGCCAGAGCAAATCCGAATAAATCACCGGGATGGACGACGCGCACAATCAGCTGCTGACCACCGGCGGTAACCTGCATGACTTTCAACCGGCCTTGCAGAAGCAGGTAGAATGAGGTTGCTTTTTGACCTTGCTCGAAGACTTTAGCGCCTTTGGCAACAGGGCGCTGAACCGCATTGGAGAGCAGTTTGTCCAGAGCGCTTTCTTCCATGCCTGCAAAGATCGGCAATGCGCTGACAAGCGTCCGGTCAATCATACTCATCCCTTTGCAGTCATGATACGCTATAGAGCCGTCGCCGTGACCGACCCTGTGTTCATCAATGTGGGATGAGTAGTAAAGCTTTGTGATGCGCGGCGCAATTCAATATATTGCTATCATTTTCAGACTTTTAACCGCTGAAAACCATCTTTTTCAGTTTTTATATAGACAGAAGTTGCGGACATATTTTGCAGGATTGCACGGATTTCTGCCTGCTCCATCAGGCTGAAGGCTGTTGCCCATGCATCAGCAGAAGTTGCGTCAGGCGCGATAACTGTCAGGCGCTGATAACGCGACGAAGACAGTTCATGACTGTTCGCAGCTTTCGGATTGAGCAGATGGTTGAAATGCCCGTCCGGATCAAACCGGAAACCGGCACCGCCGGATGTGGCCAGTGCATTGTCGGAGAGTTGCAGCATCGCATCGGGCTGCGGGTCGGTTTCAAGATCGGCAATACCGATCTGCCAGGGCGTACCATCGGGCTGATTATCCAGACTACGATATTCACCCAGATTCACCAGCGTATTGGTAACGCCGTGGTCTGCCAGCAATTGCGTAATCAGATCAGTGATATAGCCCTGTGCCACACCATTGAGGGTCATGGCCATATGCGGGCGGTCAAAAACAATCCGGCCTTTACTGAAACGCACGGCATCAAAGCCGGTTAAAGACTGCGCCTGCTGCAATTCCTGTGCGGAGGGGCCGGAGGCGGCGGCATGTTCTGCGGAGAAATGCCGCGCAAGACATGCCCAAAGCGGCTGAATAGTCGGGTCAAACAGACCGCCGCTTTTTTCCCAAAAACCACGGCATTTTTCCAGCAACTCAACCAGCTCCGGCGATGGCATCGCCAGAGCACCGGAGCGGTTGAGCGAGGCAAGTTCAGAGTCTGGCCGGTAAAGGCTGAAAATACCTTCCAGACGTGCGATTTCCGCACGAACCTGCCGGAGGAGGGCTTCTGCGGCCCTCTTGTCGGGATGATGCAGAATGATTTTTGCCGGTGCGCCAAGGGCAAAGCCCTGCCAGATCACAGCATTATTATGTGCAGATGCACCGGCATGAAACGGCAGGAGGCTCAGACCCGCAGCAGCACAGCTGATACCGATAAAACGTCTGCGATTGATACGGCTTGTCATGGCAGCCTCCGTGCAAATATTCATGAGATTAATGATGCGTGCTCATTGGTGCTTCAGCAGGCGTGTCTGAGGTGCCGAGAACATAGTCTTGCGGAATGTCGGCAAAGGTAACGATGTCTCCGCCTTTATCTTTGGCAAATTGCTCTGCCGCTTCACGGGTAGAGAAGGGCACGGTTTCTTTAGCCCCCATGCCGCCGGTGGCATTGCTGTTGATGACAAAGAAAGCCTTTTTTGCATCAACCCAGTTTTGTGCGCCCGGTTGCTCCCAGCTTGGAGCTTTGGCCATATCGGAGACATAGATTGCCGCGATATTTTTCGGCTCTTCCGGCAACATGGTAAAAGCCAGCGTGTCACGGGCAGAGGAGAACCAGATGGCTTCACTTGCCGGATGCAGAATGATCTGACCTTTCGGGCCGCTGTGTTCCAGAACATTCATGCCGCAATAGCGCCCCATGGCAGCTTCAGTCAGCGCGAAAGGCGCCGGTGCCTCGGCCTGTTTTTCAGGTGAACAGGCGGACAGGGTAAGAGCGGCAATGACGGGGATGAAAAGGGAGATCAGTCTCATAGTTCTTTCCTTGAAAAGATGAGTATGGAAAGGCCGAGCGGGATGGCAGTCCATAGTCCCAGCGCCAGAGTGAGGACACCTGCGCTCAGAGTTGTGGTGCCAGCAACGCCGCCCATGCCGGTGAGGGCACCGGCACCGCCTGTGCCGAAATTGAGCAGGCGATAGGCATCTGTCGGGTTGATAAGCAGCAAAATATTGAGCAAAGCAGTGCCGATCATCTGCCCCTGATCGAAGACCAGCAAACCAAGCAGCGCCATGTCATAGATCAGCACAAAGAGCAGCCAGATGCCGATGGCAATACCCGCAGCAGTGCTGCGCTCACGCACGATTGTGCTGGCGAAAAAGCCGATGGCGATGAATACCGCGCCGAGCAGGACAGAGCTGCCGATCAGTGACAGTAAAGCCAGCCAGCTTGCCGCATCAATGCCGCTGCCTGTCAGCGCAAGCACTACGGCGGTGCTGCCATAGCCGAACAGGGTCGCGAAAGCGAGAATAGTGAGCTGTCCGAGAAACTTGCCAAGAATGACCTGTTTGCGCCCGATCGGGTAACTCAGCAGCAAGAGCATGGTGCCGCGTTCCATCTCGCCGACAACAGCATCATGAGAGATCAGCAGCGCAATCAGCGGGATCAGAAAAATGGTGAGGCTGGAGAGACTGACAATCACCACATCCAGCCGGTTGGAGCCGATGGTGGTGCCGGTCGGTGCATTGCCGAGAAAGCTCATGCTGAGTGCCAGCGCAGCCAGCAGCAGAGTGGTTGCCAGCACCCAGCGGTTGCGCAACCCTTCCTGAATTTCCTTACCGGCAATATGAATGAGGTTTTTCATTCCGCGGCCTCTTTAACTGTGAGGAAATGGGCGTAAAGCTCATCCAGTGTCGGTGCCATGACATCAATATCCGTGATGTTATGGTTCTGAGCGATAACGGAGTTCAGAACCTGCATTTTATCTTCTGCGGAGACATCCGCCTCAAAACTTGCAAAGCCGGTTTTCCGCCAGCCTATCCGCAGGGATTGTCCGGTGCTGTGGGGTGCGGCTTCGCCTTCGGCTAAGCTGACGCGGATACGCACCGGCAGACGCGCAATATGGCGCAGATCATCCAGTGAGCCATCTGCGATGACCTTGCCGCGATTGGCGATAATTACCCGTCCGACACGATTTTCCAGTTCGGTGAGCGCATGGGAGGACATCAGAATGGTGGTGCCTTCCGCACGCATAACCTCCAGCAAATCGTAGAAGTTTTTGCGCAAGGCCGGATCAAGGCCGGTTGTCGGTTCATCCAGCAGCAGCACGGCGGGTTTGCCGAGCAAAGCCTGTGCCAGACCAAGCCGCTGGCGCATGCCTTTGGAATAGGTGCCGACACGGCGGTCTGCCGCATGGGACAGGCCGACATGATCGAGCAGTGCTGCGGTTTCCTTCGCGGGAACGGATTTGAGCTTGGCGTAAAAGGACAGGGTCTCCCGTCCGGTCAGCGCCATATTGAAGGAGACATGCTCGGGCAGATAGCCAAGCTTGCGCCGTGCCGCAAATTGTCCGGCTGCGGGATCTTCACCCAGCACCAGCACTTTGCCTTGTGTCGGGCGGATCAATCCCAGCATCAGCTTGATCATCGTGGTTTTGCCTGCACCATTATGGCCGACAAGGGCAATATTTTCACCGGCATTCAGCACATAGGACGCATCGCTGATGGCATTGAATGTGCCATAGGTTTTGGTGACACCGGCAAGCTTTACGGTTTCAGTCATGATTTATTTTCGCCTCCGGATTTGACCGGCAACGCAGGCGGTTTCATCAGCGGATAGCTGTCAATGACACCACCGGGCATCAATGCGGGAAATTGCGTCTGCGCCCAGCGGATTGTCTGGATCGCCGGACTGTTGATAAGAATTTTGGCCTGCGGAGCTGTCCACAGCACTTTGTCGATCAGATCATTTGGCCGGTAGGGGCTGTCTGCAATGCCGTCGCCATTGAGGTCAAAGGCGGGATTGTCACTCCAGAAATTGCCGCGTCCTTTGACCGACCAGTCGAGATTGCGTGTGCCGACATATTTGACCTGATTGCGGTTGTTGATGAAGGCATTGCCGCTCATCACATTGCCTTCGGAACCGGCAGTAAAATGAATGCCGATACTGCAATTTTCAAACTGATTGCCGGTGAATTTGTTTTTATTGGCGTTGTAGATGAAAACGCATTTCTCAGGCCCCAGTCGCAGGTTGCCAGTCTCTGCAGACGGGTCAGTTTCCGGTGCTGGCATGCCGTGCTCGGCGCTTTGAACACCGGCATCCATCCAGCGGTCAGCCGATTGCATTTTGCCGATCACCCGATTGCCGGTGATGACGGAACTGTTGGCATAGTTTAGCAGCAACCCGTGATCGCGGTCACCCTCCGAAAGATTGCCGGTAATTTTGAGCCGGCTGGTATACATAATGGCAAAGCCGACAGAATTATTGCGCGAGATATTATCGCTGACTTCACTGTCATTTGTGTACATATAATGGACGGCAAAGCGCACATTTTCCATGAGATTGCCACGGAAGATATTCTTGCGGCTGGCATTGGTATAAATGCCGTCGCGGCCATAGCGGATGATATTATTCAGCACTTTGGCACCCGGTGCATTCCAGATGGAAACACCGCTGCCGGTTTGCGCCATACGCACACCGCGCTTGCCAATAATCTCATTGCCTTCGGCCACGGAATCCTTGGCACCATGCAGATAGATACCATAGAGATTATCAATCAGCCGGTTATTCTCCGCCCGTGCGCCGGTAGCGGTTTTGGCGATGAAAATACCGGAATTGAGATCAAAGAGATTGTCGCCGGAACCACGGATTTCCAATCCGCGAATGATGGTTTCCGGTGCATTGACGGTAATTGTATTGCCGGTGCCGGAGCCGTAAAGCACGGCTCCGGCTTCCCCCTCCAGCATGACTGTCTTGTCAATGACGACTGACCCGTCATGCCGCCCTTTGAGCAGGCGGATCGTTTCCCCCGCCGGTGCCTGATCAAGGACGGTCTGCAGATTTTGTCCGGCAGATACGGTGATCTCTCCGGCCAGTGCCGGAGAAATCAGTGCGGGCAGCAGGCCGGAAAAACACAAAGCCGTGGCCAAAGCATAGTGCTTCATTGCGGGCGCTCTGTGCTCCGGTAAAGCTGCGGAATTGCGTTTTTCCTTATGGCGCTGATGCTGCATGATGCTTAAGCGCCTTTCGGCTCAACAAGCATACGGCCTTTCATTTCCATATGCATGGCATGGCAGAACCACGAGCAGTAGTACCACCACACGCCCGGCTTATTGGCGATGAAGGTGACCGAGGCGGTGGCCTGCGGTGCCACTTCCATATTGATCCCGTAATTGATGATCGAGAAACCATGGGTTAGGTCTTCGATTTCATCAATATTGGTTACATAGACAGTGACTTCATCGCCCTGTTTGACGGTGAATTCCTCAAGGCTGAAGGCCGGTGCGGCAGAGGTCATATAGACGCGGACTTTATTACCGTCGCGGATGACCTCAGCAGCCTCCATCAGATCGACGCCATCGGCCTTTGCCTGTGCAACAGCATCGGCAAAGAACGGATCTTCACGATTCCAGGCATTGACCGGATTGATCTTGGAGCGATGTACGATTGTTGCGTCATGCGGTTCGGCAAAGCTTGGTCCGTCATGGACAATCACCATTTTATCTCCGGAAATATCAATGAGCTGGTCATTTTCCGGTTTGAGAGGACCCACATTGAGATAGCGGTCTTTGGAGAATTTATTGAGGGAGATCAGCCATTTACCGTCAGCCTCTTTGGTCTGTCCCATCGAGGTGTGGTTGTGGCCCGGCTGATAATGCACATCAAGTTTCTGGCGGATCGGATCAACCTTTTCGCCCTTAAAGGCACGTTTGGCATCCTCAATGTTCCACTTGCAGACCTGACTGTCGATAAACAGTGTCGTATAGGCATTGCCCTTGCCGTCATAGGCCGTGTGCAAAGGCCCGAGACCGAGTTCCGGCTCTGCCACAACGGCATCACGCGGATTGATTTTGTCATCAAACAGGTCGTCAAATTTGCGCACATCGAAAACAGTGACGGTCGGCGACAATTTACCATTGGCCACAATATGGATGCCATCCGGCGCGGTATTCATACCATGCGGGCTGTTCGGCACCGGAATATAGCGGGTGAATTTGGAACCCTTGCGTCCGTCAATCACCGGTACGCCGTTGATTTCCTTGAACTCGCCTTTGGCAACCGCTTCTTCAATGCGTTTCAGGTTGAAGATAACAATCCAGTCCTGCTCACTGCCCATCATTTCGGCCAGTGTCACGCCCTCTTCGGAATTGTAGCAGGTCGCGAAAGCATATTTGCCCTGATAGTCACAGTCCACATTATCGAGATTGCCGCTGACCATCACCTGCCATGCTACCTTCATGCTTTCGCCGTCAACGGCGGTGAAAATCGCATGATAGTTTTTGGTATCTGTCAGATTTTTACCGTCATTCGGGATCGGCACGCGGTCTTCACCATTACAGAAGACATAGCCGGTCTTCGGATATTTCTGCACGCGCAGGCCATGAACCGTGTGCTGGTTCGGCAGCTGAATGATCTTGTCGCATTTCATCACATCAAGGCGGATGCGGCAGACGCGGGTATTGGCCTTGTCATTGGCGTAGAGATAGCGGCCGTCATAGGTGCCGTCAGTAAAGGAGAGATGCGGATGGTGCAGGTCACCATTGTCGAAAACGCCGCCGCGGTCTTTCATAAACTCACGGTCTTCAGGCAGCATGCCTTCGGTCAGAACTTTCAGGCTTTCATTGGTCTGCCCCCAGCCGGTGGCACTGTCACGGTTGAAAACCGGAATGCGCATCAGCTCACGCATGGATGGCAGGCCGACAATACGCACTTCACCACTCTGGCCGCTGGAAAAGAAGGTGTAATATTCATCCAGTTCGCCCGGCTTGACTTCAGCGCTTGAACCGGATGCGGATGCCGCCATGGCCTGCTTCGGTGCGCCGGCCATGACAAGCGCACCGCCCATGCCGCTGGCACCGGCAGCGGCCACAAAAGCCGAGGTGCCGAGTAATTGCCGTCTGTTCATGCGGGTCTTATTTTCTTGCTCAGACATTGCTTTGTCTCCAGTTGAAAATTTCAGGATGCTGCGTCCGGTGCGGATGCGCCGGTAACAGGTTGTCCGTTATGGGTGATGATGGTTTTTGACTGGCTGCCGGTACGCTCTGCCGGTGGCGTATAAGGCGCGTTGCGGGCAGCGAATTTCTCACGTTTGACGCGCACCTGAATCATATGCGGGCAGCGCTGGTCATCGTGGTAAAGCTCCTGACAATGCATGCAGTAGATGCATTCATTGACATTGATCTGGCCCTCCGGATGGATTGACTGTACCGGACATTCAACGGCGCAACGCTGGCATGGCGAGCCGCATTCCGGCCAGCGTTTCAGCCATTCAAACATGCGAATGCGGCCGGGTATGGCGAGTGCCGCGCCGAGCGGGCACAGATAGCGGCAGAAGAAGCGCTCGATGAACAGACCGGCAGTCAGCAAGGTCAGGGCATAGATGACGAACGGCCACTCGCGGGCGAATTTTAGGATGATCGCGGTTTTGAACGGTTCGACTTCAGCGAAAACTTCGGCCAGAGCCACGGAATAGAGCGACAGACCAAACAGGCCGAGGAAGATAATATATTTGATCGGCCACAGACGTTCATGCAGGCCCCATGGTAGTTTGACCTGCGGTACTTTCAGCCATTGTGCCAGATTGTTGCTCAGTTCCTGCAGCGCGCCGAAAGGGCAGAGCCAGCCGCAGAACGGGCCGCGTCCCCAGAACAGCAGACCGGCAGCAACCGAACCCCATAACAGGAAGGTCAGCGGGGAGGTCAGGAAGAACTCCCAGTTGAAACCAGTGATGAGCGAATTGGTGAAAGTCAGGACATTGACGACCGATAATTGGGTGTTGGTGTAGAAGCCAAGCCAGACAAGAATGAAGAGAAGATAGCCGCGTCTGACCCATGCGAAGAAGCGCGGACGTCTGACCAGATGGTTCTGGAAAAAGAAGATTGCGACCAGCACCAGAATGGCGAAGGCAGTAATCACAATATTGATTTTGTTCATCTGCCACATCTGAATCCACAGCGGATTATCTTCTCCGAAGAAATCAGGCATGGATGCTTCACCGACCGGTGCGCTGACATGCGGATTATTCGCAGTGGCAGCATCTTGTGCAGACTGCACGGGAGCCGGGACAGGTTTGGCAGGTGCGGTGATGGTCACATATTGGTCGGGAAGTGTATAACCGAGGTCATAGAAGATGCTGGCTTTGTCACGGGCACCAAAGCCACGCTGTACCAGTAATTGCAGTTCCCATGGCTTTGTTACGTCGAAGGCGAAACCTTCCGGCACCGTGAACAACGCGATTTCACGCAAATCCGGTGCGCCTTCAGCAGCAATATTGCCGATACGGGTATGGTTTTTATCTCGAAAACGGATGCCCTGACCGTCCTGCAACAGTTCGATACGGTCGAAAATACCGCCGCGTACGTAACCCGATCCCTTGAAGGAATAGGCACCATCACCGGCAACCAGTACGGCCTGCTGACCGGGTTTGAGATGTTTTTGCATTTGGTCATAACCGGCCTTGCCAAGCAGGCTGAGGCCGATAGAGGGTACCGATACCGGCGCGATATAAAGCTCGATGAATTGATCTTCAGGATCGGATGTTTCAGGATTGCCTGCGGCTTGCGGCTGTTTAGCGTCAAGAAAAGCTTGCGTTACTTCGCCGACGCTGAGCTTCAGGCTGCGGACAGAACCGTCACCGGTCAGTTCCTGCCAGTCACGGATATCCTGTTTTGACAGATCAACAGTGCGGGTTTCCTGCGGTGCCGCGACTTGTCCGGCAGCAAGCTGATTGCCCAGACGGCCGCTACGGATCAGTCCGACAGCCGAGCGCACCACACTGTCGCCCATGACCAGAACAGTGACCGTGGCACCGCTGACAATCTCGACCTGAGGCGGTTTGGCTGTACCGGATGCAACGGCATTGAAATCGCTGTTGATGAGGGAGTTGAGCGCCGCAACCACTTTGGCTTCGGGAATGCCGATCAGCACAATCGGCTCTTTATGGTCGGCAAGTTTGATGCCGCGAATGATACCTTTGGTATCAATGCCGACGAGAATATGGATCGGCTTGCCGGAATAGCCGACTGAACTGGTAAAATCCGAATTCAGATAAATATAGCCGAGCAAATCCTGATTTTTATAAACCGGCGCAATCGGTGGTTCACCTTGCGGCGTGCCGATACGATCCGCATCCTGAAATAGTTCCTGCACTTTTAGCACAGGCAGATACTTATCCAGCTGAGCGGCAAAGGCTGTCGTTTGCAGGCTGATGAAGCCGCTTAACAGAAGACAGAACAGCAGGATCAGTTTTCTGATGAAAAATGCCGGACGATCATGAAAGCGGTTCATATAAGGTGCTCACTGCAAGTCAGGTGCTGCAGCAGCAGGCTGCTCAGCGGTTATGCAGTGGACTTTAATGAAGTGGCGGAATGCGTCTTTGCGTCAGAACAAACTGACGATAATTGCAGGTGTTAATTATCTGAAAATATGCTGTTTGCTGCCTTTAGCGGAAATACACACGGTATAAAAATTCCGGCAATGTATGATTGCGACGGATATATATTCTCGGAATGCCAAACGGGTCATCATTTGGTTTTGCACGCGCGGCAATTGTCGTGACCGCAGTTTGAAAACCTGCCTCGCGTGCCATTACGCGGTGCGTCTGATTATTGGCACCGTAGGGATAGCAAAAATGAGGAACTTCTGCGCCCAGCATGTCCTCCAGACGTGATTTTGATTCACTGATCTGGCGGCGGGCTTCTTCATCCGGTGTGTCATTCAGATTGACATGATCAAGCGTATGGGCGCCGACTTCATGTCCCAATGCTGCCCATTCACGCATTTGCGTAACGGACATACATGCCATTTCCGGAATGCCGATTGCCTTGTCCCAGATATTGCTGCCACCGATCTGGTTGGCCACAAAATAATTCGTGGCGGTGAAGCCGCATTCTGCCAGAACCGGTGCAGCATTTTCCAGCACATTCAGGAAGCCGTCATCAAAAGTCAGGACAGCAACCTTTCCGGTTTTTTCTCCCTTAATGTAAGGCATGGCATCCCGCACGGAGAGCCCCTGATAACCGAGTTTTTTCAGCCAGCGCATTTGGCTTGCAAAGCGTTTCGGATGCACAAAAAGGCTGCGAAAAGGGACGCTGCTGCCGACAACCGCAATATGATGATAGACAAGGATCGGAACTGTCATAGTCAGGTGCTTTTACTCTTCGGGCAGGGGCTGGTTATCAGTAGCCGTCAATATCAACATAATGCATGGATTTTTTTCCACGGGCTCCATCGATAAAGCCGACCAGACTGCCTAAATTCGCAGCAATCGTTAGCAGGCCTCTTTCGCGATAGATTGGCAATAATAGGCTGCCGACAAGCACTTTATAAACACGCGAAAGAACGGATTTGAAGGTGCGCCATATTATACTTTTTTCCGGATTTTTCATGCGCTCCAGATGGGCTGCTCTGGCAATATCACGGTTGCGGCGATAATAATAGCCCAGTTTCAAACGCGAGGTAGGAACGGTTTCATAGGCAATAGCGTACGGCGTCCAGCCTGTTTTAGCGCCAAGGGCTTTTGCCTCGGCCCATAGCTGCCAGTCCTCACCCCCAGACTGACCTAAAGCTGCGTCAAAGCGCAATCCGGTTGAGCGGAAAAAGTCGAGATTGCCCATCCAGCTGCCGGTAGCAAGTTTCACTTGTCCGGCTTTGCCGTTAGCTCGTTTTTTGATTGAGCGGCTTTCCGCATTACTGTTCATTTTATCAACACCCTGCCAGACAATTCTTTGCCATAATGACAATTTGCCTTCGGGTGGTGCAAAACGTACCGGTGCGCCGACAATATCAAGATTGTGGTAATCGCGTTCTTTCAGCAATTCCATGAGCCATTGCGGCTCTACCTGCTCGTCATCGTCAGCAAAGGTCAGCAGATCATAACCATGATCAATAGCATAATTGAGCACATGATTTCTGGCCGATGCGATGCCTAAAACCGGTTCAACAGTATAGACGACTTCAGCAGGCGAAACTCTTGCCTTAAAGTCATTGATAATCGAGCAGGCTGTTTTCTCGTGATTGTTTTCTACAACTAAAAAACAGACCTGTATCCCCTCAGGAATAATCAGCCGGGCATAAGACATCAGCAATTTCTGCAGCATAACGGGGCGATCTTTTGTGATCGTGCCGATGCAAATTTTCCGGTGCGTTTTTGAAACCAAAAACTATTCCCCCTGTGACCCCGACTTTGATTCCCATCTATGTGCCCCATCTATCTGAACGTGAGATAATTTCCCCACAATCTCCCGTGCAGATAGTCGCGATGAGAATGCTTATAATATCATAAGGTAACAATTTATTGTCACTTTAAAAATCTGTTTTACTCATAAAAATGCGTATTATTTTAAGTTTATTGAAAAAATATTATCTATTCTGTTTTTTTACCTAGATAAATTGAAGGTGAAAATGAATCTTTATTAGGCGCTACATAATGTAATGCTACAGATATGGCGCTGTATTGAAACGTGATTTGGGGGGGCGGTAGTGATTGCTCGCCGGATGTGGCATTCACTCCTTAGATTTCAGCACGAATAATCTTGTTACTAAGGTTATCAGATTAGCACATGAAACTGTAAAGTTTATTTTTCGTGATGAATAGCTGTTGACAGACAGACCAGTGCGCTTTTGCCTCTTTAATGACCAGTAGAAGAGGTGGAAACATTGCTCCTAGGAAGTGAGAAAAAACCAAGTCTGAGAGTGCGAGTGCTTGATTGTGCCATTGAGGTGTCACGAGACATCATGGATGATCATTGGCCAATCTATTTGCGTTTGGATTGTTATATAAATTATGCGGCCAAGATGGATACTGACAGGCAAAAAACATAATTCTGACAAGCATAAGCAACATGCATAAACCAAAATCGAACAGGCGGTAAGAATAAGTCGTTGGACGATAAGCCTGATGTTTTGCACCTTTGAAAAAACAAAGGGGAAGAACATGAAACAATCTCAATATCAGGCATCCCGTATTTTGATTTTGGCAGCTGCCGCTGCCCTGACGGGGGTGGCACTGCCAGCGATGGCTGCTGATATTACCGTGATGGGCTATCGCGGTGCATTTCAGGATAATTATATTCAGGCTGTTATCGAGCCTTTCCAGAAAGAACATCCGGATATTAAAGTGACCTATTACGGTGTCCAGAATGCCGCGACATCACTTGGTAATATGCGCGCTCAAAAGTCCTCTCCGCAAACTGATGCGGTTATTTATGATCTTTCCGTTGCTAAAATCGCCAGTGATGAAGGGTTGGTCGAAGACCTCGATACTGCTGCTCTGAGCAATTATGCCGATCTGGCAGATATTGGCAGAGAGCTTGCCGGTAAAGCCATTCCGATTACATTCGATACATTGTCACTAATCTATAATCATGATGCTTTTCCGGAAGGGCCAACCAGTTGGGAAGCGCTGTGGGATAAAAAACAAAATGGCAAAGTCATTATCGCCGCGCAAGGTGGCGGTGATATTCAGGCCATACTGCTGACAATCATCACCAACCGGCTCGCCGGTGAAACTGACTATGTAAAAACCATCAAACCTGCTGTGGCAAAGCTTATAGAATTGGCACCATTGGTACAGACATGGGAACCAAAACCTGATGCCTATACATTGGTGGCGAATGGCACCGCGAACCTGTCGATTGGTTATAATGCCCGTGCGCAGTTTTACTATGATCAGACCGGCGGTAAGCTACGTTCTGTAGGGCCTTCCGAGGGTACAGCAGCGCAGATTAATGTGATCAGTGCGATTGCCAACGGTAAAAATCAGGACGCAACCAAGACTTTCATAAATTATGCACTCAGCCCTGAGGCACAGGCGCGTTTTGCCAAGATGATGTTCTATGCACCGACCAATACCAAAGCCGAAGTTGATGAGGCCACACGCGCCCGCATCCCGATGATGAATTCTGAACAGCGTGACAAACTCATTCCCGTGGACTGGATGACGATCGGCGATATCCGCGGCAAAATTCTGGACCCGTGGCGTCGCCAGATCATCCCTGCCGGTCGCTGATTTTCAGCGCACAGATTTCCATTTCTTATGACTGCAAAACCGCTCTGCCTAATCTTTATCAGGCGGAACGGCACAGAATAATTCGGGTTCTGACATGACGACAGACAATACATTTCTGCAACTCAAAGCCGTCTCAAAACTCTATGGTCTCAACTATAAGGCCGTTGATGATCTGCATCTTGATTTGCCCAAAGGCAAACTTCTCGGGCTTTTGGGGCCATCCGGTTGTGGCAAGACTACAACTCTACGCATGATTGCCGGATTATTGCCGATCACAGACGGCAATATTTATATCAATGGCGAGGATATCTCCCGCAAACCACCACATCAGCGAGACATTGGTCTGGTGTTTCAGAATTATGCGCTGTTTCCGCATATGACCGTAGCAGAGAATGTGGCTTTCGGGCTGGATATGCGCCGCGTGCCTAAACATGAAGCACAGGCACGGGTTGAGGAAGCGCTGGAAATGGTGCGCTTGCCCGGTTATGGCCCCCGTAAACCGAAAGATATGTCCGGCGGCCAGCAACAACGCGTTGCACTTGCCCGTGCTTTGGTGATCCGACCACGCATTTTGCTTCTTGATGAGCCGCTTTCCAACCTTGATGCGAAATTACGCGATGATATGCGCATTGAAATCCGCGAAATTCAGCAACGTATGAATATCACAACTGTTTTTGTGACCCATGATCAGGTGGAAGCGCTGACCATGTGTGACGTGGTCGGTGTGATGCATAATGGCAAACTGGCACAACTCGGCACACCGGAAGAAATTTATGAGCGTCCGTCCTCATTGTTTGTTGCGGAATTTGTCGGACGCGCCAATGTGCATATTTGCCAGATCATTGCAGAGAATAGCTGCCGTTTGGGTGACAATGTCTATCGTTGTAACACTCATGGTGCGACTTCCGGTGAGGGGCAGATTGCGATCCGTCCGCACCGTATCAGCCTGACACCTAACCGTGACCAGTCGCTGATCAGTGTGACCACCAATAGCGCCCGCGGTAAGGTCGCGCGGATTACTTATATCGGCGACATTGTTCAATATGAAATCGAGATTAACGGCGGCTGCCTGAAGGTTGAAGTGCCGACGACCAGTGGTGGCCATGGTTTCCAGCTTGGCGATAAGCTGCTGTGCGAGTGGAAGCCGGAAGACATGCTGGTTTTCGGAGGTAAGCAATGACTGCACTTGCCTCTGCATCCAATAATCTTGCGAAACCGAAGCGCGGCTGGTTTCCTCTGATTGCCGTCGGGCTTTTACTGCCGATGGCATTGATCAATCTGATCGCGTTCATCGTACCGGTAGCCAATCTTGCGCAGATTTCCTTTCTGGAAAGCCGCAGCGGCGGGGTTCTGACCGACAATTACACGCTGGAGAATTATCTCAGCTTCTTCACCGACAGTTTCAACTGGGAGCTGATTTTCAACTCTCTGTGGATCAGCACTTTAATCACGGTGATGACACTGGTCTGCGCTTATCCGATTGCCCTGTTTCTTCATCGTGTATCACCGGTATGGCGTAACTTGTTGTTTGTCATCACCGTTTCACCGCTGTTGGTGAGCAGCGTGGTGCGAACTTATGGCTGGATGGTGCTGCTCGGTGATCAGGGGCTTATCAATGGTATGTTGATGAGCACGGGTCTGATTTCAGAACCGTTTCGTCTGGTCAATAATACGCTTGGCGTTTTCATCGGTATGGTGGAAATCCTTATCCCGTATATGGCGCTGTCATTAATTGCCGGTTTTGGCCGCCTGAATGTGACATTGGAAGAGGCTGCCGCTTCACTCGGTGCCAATAGCTTCACCCGTTTTCGCCGTGTGATTTTCCCGCTGACTTTGCCCGGTGTGGCGCTGGGTTGTCTGCTGTGCTTCGTATTGGCAATCAGCTCTTTTATCACACCGAAACTGCTTGGCGGTGGTCGTGTCTTCATGCTCGCAACCGAGATTTATGATCAAGCGGTTATCCAGCTTGAATGGCCGCGTGCGGCAGCAACATCCGTCATCGTTCTCATCATCTTCGGACTGGCTTTGGTCGTGTATTCACGCATTGCCCGCCGCATCGATTAACCGGCAGGGGAAATCTCATGATTGGTACTATGAAACTGCCGTTTAAAATTCTGGTTGTAGCGCTCTACCTTTTTTTGCTTGCACCTATTCTGGTGGTGATCCCGCTGTCTTTCAGCAATGATAATTATCTGACCTTTCCGCCGCAAAGCTGGGGTGTGCGGTGGTATGGTGAAATGCTGCATCACGAGGCGCTGATCAATGCTTTGTGGATCAGCCTTGGCGTTGCCAGCGTCGTGACTGTTCTGTCGCTGATAGCCGGTATTCCGGCCGCCTATGCGATCCGTCGCTATGAGTTCCGCGGGCGGGAATTGTTGCTCAATATTTTCACTGCGCCGTTGCTGCTGCCGTCAATCGTGCTGGGTCTGGCCATTCTGCTGGTCTTTGTAAGAATGCAGCTGCTCGGTACTTTTACAGGGCTTGTTATCGCGCATCTGATCGTGACCACACCCTATGTGATCCGCATTATGATCACAGCCTTTTCAACCCTGCCACCCTCCGTTGAAGAAGCTGCGACGATGCTGGGTGCTACACCATTCACAGTGTTCCGCCGCATTACCTTACCGTTGATGATGCCGGGTCTGGTGGCCAGTGCTGCCCTGTCATTCCTGTTGTCTTTTGACGAGGTGGTAATCTCGCTGTTCATCACAGGGCCGCGCCTGACCACCTTGCCGGTCGAGATTTTCAATTATGTGGAAAGTCGTACAGATCCGATGACGGCCGCAATTTCTGTGGTGCTGATTATCGCAACTTTGCTGATCATTTTCCTGATTGAACGCACACTTGGTCTGTCCCGAACTATCGGCAAGTCTTCTGAAAATACCAAATAACCGCATTCGCATTGCATGAATGAAGAGACGAGGAGGTCTCGAAAATGGAAAATATCGCCCTTTGGATGTCGCAGCCGCATTTCGGATATCTTGAGATTGCTAAAACCTGCGGTTTCACATCTTTCGTGCTGGAGTTGGAGCATGGCACATTTGACTTGGGCACGCTTGATCAGTTTCTGGCTTTCACCAAAGCGCAAGGCCTGCCGACACTGACCAAGGTGCTGGCACCGACCACAGAAGCTATTCAGCAGGTGCTCGATTTTGGCACAGATGGTGTGATTGTTCCGCATATTCTGGGTGTGGATCATGCCAGAGAAGTCACCAAAGCAGCGAAATATCCGCTGACCGGTACACGTTCTTATGCCGGTGGTCGCGTGTTCGGCTATAGCCGTCCGGCATCCGATGCCTTCGAAAAAGAGAATAAGCGAACCAAATGCTACGCCATGATCGAAACGGCTGAAAGCCTTGCTGATGTCGAAAAGATCATCGCGCTGGATACGGTCGATGGTCTTTTCCCGGGGCCTTCTGATCTGGCACTTGCCCGTGGTCGCGGTGCTTATGAATTCAATGATGCGGACAAGGCTGATCTGCGCCGTTGCGCTAAAGCTGCTCGTGATGCGGGCAAGCCATGGATCATGCCTGCATGGACAGAAGCCGAGCGCCGTTTTGCCTTGGATGAGGGCGCATCAATGCTGGTCGTCGCCACACAGAATATGACCCTGCGTCAGGGCATGATGACCACTGTCAATGCGCTTAAAAAAGAAGCGCTTATTGCCTGATTTTATTTCTATTCAATGAGCTTGGAGGAGCATGATGAAAGTAAGTTTGATCCAGACCAATCCGCAGGCTGATAAAGCCGCCAATCTGGCTACAACCCGTAAACTGATGGAAGATGCAGTGCGTACAGATGCGCCTGATCTGATCGTTCTGCCGGAATATTTTGAATATTATGGCGGCAGCCCTGAGGGTAAGCTGAATGAGGCTGAAACCGCACCAAATGGTGCTGCCTATAAAATGGCGCAGGATTTTGCTCGTGAGCATAAAGTTTTTGTTCATGCCGGTACGATCATGGAGAAAGTTGAAGGTGAGGCACGGATTTATAATTCGACTTTTGTCTTTGACCGCTCGGGTAAAGAAGTCGCCCATTATCGTAAAATCCATATGTTCGATATCGTGGCACCGGATGGCACAGCATATAAAGAATCCGCAACGGTGAAACCGGGTGAAGATGTTGTGGTCTATGACCTCGACGGTTTCAAAGTCGGTTGTGCTATTTGCTACGATATCCGGTTTGCTGAACTGTATCTTGAGCTGGAAAAGGCCGGTGTTGATATCATCATTCTGCCTGCCGCCTTCACGCTGCAAACGGGCAAAGACCATTGGGAAGTACTGGCACGCGCCCGCGCCATTGAAACCCAGACTTACTTTGTCGCCTGCGGACAGACCGGCGCGGTGGTGAGCGGCGGCGAGAAACGTCATACATACGGACATTCTCTGGTTTGTGACCCTTGGGGGCATGTTGTTGCCCGCGCATCGGACGGTGTGGGTTTCGTCACCGCCAGAATTGATCGTGAGCAGATCAACCGCGTTCGCGCTTTAATTCCGATGGTACAGCACCGCCGGTTAGGCAAACGTCATGAAGCCTGTGCAGTGTAAGGAAATCTCATCATGTATGTTATTAATGCAATGCCTGAACAGGTGGAACAGGCTGATCTGGATTTGCTGTCCGGTGTGGAAACGGCAACTGTCGGTCACTGGCGTTTCTTTGGTTTTATGAACCATTCCATTCAACCGCTGCTGCCAAAGCGCCGGATTGTCGGCACTGCCGTCACCATTGCCATTCCGGGGCCGGATTCAACTTTGTTGCATCATATCACCGGTATGCTGCGTCCGGGTGATGTACTGGTGGTCGACCGTATGGGCGATGACCGCTATGCCTGCTGGGGCGGGGGAGTGACCATTGCCGCTAAAGCTGCCGGTGCGGTGGCTGGTATTGTTGACGGGCCGTGCACTGATCTGACCGAAATTGAGGATTCCGACTTCCCGATGTGGGCACGCGGTATTTCGCCAATCACCACCCGTCTTTACGATCTGGGCGGCGGGATCAATATTCCGGTTTCCTGTGGCGGCGTGGTCGTCAATCCGGGGGATGCCATTCTTGCTGATGAAAGCGGTGTGCTTGTGCTGCCGCGAGGCGAAGTCAACGAAGTTGCAACCAAAGCGCTGGCTATTCAGGAACGCGGAAAAGAGCGTGAGGCTTCCGTCAAAACTGGTTTGAAACTCGGCGAAGTTTCAGGCGCCTCCGACAAAGTCAAAGCACGCATGGCGGTATAAAAGCACAGCCGGAGCGGCACGGCCATTCAGTTTCATAGTCGGTCGCTCCGGTTATTTCTCAGTAGGATCATAGCAAAAAATAAGACATAAGAATTCAGTCACATAATATGCGGAGGGGAGACTGCATATCGATGAATATCCGGTTTCTTGAGACGGTGATCTGGCTTTCGGAATTGCGCAATTTCCGGATCACTGCGGCGCGCATGAACATGACACCGGCCGCAATTTCCAATCGCATTGGTGCAATCGAGCAAGAACTCGGCTTCCGTTTATTTGAGCGTGATGCCCGCGACGTCAGCCTGACAGCAGAAGGGGAGGTGTTTGTTGAAGGTGCACGGGATATTGTGCTGCGCTATCATAACCTTGTTGAAAGCGTTAGCCCCAAAAACAGTGTCGAAGGACAGCTTAAACTCGGTATTGTTCCGAGTCTTGCGATGACAATTTTGCCTGATGTTTTAGATATTTTACGCCAGCGTTATCCTAAAATCAGAATTTCAATTACGACAGATTCGTCCAAAGTCCTGACGCAGCAGCTTGAGCAGCGTGAGTTGGACATTGTGTTTGCAATACGCCCCGAGACAGCGGCAACATTGCGCAGCGTTAACATCTGCACATTCGGCATGTTTTGGATCAGCCGGACACCTGACGTTCTTATTAGTCCCGAAGATTTGTTCTCACGTGAAGATTTGCTGAACTATCCGATTATTTCCTATGAACGAGGGGCACATAATCATCAGCAAATCATCAATTATTTTTCAGAAGATCGTATCAAAGATGCAACGGTGCATTATTCCAACTCCCTTACTACAACCATCAATATGATCTCTGCGGGTGTTGGCATTTCGGTTCTTCCACCGGTTGTTATTCAAAAAGAACTGCGGCAGGGGGAGCTGAAAGTTCTCAATACAAATACAATGTTTCCGGCCACAAATTATAGTGCGATGTATCTGGAGGCATCGGCAACGCGATTAATTACGCTGGTTGCAACAATTGCCCGCGAAGCAGGTCGCAACTTATGTAATCAGTATAGTGATAATCTTGCTTATCAAGAAATTGTACCATAATTACAATATATTGCTTATTTTTATTTCTAATTATAAGTATATATGAAATAATATTATTTTTGTTGGAACTGACATGGATAATACATATGAATATTTAATGTCAGTTCCAAAAATTATTGATATTACATATTTTTGAAAATAATATTGTTACCTTGATGCAGAAGTTTGCATCTTGAACATTTGCTGGATCGTTTGTCCGCTTCGTATGCCGTCGAGCCAAGCTTTTTCTTTTTCGATGTGCTCTTGTGCGGCCGCGAGTATTTCTTCCGCTCGTTCCAAGGGGACAATCACCACGCCGTCATCATTGCCAAGCACAATATCTCCGGGGTGAACAACGGCGCCGGCCATTGAAATAGCACCGTCAATGATGCCGCCAAAGCCATGATGCGGACCACGGGGGACAATCGCTTTACAGAACATGTTGAATTGCAGTTGCCGAACTTCTTCAACATCGCGGATAGCGCCGAAAACGACTGCACCGCCAAGTTTCCGGTGGGCTGCTTCTGCCGTCATGATCCCGCCCCATACCGCAGTATCTTCTACGCCACCGGCATCAACCACAATGACTTCACCGGCTTCTGCCACACCGATCAGTTCACAAATACTGCCGCAATCTCCCGCCATAGCAGTAACGGTTCGCGCCTGACCGCAGAGTGTGATGCCCGTTGAGACGGGTTTGATCGCAGCGCTCATTGCCTGCGTCCGGTTCAGGCAGTCGGAAGCGACTGCAGGCGGGATGGTGCGCCATGCATCAAGAGCAGCACTAGACAGTTTTTGAAACGGGGCGTTTACTTTTTGAAATGCCATTGTGGCACACTCCTCGGCACACTGTATGTCAGTGGTTGTATTGTTCCCAACCGGGATTGACGTTGTTGCGGACTTTGTTGCGCAGAAGAAAATCCAGCATAATTTCAGCTGAGAATGTGCGCATGTCGACATAGCCGGCTTCAGAATAAAAAGCCGCATGGGGCGATACAATGAACCGTCCTGCAATCCACGCTTCATCATTGCGCCATGCTTCAAGCAAGGCGGGAGAAGGGGATGGTGGTTCAACCGGCAGAACATCGAGTCCGACAGCGGCTAGGCGTCCGCTCTGCAATGCGCGGTAAAGCGCATCAATATCCACCAGACCACCGCGCGCAATATTAATAAAAACAGCATTGTCGCGGAACTGTGCCAGCAGGGTATCATTGATCATGGAGCGGGTTTCAGCAGATAACGGTACATGCAGACTGACAATGTCAGATGTTGCCACCAGTTCTTCCAACGTTTGCTTGCGCTCAAAGCCGATGCCCAGTTCATGCCCTTCAGGCAGATAGGGATCGTAGTAGGCAATTTTCATGTCAAAAGCCGCAGCACGACGTGCGATTGCAGTACCGATGCGGCCGAGGCCGATAGCTCCGAATGTCAACCCGCGTAGCCGCCGTACAACAGGGGCGCCTTCTGCAACAAACCCTTTGACGGGATCAGCTTTAAGGCGTTTCTCATAGGTGCCGAGGCCGCGTGTCAGATAAAGCAGCATGGCAATGGCATGATCTGCCACTTCTGTTGTGCCGTAATTCGGAACATTCGATACGGCAATGCCAGCTTTACGGCAGGCATCAACGTCCACATTGTCAAAGCCTACACCAACGCGGACAATAAGCTTGCAATTGTCCAGCAGGGCAATTGTTTGCGGGGCAATGCGCATGCGGTGCCAGACCAGAATGCCATCGCATTCCCGCCAATGCTGTTCCGGAATGGCAGAAGGATTAGTCTCGTCATAAATCAGATATTCAAACCGGTCTCCGGAAACGGCACTTTCAATTGCCAAATCGCGCAGATGCGCATCCGGTACCAAAATTTTGTAAGTCTGCATAAATTCCTCCCGAGAATTAATCAAAGAACTTTGGACAGGAAAGATTTGAGACGCGGATCACGCGGCTGATTGAAAAATGTTGACGGTTCGCCTCGCTCGACCATGATGCCGCCATCAGTAAAAAACACCTGATCGGCCACTTCCTGCGCAAAACGCATTTCGTGGGTAACAAGCACACAGGTCATTCCTTCCGCTGCCAGATCGCGGATGACATTGAGGACTTCCTGCACCATTTCCGGATCAAGGGCGGCCGTTACTTCATCGAACAGAATGATTTCCGGCTGCATTGCCAGCGCCCGCGCAATGGCTACACGCTGCTGCTGCCCGCCGGACAATTCTCCCGGATACGCATTTTCTTTGCCTGACAGTTGAACTTTGGCGAGAAGTCTGACCGCGCGCTCCCGCACGTCCTGGGCATTGTGTCTCAGCACTTGTATGGGTGCCATCATAATATTCTGCAGAACGGTCTTATGCGGAAACAGGTTATATTGCTGAAACACCATTGAAACCTGATGACGCAACGGAACCAGCTCTTTTTCAGAGCGCAGTTTCTCAACCTGAAAATTGCCGACACGAATGCTGCCGTGGTTGATCGGGACAAGACCGTTCAGGCAACGCAAAAGTGTGGACTTCCCTGAACCGGAAGGGCCGATGATACAGGCAACATCACCTTTCTGAATTTCCATTGAAATGCCTTTCAGCACCGCAACAGAACCATAGTTCTTATAGATGTCAGCGACTTTGATGATTGGTGTGGAGGATGTGGTCATGTCATTTGCCTTTAATCAGGCGGCGCTCAAGAGCACGCGTCCAGGTCGCCAACGGATAGGCGAAGAGAAAAAATAGCAGGAGAATGTAGAGGTAAATTGCCGTCGCATATTCATCGCCGTCACTGGCAATGACTGTTTTGCCAATGGAGAGAACATCTGATGTGCCGGTAACAACCACAAGGCTCGTGCCGATAAACAGCATTGCATAGGTCGTCATCAGGTTGGGCAGCATCATTGGCAGTGCCTGAGGCAGAATAATGGAGCGCAAAATCTGACCGCGGCGATAACCAAGGGCACGGGCAGATTCCCACTGGCCATCCGGTATTGCGCGAATTCCGTTCCGGAACCCCTCAGCAACATAAGCGGTAACGGGCAGGGACAGACCGATTACAGCTTTGAGGAACGGTGACACAAAGAGGCTGATGCCGAAAAACGTCATACGAAATGGCAGCAGATAAAGCATCGCATAGAGCACGACCAGCCACGGTGAAGAGCGCAACAGATTCATGATCAATATGGCAGTGGTTCTGACCGCCCGGTTAGGCGACACCATCGCGCCGCCAAGGAAAAACCCTGCCACGAGAGCGATCATCATCGAAAAAATGCTGATAATCACATTTGCGGAGAAGCCGCCGCCAAAATCGATGAAACCAGCACTACCGGTGAGTAGCTGTGATGAGCGGTCGATAAGAACGCCGATAGCAGTACCGCTTGCCTGTCCGTAACTTATAAACAGAATAGCCAGCAGCGTGATGATAACCCCGAAAAAACCAAGAATAGCGGAGATTGCGTCTCTGTTCATTGTACTTCTCCTGCACCAAACCCCGGAATTGCAAAGACTTTTGCGATTTGTTTGGCGAGCAGAACGACCGCAGTGGTTATGGTCAGATAGATCAGCCACAGCACGATCATCACTTCGAGGTTGAGAAAGGTTTCCAATGCAATCTGAGTGGAAAAAAACATAATATCAGTTACAGCAACGAGCGCTGCCTGCGCAGATGTCTTGATCAGGCTCACAACATTGCTGGTCATATTGGGAATGGTCATGCGCAGTGCAATCGGCAGTTCAATCCAGCGAAAAATCTGCAATCGGCTATAGCCCATGCTCCGGCCGCCCTCGACTGTCTGGCGTGGTACGGAATTGATGCCTGAGCGTATAATCTCAATAGCAATTGATCCATTATACAAGGCCAGTGAAATGACCACACAGGCAAAACCGGATAAGAGAGGCACCCGTTCTCCTGTCGTTGCATCTGTATAGGTCATGCCTAAATCAGACAGCATGAAATACAGAAAAAACAACTGCACCAGAGGCGGCGTGTTTCTGAACAAGTCGATCATGATAATGGTCAGAGATCGGGCAGCAGGGACATTAAAATGAATGATCGCTGCTCCGGCAATGCCGATAATCAGCATTAATATAGTGCCCAGAGCAGTGATTGCGAGCGTGGTTTTCAAGCCCTCAAACAACCAGCTCTGATAGAGCGGATCTGCCAGCCATTCAAAATCGAGACCGAATATCATGAATTATTTCCGATGAATTTACCGGTTATCAGTTTGGGCTACACAGATATGTTAGCGAGTGATAACCGGTTTTGTTCTCAGTGCAGATCAATGACCGGCAGCTTTGGCGTCTGCCGCGCGTTTGGTCACGTATTCGCTGGAACCCATATCGTAGCTTTCTTCTGCTTTAACGAGCAGGCCTGCTGCTTCTGCAGAGAGAATGGCTTTGTTGACCTCTTCCAGAAAGCGCGGTTCGTTTTTACGTACGCCGCCCGCAATCGGAATGTAATCAAATGTATCCAGCGCGATTTTGTACTTTGCGCCCCATTCAGGATCTGACAATTTTTGCTGGAGGATAGGACCATCAAAGGCAACGGCGCTGCAGCGGCCGTTCTGAAATGCCTTGAACATGTCCGCGGTACCGGTGAGTAGAACAGTTTGTGCGCCGTAAGTTCCGGTCAGGGTACGATTGTAAAGATTGCCTTGCATGCCGCAGAGTTTCTGCCCGCGCACATCTTCCCATTTGGCGATTGTGCTTTCTTTGGGGGTAAGCAGTACAATGCCCGCCATGTTGTAATATTCTTCGGTAAAATCGATAACTTTTGCGCGCTCTTTATTAACGCCGAGCGTTGCCAAAATCAGGTCAATACGACCGGCATTTAAAAGCTCGATACGGTTGGAAGCCACCACCGGCACAAGTTCAATTTCTGTTTCAGAACCGACAATCTTTCCGGCGACATATTTCGCCAGGTCGATTTCAAAACCTTTCAACTCATCCTCTTTGGTTAAAAATCCGAAAGGTACATAATCGTTCTTAATGCCGACGATTAACTTCCCTCTGGCTTTTACGTCATCGAGCTGATCCGCTTGAGCTGCCATGCACAATGCCAGTCCAGAAAGAATGGTTGTCAATGAAAGTTTGGCAAGTAAGTTAGCACGCATGAAAATCCCCTTTTGGTATGTGCATTTTCATTATTGGCACCACAAAATCGGATGACCACGAAATGCTGTCTTCAAAGCCTATCGACAATATCATATAATTAATAATACTATTTTCTAAGATAATTATAAGAAAATCTAATAAGGAGGGGCGGTGTATATCAGGCAGCTTGAGGCGTTTAAAGCGGTTATGTCGATGGGGAGTGTCAGCAGGGCCGCAGAATTACTTTGTATTTCTCAGCCGGCAGTCAGTCAGCTGATCAATCAGCTGGAGTTTTATTGCGGTTTTTCCCTTTTTGAACGCAAAGGAAAGCGTTTGCACCCGACCAGAGAGGCGGAAGCGCTGTTGGTAGAGGTTGAGGCAATGTTTGCTGGTGTGAACCGTGTTTCGCGCGTTGCCACTGCTCTGAGAGAGCAGAAATGGGGAGCGCTTACATTTGGTGCCTTTCCGGCAATCGCTCGCCGTGTCCTGCCTGAAATTGTTGCAGATTATGCTGCTGAAAGACCCAATATAGTTTTTCATTTGCAGAGCATGCGCTCACGCAGTTTGATTGATGCTGTTGCAAGCCATCAGCTGGATTTCGGGATCAGTTTTATTCCGGGGGACAGGGATGAAATTGAAAGCATACCGCTGCAGACATTAAAAGCAGTATGCATTCTGCCGGTCGGGCACCCATTATCAGAAAAACAAAGCATCAAAGCACAGGATCTTGCCGGCCAGCCCTTTGTATCTTTGGGACCACAGGATCAGTCACGTATGCTGATTGATAAAATTTTTGATGATTTACAGATACCGCGCAAAATGCAGATTGAGACAGGTCAATCAGAAACCGCCTGTTCATTTGTGGCGTTAGGGGCGGGCGTATCTGTGGTTGACCCGATAAGTGCAGCCGGTTATCGGGATGGAGAGCTGGTTGTCAAAAAATTTGAACCTGAGATTAAGTTTAATATCTGGTTGATACGTCCGCGTATGCAGGTTCAATCCAGTGTGCTTGATAATTTTATCCAGTTTATGAGTGACAGCTTGTCTGCTTCAACTCTATGAAAAAGTGCATCTTACAGCTGCTATGGAAAGGTGCAGTAAATGCCCCTAATCTGTAACTTGTTGGAAAAATGAGTGCAATTGTAGTTTAGCTTGAGCATGAAATACAAAAGTAAAATCAATGAATTCGGATGGTGGGCGTAACAGGGATTGAACCTGTGACCCCTACAATGTCAATGTAGTGCTCTCCCGCTGAGCTATACGCCCATCCGATGACGCGCATACACCATATTGGCTCGCGCGCGTCAATGCCCTTTTGAAGAATAAAGAGAAAAAACTTTGTTTTACCTGTTGTTTTTCAACAGGCTTATCCTGATACCTGAAATCAGGCTGCCAGCAACATTTTCTCGATCTCATTCACGAGATCACGCAGGTGAAACGGCTTGGACAATACCTTGGCTTCACGCGGTGCGTTTGAATCAGGATTGAGAGCAACGGCAGCAAAACCGGTGATGAACATGACTTTGAGATCAGGATCAATTTCGGTTGCACGGCGTGCCAGTTCAATTCCGTCCATTTCAGGCATAACAATATCCGTCAGCAGCAAAGAGAAAGGCTCTTCGCGCAGACGCTCATAGGCGCTGGCTCCATTGTCAAAATGGGTGACATGATAACCGGCTTTTTCCAGTGCTTTCACCAGAAAACGGCGCATATCATTATCATCTTCAGCAAGCAGAATTCTTTTCATTGGTCCGTCCGAATGTCTGTACGCTTTTTATCTGCGTGTCCCCAGCATGATATTGCGGTGACAAAATGGCAAGAAAAGCGATTCAATCTGATCCTATAAGACGCTGCTTTGGTAAATATCGGATGAATCATTCCCATTAATCTGCCCCGTCACTGCGACCGGCAGGGCAAAAGCGTTTTATTGCCTATGCATTTTGACAGGCAAGAACGACGTTAAAAATACCATATAGGGCAGTTCAAGAAAATGTCATGTGTCATGGTATGAAATTGTTCTTAAATAATAAATTGAATGCCTGCTGCCGGTATTTTCTGGCAAAATATGACAATTCCGGCTTTGCTTTTCCGGATTATCAGTTAGGCTTGAGAAATGAACCGGCTATCCGGCCAAATAATCCGGGCATATGCCCTTGCAGTATATGAAAGTGAAGAATGAGCCTGCAACGGGATTTTCAGACAATCACTCCTTTTGAAGTCTGTGCTCCGGCGCAACAGCGCATCCCGTTCGTTTTTAATTCGCCGCATAGCGGCAATTATTATCCGCCGGCATTTCTGCAGCAATCCCGTCTCAGCCCCCATGATATCCGTCAGTCGGAAGACTGTTATGTGGATGAATTATTCGCCATGGCCGTGCCGCTGGGCGCGCCTTTGTTGCGTGCGCATTTCCCGCGCGCCTATCTGGATGTGAATCGTGAACCCTTTGAGCTCGACCCGAAAATGTTTAACGAGCCTGTGCCGTCTTATGCGAATATCAGGTCAACACGGGTTGCAGGCGGTTTAGGCACAATCGCTAAAATCGTTGGTGAAGGTCAGGATATTTATAAATCCAGACTGCCATTATGTGAGGCGCTCGACCGGATCGAAACCATCTATAAGCCATATCATCATGTGCTCGGACAGTTGCTGAGCGATACGCGGGCGCAGTTTGGCTATGCTGTTCTGGTGGATTGCCACTCGATGCCGAGCGGAATGGATCTGGCTGATAATGCCGGTCAGAACGGGATTACAGGGCGGCCGGATTTCATTATCGGTGACCGTTTCGGACGGTCCTGTTCTGATGCCTTGTCATGGGCGGCAATCGAGCTGTTGCAAAATATGGGCTATAATGTTGCGCATAATAAGCCTTATGCCGGTGGTTATATTACCGAGCATTACGGACGCCCGCATCGTGATTTCCATGCTTTGCAGATTGAAGTGAACCGCGCACTCTATGTCGACGAAAACAGCCTTGAGCACCTGCCGTCATTTGCGGGGCTTTGCCGTGATCTGACGCAATTCATGGCAGATCTGACGGCCTTGCCGGATTATGTATTTTTACAGAAACCGCAGGCCGCAGAATGAAACGCGCATAAAAAAAGACCGCACAAAAGTGCGGTCCAAAATCTAGGGAGGAAACGCCCTTGCGGGCGAAAACAGACATATTGTCCGTTAACTATTTTATTTTGCCGGTGAGTTACGGTCAATTCGGAATTCGGAAAAATCAGACATTTTTATGAAAATTCTGAATTTTCTGAAGTTACAATCAAATTAACTTATTGATATATTTCATCAAAATGTTTTGGCTAAAAGCTATGGCTCAAGCATTTTGATGAGAGATATCGCCGAAATTTCGTCGAAATGCTAAAATCCTGCTGTGAAATGGAGTGAATTTTCGTGGTGAATTCGTCGTTTTTAAAAGAGGTTGCACAGGCAGCGTCCGAACAAACCCTGCCGCGATTCCGGCAAAAAATCGCAATCGATAATAAATATACTGTCGGTTTTGATCCGGTAACCGAAGCGGATCGCGAGGCTGAAAAAGCCATTCGCAAAGTGATCAATCAGCATTTTCCCGATCACGGAATTCTGGGCGAAGAGTTTGGCGGCGAAAATCTCGACAGCAGCCATATCTGGGTAATTGATCCGATTGACGGCACCCGTGCTTTTATTTCCGGACTGCCGGTTTGGGGTACGTTGGTCGGCCTGATGGTTGATGGCGATGCCCGTATTGGTATGATGTCCCAGCCTTTCACCAATGAGATGTTTTATGCGCTGGGCGATGGTGCGTTCTGGAGCGGGCCGGAATATGCAGGCAATGGCGGGCATGTGCAGATGAAAACCCGCCAGACAACAGATTTGTCGGAAGCAACGGTTTTCACAACATCACCGGCTTTGTTCAAAGATAAGCAGCGCGAGGCGTTTGATCGTCTGGAAGCACAGGTGCGTTTGTCCCGTTATGGTGTGGATTGCTATGCCTATGCAATGCTGGCTTCCGGTTTTGCCGATCTGGTGATTGAGAGCGGTTTGCAGCCCTATGATGTTATGGGCTTAATTCCGGTGATTGAACAGGCAGGCGGTGTTATTACGCAGGCCGACGGCGGACCTGCGGAGAAGGGGGGTTATATTGTTGCTGCTTCTTCAGCAGCTCTGCATGAACAGGCTCTGAAACTACTGAACGCCTGACTATAGCGACCTATGCTTCAATCAGCGCCGGTTCAGTATTTTGTTCCGGCGCGTTTGATCCCGGTATAAATGCATCAAACGCTGCCCAGACCTGCTCCCGATAAAAATCGCTTTCCTGCAATAATTCATGTCGCGCACCGTCAATGGTAATCAGAGAGGCACTGCGTAGTTTTTCAGCAAGACGCATTGCTGCCTTGCCATCGACAACACGGTCGGCACCGGGAACGATAAACAGCGTTGGAATCGCAAAATTCTCGTAAAATTGCTGATTGTTGATACTGTGAATGGCATTGAGTGTTTGCGCCAGCCAGCGGATTGTCGGCCCTGCGATACCCAGTTGCGGATGATCGCGTGTGATTGCGGCATTGCGCAGATAGCGGGCCTGATCGTGTGTAAGCGGGTTGCCGTCAAAACTCTCCGGCGGCAGTTGCAAAGGGACTTTACCAGCATAGCGGCTGCCAAAACCGGATGATGCCAGCAATGTGGCAAGCGGCCTAAGCTGACGGTCTGAAAAGATGCTGCGCGCCAGCCCGAGAAAAGGGGAAACCAGCACCATGCGGCGGATACGCGATTGCAGCATTTCATGAGATTGCAAGGCGATTAATGCGCCGGTTGAATGTGCCAGAATATAATAGGGCGGCGGGCAATCCGGCATGATGATGGTTTTGAGAAAAATCTCGAAATCACTGCGGTAATCGGAAAATTTTCGGACATAGCCACGCGCGGCATCTTTGAGAATGCGGAACGATCCGCCCTGACCACGCCAGTCCATTGTCGCAACACAAAAACCGCGCCGGTTCAGATCACTGATCGTTTCATAATATTTTTCAAAGGCTTCATTGCGCCCGTGGAGCAAAATGACAGTGCCGTTGCGCGGTGTATCTTCCGCATAGGGGCAAAAAGCATAGCGCAGCTCAAACCCGTCGGCAGACTGAAAATAGCCTGCCTGCAATCCTGCGGGGGCCTTGTTATTTTCTGTCTCAAAAAACGGATTTGTCATTGCTGCTACTCTTGTCATTGCGTGCCGGTGAAGCTTCAGTGCTTCTTATATGGTCTGCATATAGCGGGATCATGGCGGGCGGAAGACAAATTGTAAATGCCGGAATTGCCCCCTTGAAATATGTTTTCTGTAATACCAGATCATTGGTGTAGCCGCCTGATAAGGGGCTGCGCAAATGAGAAAGGCTCGCCGATAACGGGAGTTTTTCAGACAGTCTTTTAACGCAACGTCGCTCTGAAGGAGGGCATTTTATGCGTCATTTTGATTTTTCTCCGCTTTACCGTTCAACCGTTGGTTTCGACCGTTTGTTCACAATGCTGGACAGTCTCGGCCAGCCGGAAAGTGCGCAGGCTTATCCGCCTTATAATATCGAGCGCACCGGTGAAAGCTCCTACCGTATTACCATGGCTGTGGCCGGTTTCGATCAGAATGAGATTGAAATTGAAGCGCACCGCAATCAGCTGACCATCAAAGGCACCAAGATTGCCGATGAAGCGGACAGTGAAAAAGAATTTCTCTATCGCGGGATTGCATCGCGTGCGTTTGAACGCCGCTTCCATCTGGCTGACCATGTTGAGGTCGCCGGTGCGAGCCTGAAAAACGGCCTTCTGCATATTGATCTCAAGCGTGAGATTCCGGAAGAACTGAAGCCACGCAAGATTAATGTGACGAGTGTTTCGGGCGATACTTCGCAAAGCATCGATGCCAAAACCGTTGATGCAAAAGCAATCAGTAAAAACTGATCTGCACATATTGTGAGTAATGAAGAAAGGGCAGGAAATTTCCTGCCCTTTTAAAAGCATTTCCAGCAAAAGTGTGTAGCGGTTTTGCGTAGGAAAATGCGATGGAAAAAATGATTATAATGCTTTGATCAGGCTGACGAATTTATCTGTCTCGTCTTGCGTTGTGGCGAAGCTGGTAACAAGACGAATGAAAGTTTCGTCCTCAGCAATAGGATCAGCGCTGTGCGGCGGGTTCCAGTCATGGAATACTGCGCCCTGTGCCAGTAGTTTTTCACTGTCTGACTTTTTCAGAATGGCGAAAATTTCATTGGCTTGCGGCTGCCATGCCAGCTTCACTTTGCCGGAAGTTTTGATGGCATCTGCCATTCTGGTGGTCATGGCATTGGAATGACGGGCAAGATTGAGCCACAGGTCATCTTTGAGATAAGCATCAAACTGTGCAGCAATGAAACGGGTTTTGGAGAATAACTGTGCTGCGCGTTTGCGGATGAACGGCAGGTCTTTCGCCTGTTGCGGGTTCATGAACACCAGAGCTTCCGCACACCAGCAACCGTTTTTGGTGCCGCCGAAAGAGACGATATCAACGCCCTGTTTCCATGTCATTTCTGCCGGTGTAACACCCAGCGTCACCAGAGCATTGGCAAAGCGTGCGCCATCAAGATGCAGCGGCAGATCATGCTCACGGCAGATCGCCGAAATCGTGGCAATTTCATCAAGCGAATATAGCGTGCCGATTTCGGTAGCCTGCGTGATCGTCACAGCCATTGGCTGACCGGCATGGATAAAGGCAGGGTTGAAGCGTTTCAGTTCCTTACGCAGATTTGCCGGATCCATTTTGCCCAGAGCGCCGTCTACCGGATGCAGACGGGCACCGCCTGTGAAATATTCCGGTGCGCCGCATTCATCTTCGATCACATGGGCTTCACGATGGCAAAGCGATACACCGCCCGGACGGTTAACGCTGGCCAGCGCCAGAGAGTTGGCGGCTGTACCTGTGCCGACAAAATAAACCGCAACTTCACGCTCGAATAATTCGTTGAAGCGCTGCTCGACCTTTTTGTCGATTTCGCTGGCACCATAGGAAGCAGCAAAGCCACCAGCATGAGCAGTAATATTGGCATTGATATCAGGATGGGCACCGGCCCAGTTATCGGAAGCGAAGAACATCAAGAGCTCCGTATGCATCAGGACTAAGAACTAAACTGCAAATCGTTTAGAGGGTGCAGTTTAATGTGATGCGTGTTTATAGCTGGTTTTTTCTGACACACGAATGAAACCTGATATCAAGTTTCGGTGTGGTCACATTGACGCAGTTTTTCTGATTTGCGTCTGGTGCTGCCAGCTAAATCCTTGTTTTTTCATATGATGAAATTGATTGCGCAATAAAATTACAAAAAATCGATTTAAAATTGAATATTTCGTGCTTGTAGAGCAGAAAATATTCTGCAATAAAATGATAGGGCAGCAATGCTGACCTATTGAGCAGGGTTCGGTCTAAGGAAAATCCGGCGAATTTTGCTGCAATTCATGCTATGATTTCATCTGTTTTCCGCGATGGCAATCAAAACAGCCGTTGCGATAACCGGTGAGAGCATTCCGTTCATGCGCACGCCATAGCGTGCTTAGCAACAAGGGAGGCCGGTCAATGATTAATCTGATGTATTATGCTGTCTGCTTCCTTTGGTGCGCTGCACGGACAGGCATTTTCACAAACTCATTTAACAATTCTGCTGTTTCAGCTCCGGTCTTTATCCCGTCCGGAGGACGGGTTGGTGCCGCACGCCTGAGCCGGCACATGGCCCTGTACCGGGTCTAAGGAGGTTTCGATGTTGATCAAGTCGCATTCTGTTGGGGCATTTCAGGCTCATACGCATACAGAAAAAGGCGGCAAAACCACAACATCGACTAAAACCACCCAAACTTCCCGAACTATGCCCAAGAAACAAGGGCTCTATGATCCGCGACATGAGCATGATGCCTGTGGTGTCGGCTTTATTGCGCAGATGAAAAATGTGCCGTCGCACCAGATTGTGCTGGACGGCTTGCAGATGCTTGAAAATCTCACGCATCGCGGTGCCGTGGGTGCCGACCCGCTGATGGGCGATGGTGCCGGTATTCTGGTGCAGATTCCGCACCAGTTTTTTGCACAAGAAATGGCAAAAGCCGGTATTCATCTGCCAGATGCCGGACATTATGCTGTCGGCCAGATTTTCATGCCGCAGGATGTGAAGCTGCGTGCGCATCTGGAGCGGGTGATTACGGAAGTGATCGCCGCAGAAGGCCAGACATTGCTCGGTTTCCGCACTGTGCCGGTAGATAATAGTTCACTGTCCAAAGCGCCGGAGATCGCTGCAACCGAGCCGGTGCATCGTCAGGTCTTTATCGGCCGCAACCCGAATATTGCCAGTGATGATGATTTCGAGCGCCGTTTGTTCGTGCTGCGTAAGGTGATTTCCAACCGGATTTTTCAGGAAACTGAAGGCCGTGACAACGGTTTCTATATTGTTTCCATGTCTGCCCGCACCGTTGTTTATAAAGGCATGTTTCTGGCCTATCAGGTCGGTGCCTATTATAAGGATTTGGCTGATCCGCGTTTTGAAAGCGCGATTGCGCTGGTGCATCAGCGCTTTTCAACCAATACTTTCCCATCGTGGAAGCTGGCGCATCCGTATCGTATGGTTGCCCATAATGGCGAGATCAACACGCTGCGCGGCAATGTAAACTGGATGGCTGCGCGTCAGGCTTCGGTTGATAGTGAGCTGTTCGGCAATGACATTTCCAAGCTCTGGCCAATCTCCTATGAAGGCCAGTCGGACACAGCCTGTTTTGATAATGCGCTCGAATTTCTGGTGCAGGGCGGTTATCGCCTGAGCCATGCGATGATGATGCTGATCCCTGAAGCCTGGGGTAATAACAAGCTGATGGCGGATGAGCGTAAGGCATTTTACGAGTATCATGCCGCCTTGATGGAACCTTGGGATGGCCCTGCCGCCGTTGCTTTCACCGACGGTCGCCAGATTGGCGCGACGCTGGATCGTAACGGTTTGCGCCCTGCGCGTTATCTGGTGACGGATGATGACCGGATCATTCTGGCATCCGAAGCGGGTGTGCTGCCGGTGGATGAAAGCCGGATTGTCAAAAAATGGCGTTTGCAGCCCGGGCGTATGCTGCTGATTGATCTGGAAGAGGGGCGCATTGTCAGTGATGACGAGCTGAAATCCCAGATCGCCAGCGCGCATCCATATCGCCAATGGCTGAAAAACACACAGCTGGTGCTGGAAGATCTGGCACCGGTGGAGCCACGCGCACTACGCCGTGATGTCAGCCTGATCGAGCGTCAGCGCAGCTTTGGTTACACACAGGAAGACACCAAACTGCTGATGGCACCGATGGCGACAACGGGGCAGGAAGCGGTTGGATCGATGGGTACGGATACGCCGATTTCCGCGCTCTCGGACAAAGCCAAACTGCTTTATACCTATTTCAAGCAGAATTTTGCGCAGGTCACCAATCCGCCGATTGATCCGATCCGGGAAGAACTGGTGATGAGCCTCGTATCTTTCATCGGGCCGCGGCCAAACCTGTTTGATCTGGTCGGCACTTCACGGCGCAAGCGTATGGAAGTGCGCCAGCCGATCCTGACCAATGCTGATCTGGAAAAAATCCGCTCCATTGGCCATTCGGAAGACCGTTTTGACACTAAGACACTGGATATTACCTATCCGGTGAATGAAGGTGCGGCAGGTATGGATGGCACATTGGCACGTCTGTGCGACCGTGCGGAAGCCGCTGTGCATGGCGGCTATAATATCATCATCCTGTCAGACCGGCAGGTGGGGCCCGACCGTATCGCCATTCCGGCTTTGCTGGCAACGGCTGCCGTACACCATCATCTGATCCGCAAGGGTCTGCGTACATCTGTGGGGCTGGTGGTTGAGAGCGGCGAACCGCGCGAAGTCCATCATTTCTGCTGCCTTGCCGGTTATGGTGCCGAGGCGATCAATCCGTATCTCGCTTTTGATACGCTGACCGATATGCATCAGCGCGGCGATTTTCCGCCGGAGGTGGATAGTAGTGAAATTGTCAGTCGTTACATTAAGTCGATCGGCAAAGGCATGCTGAAGGTGATGTCGAAAATGGGCATTTCCACCTATCAGTCCTATTGTGGTGCGCAGATTTTTGATGCCATCGGCTTAAAACAGGATTTTGTTGACCGGTATTTCTTCGGCACAGCTTCTATGATTGAAGGTGTGGGCTTAACTGAAGTGGCGCAGGAAACTGTGCTGCGGCACAACACGGCCTTCGTGAAAGAAATTGGTGGCACCGGCGCTCTGCCTGCGGGTGGTGAATATGCGTATCGTATTCGCGGTGAGGCGCATATGTGGTCGCCGGATGCGGTGGCCAAGCTGCAACATGCCGTGCGCAATGATAATCCGAAGAGCTTTGCGGAATATTCCGAAATGCTCAATAGCCGTTCTGCGGCAGCCAAAACCATCCGCAGCCTGTTCCACTTAAAGCGCGCGGGTGAACGCGGAAAGAGGCCGGTTGATCTGGCAGAAGTTGAGCCTGCGGCTGAAATCGTCAAGCGCTTTTCAACCGGAGCCATGTCCTTCGGTTCGATCTCGCGTGAGGCACATACAACACTGGCCGTTGCCATGAACCGGATGGGTGCCAAGTCCAATACCGGCGAGGGTGGTGAAGAGCCGGATCGTCTCTACCCGCTGCGTGACGGTTCACCAAACCCGCAGCGCTCGGCGATCAAGCAGGTAGCATCAGGGCGTTTTGGCGTAACCACGGAATATCTGGTCAATGCCGACATGATCCAGATCAAGGTGGCGCAGGGTGCCAAGCCCGGTGAAGGCGGTCAGTTACCGGGGCATAAAGTGGATGCGACGATTGCCAAGACACGTCATTCCACCCCACGTGTCGGCTTGATCTCACCACCGCCGCATCATGATATCTATTCCATTGAAGATCTGGCGCAGCTGATTTTTGACCTGAAAAATGTCAATCCGCAAGCCGATATTTCGGTCAAGCTGGTGTCGGAAGTCGGTGTCGGTACGGTTGCTGCCGGTGTTGCCAAGGCACGCGCCGATCATATCACCGTTTCCGGCTATGACGGCGGAACAGGTGCATCGCCGCTGACCTCGCTGAAACATGCAGGCTCCCCTTGGGAGACCGGTCTGGCGGAAACGCATCAGACATTGGTTCTCAATGGTTTGCGCTCGCGCATTGCATTGCAGGTCGATGGTGGTTTGCGCACAGGGCGCGATGTGATTATCGGTGCTTTGCTGGGGGCGGATGAATTCGGCTTCTCCACCGCACCATTGATTGCTGCCGGTTGTATCATGATGCGCAAATGCCATCTCAATACTTGTCCGGTTGGTGTGGCGACCCAAGATCCTGTGCTGCGCCAGCGCTTCAAAGGCACACCGGAGCATGTGATCAACTTCTTCTTCTATCTGGCGGAAGAAGTGCGCGTGCTGCTGGCCGAGCTTGGCTTTACCAGACTGGAGCAAATTATCGGCCGTTCAGACCTGCTGGAAAAACAGGCAGCGATTAATCACTGGAAAGCACAGGGGCTGGATTTCAGCCGTATTTTCTACCGCCCTTATGCGGCAATCGCTGGCGATGAGGCACAGCTGCGCCATACGCAATTGCAGCAGCATCCGATTGATGATGTGCTGGATCGTGATCTGATTGCAGCTGCCGCACCGGCACTGGAAAATCGTGAGAAGGTTACGATTACCCGCAGCATTAAAAATACGGATCGCTCGGCAGGGGCGATGCTGTCCGGTGCGCTGGTCAGCCGTTACCGTCATAAAGGTCTGCCGGAAGATACGATTCAGGTGCGTTTCAACGGTACTGCAGGGCAGTCTTTCGCGGCATTTCTGGCACATGGCATCAGTTTTGAACTGCATGGCGAAGGCAATGACTATATCGGCAAGGGCTTAAGCGGCGGGCGGATTATTATCCGTCCGAGTGAAGACAGCCGGCTCAAGGCCGATGAGGCGATTATTGCGGGCAATACTGTGCTCTACGGCGCGATTGAAGGTGAGTGCTATATTCGCGGACAGGCTGGCGAGCGTTTTGCTGTGCGTAATTCCGGTGCCGTGGCGGTTGTTGAAGGCGTGGGTGACCACGGCTGTGAATATATGACCGGCGGTGTGGTGGTTGTGATTGGCGAGACAGGGCGCAATTTTGCGGCCGGTATGTCCGGCGGCGTGGCCTATGTGCTGGATGAAGCCGGTGACTTTGCCCAGCGTTGCAATATGGCGATGGTCGAACTGGAGCCGGTGCCAGAAGAGGACGACATTCTCGAAAAGCTGCATCATCACGGCGGTGACCTGATGCATAAAGGCCGCGTGGATGTTTCCGGCAATATGACCCGTCACGATGAGGAGCGTCTGACACAGCTGCTGGCCAATCATCATCATTATACGGGGTCGCAACAGGCACGGATGATCCTTGATAACTGGGAACAGTATCGTCCGAAATTCGTCAAAGTCATGCCGGTCGAATATCGCCGTGCCTTGGAAGAGATGGAACTTCTGCGCAATCCGGTTGCCGCAGAATAATCCGAACTTCAGAAAAGAACAGGTTTTTAAAATGGGTAAAGTTACAGGTTTTCTGGAGATCGACCGGCAGGTTGCGCAATATCAACCGGCATCGGATCGCATCAGGCATTTTCGTGAATTCACTCTGCCGATGAGTGAACCGGAAGTGCAGAAGCAGGCTGCGCGTTGCATGGATTGCGGTGTACCGTTCTGTCATGGCGATAAAAGCGGTGACAGCGGTTGTCCGGTGAATAACCAGATTCCGGACTGGAATGATCTGGTCTATGCGGGGCAGTGGGAAGAGGCGATTGCCAATCTCCATTCCACCAATAATTTTCCGGAATTTACAGGGCGGATTTGCCCTGCGCCGTGCGAGGAATCCTGCACGCTTAATCTGGAAGATATGCCGGTGGCGATCAAAACCGTTGAGCAGGCACTGGCTGACAAAGCTTTCGAACTGGGTCTGATACAACCGCAAATCGCGGCTGTTAAGACCGGAAAACGTGTTGCGATTATCGGCTCGGGTCCTGCAGGTCTGGCCGCTGCACAACAGCTCGCACGGGCTGGTCACGGTGTTGATGTCTATGAACGGGAAAGCCGTGCGGGTGGTTTGCTGCGCTACGGTATTCCTGATTTTAAAATGGAAAAGCAGCTGATTGACCGTCGTATCGCCCAGATGGAAGGCGAGGGCGTGACATTCCATTGCGGTGTGGAAATCGGCAAGGACATTGCGGTCAAGCAATTGCTCAAAGACTATGATGCTGTGCTCTATTGCGGCGGTGCGGAAACGCCGCGCGATCCGACTTTGCCGGGATCTGATTTAAACGGTGTTTATGATGCCATGCCTTATCTGGTGCAGCAAAACCGTCGCGTTGCAGGGGAAGATGAACAGTCGCGCGCTTGGGCATTGGAAGACAGTATTTCGGCAGCAGGTAAACGGGTTGTGGTTGTCGGCGGTGGCGATACGGCCTCTGACTGTGTGGGCACGGCCTTCCGGCAGGGCGCAGTACAGGTAACGCAGCTGGATATTCGTCCTGAACCACCGGCACGGGAAGATAAGCTCGGCGTGTGGCCTTATTGGGCGACAAAGATCCGTATTTCGTCCAGTCAGGCGGAAGGCGCTATGCGTGAATTTCAGGTGGCGACACTAGGCTTTGGCGGCGAAGACGGTCAACTGACCCATGTGCTTTGCAGCGCAGTGGATGAACGGCGTAAACCAATTGCCGGTTCGGAGTTCATTCTGCAGGCGGATCTGGCATTCATTGCCCTTGGTTTCAGCGGCCCTGCCAAGCAAGGCGTGTTGCCGGAACTCGGTGACAGGCTGAAGCTGAAAAAAGATGCCCGTGGCGGTGAGAGCGTGATGGCCAATGAGACGGATTATCACACATCTATACCAAAACTCTTTGCAGCGGGTGATGTGCGTCGCGGCCAGTCATTAGTTGTCTGGGCAATCCGTGAAGGCAGACAGGCGGCGCGGGCTATTGACTTGCAGCTAATGGGCGCCAGTCTGTTGCCTGCGTGAATGAAGAAAAGCCTCGCTAAAGCATTTCCAGCAAAAGTGTGAAGCGGTTTTGCGTAGGATAATGCGTAAACTAAAAGATAGAGCGGCTCCAGCTATTTAATCTTAACCGGAGCCGCTCTTGAGGCTTTTTTTTAAGGGCGTGGCCAGCTGAAATCATCCGCACGGCCATGCGGAGTTGCTTTCATCGCAGGCTTGTTTGCTGCAGTAGCGGTTTTGCTGATTACTGTTGTATCACCCAGCAATGTATCATCACCGGACTGATCCAGATCATTGAGTTTCATTGGCCCGATACGGGTGATTTCTTTCTGCACCGGTAAAGCCATAGGTTCATTGCTTTTACTGTCAGATGAAACAGGAGCATCCGGTGATGAGAGTTTCAGCAATTGACGCAATGGTTTTTCCGCATAGAAAGCCAGTTTTCGCTTGCCGGCTGCGGTCATATTAATTCCGTCATTACCGCGCAGGCGTACCGTCTGACCGTTCACATCAACACCGGTCTGAGTAAAGCTGCCTTTATCATCGACAAAACCGTCCCAGACATCGGAGAAAACAACCTGAGGTGTTGTATCTTCCGTTGTGACGGCTTGTTCTGCCGCAGTCTTATAAATCTTGTTCAGCGACAACATGGTCTGAGACAGTGAAGAAGATTGATAGGGCGGCTGGCCGATCCAGACAACAGGCACGCCGGATTTCGCTGTGACTTGCAGAAATTCATCAACCCGCGACTGATACAGTTTCTTCCACTCATCCGTATCGGCTGCAACACTGACG
This sequence comes from Pseudochrobactrum lubricantis, assembly GCF_041929865.1. Taxonomy (NCBI): domain Bacteria; kingdom Pseudomonadati; phylum Pseudomonadota; class Alphaproteobacteria; order Hyphomicrobiales; family Brucellaceae; genus Pseudochrobactrum; species Pseudochrobactrum lubricantis. Next base: position 173,545 of record NZ_JBHEEE010000007.1, read on the forward strand.
CTTTTCTGCGTGAGCGGCTGGCGGTCATTCGCCCCGATCATCATAACGACGACGGCAGGTTTCTGCTCAGTCAAAATGGCCGGAAGTTCTTTGCTCCAGTTATAATAATCCTGACGAACAAAGCCTGATGAGCCATTGGTCCGGTTGATAACCTGCAAATCCGCAGTTTGGGAAAATGTCTCTGTCAGCCCTTCTGCAAGACCACCGGCGATAAAATCACCAATAACCATAATTTTCCGCGCATCGGGATTCTTTGCGACGGCTTCCGGTTGCGGCGGTGTAATAATGGCCGGCTTAGGCTTGGTGACAACGGGTTTTTTCTTCACTGGTGCCGAGCGCCGTTGCGGCTGCTGAACCGGAGGGCGGGTGACTTCCTGCTGTCTGGGCTGTGCGGGATTGCCGAATAATATATCCAGCAATGTACGGCGTTTTTGTTGCTGCGGATATTGCTGGGCAATGAGAGCAGGGGCACTGTCCGGCTCTGCCATTTGTGTCTGTGCAGTGGCGGGAGTTGCCAGCAATGCGGTCAGGCCGAAAGCCACAGTTAAGGATTGCAGGCTGAGCAAGCCCGCTCTGATCTTGTTCTGTGTGACTGTTTGATCTGTCATAACGGGTTTCAACCCTTAAGCCTTCTGCTGCATTTGCCGTTTAGAACGCATATATGCGGCAGTATAAAGGGTCAGGCCGGATTAACCGGCCTGACAATAAGTCGTATTTAGCGGCGACGCAGAACGCTGAGCACTTCTTTGCTCGGATGGCCGTCAGGTGACAGCCCGTTGCGCTGCTGGAAGGCCTCAATTGCCTTACGTGAACTTGAGCCGATTTTGCCGTCAATATTGCCGTCATAATAGCCGAGTGCACGCAGATGCGTTTGCAGTTCTTCACGTTCTTTCATGGAGATTGGTGTGAAAGGACGGTTCCAGTCCTGTACCAAACCCTGATAACCGGCAACGCGGTCAGCCAGAAGACCCACGCCGAGAGCATATTTATCCGCATTATTATAGCGCTTGATAACGAAGAAGTTCTTGGTCATCAGGAAGGCAGGGCCACTGCGGCCATCCATGACTTTCAGCGTGGCTTTTTCAGCATCACTCGGGAACGGACGGCCATTGGCGCGCACCAGTCCCAGACGGCGCCATTCAGCAATGCTCAGGCTGCCGGACGGGAACTTACCCGAAGCAGGCAGAACCACTTCGTAACCCCATGTGCGGCCTGGCTCCCAGCCGTTTTTACGCAGAAGATTGGCAGCGGTTGCCAGCGCATCCGGCACGGAATTCCAGATATCGCGTTTGCCATTACCGTCAAAGTCAACCGCATAGGCCTGATAGCTGGTCGGGATAAACTGGGTATGCCCCATTGCACCGGCCCATGAACCGCTCAGATGTCCGCGGTCAATATCACCGGTCTGGAGAATCTTCATCGCTGAAATCAGCTGCGTACGGGCATATTTGGCACGGCGCTGGTCGGCATAGGCCAGTGTAGCCAGTGAGCGGATTGCATCGCGCATGACATCGGGACGCTGCATCATCTCGCCATAGCCGGTTTCCATCGACCAGATAGCCAGAAGCACATTTTTGTCTACGCCATATTGTTTTTCAATCGCATTGAGGGCTTTGCCCCATTTGCGCGCCATGGCCTGACCGGTACCGATAGAATGCTCGTTGACACGGTTGTCGATATATTCCCAGACAGGGGACGTAAATTCAGGCTGATAACGCGCTTTTTGCAGCACTTCAGGATCAATGGCATTCACACCGGCAAAAGCACGGTCAAAAGTGGCCGGAGCAATCCCGTTCTGAAGGGCTACAGGGCGAAAACTGGAAACCCATTTGCGAAATTGTGCATCGGCAGATGCATAGCCGGTTGTCAGAATAAGCGACAAGGCAGCCGCAGAGGCTGTTGTTGCTGCGGTCTTCCAGAAGCGGCTTTTGAAAATATGGGTTCGAAGCATGCTTTTCTCCCTGAATATAAACTTTAGCATTTCGCATTCTAACAAGGCACACAGGCATTGTTGCGGGTACGAAAATGCAATCAATCAAGAGCGTCGTTCAGTTTGCCGGTGCTCACTACGCTCGGGTAATGGTTTTAGCCGCATTATCCGGATGCAAAATCGCTTCACAATTTTGCGGGAAATGGTCTAGGTTCATTGTTTATGCCACACGGAAGTTAGCATTTAGTTTACCATGCAGTGCCGGAATTAAGAACCGGCAAAAAACTGTTAAGACAGTGCAGATAATAATCAGACAATGAATGATCTGCATATGCGTAATTTCGGCTTGTCTGAATTACTGCATCATTGATGAACCGGACGTGAAGAAACTCCTGTTCGGGCATGAGAGACGCTCAACTGCGTTAATAATCGCACATGAAATGTGACCGTAACTTTTAGAAAATGCAGGCTTTTTTCATAGTTTGGCTGTAATGGCTTTTATAGATCAGGTTTAGCAAGAGACTAGAGTACAGGTTGATAATAGAAAAATTATAACCGGCGGCTTAGGTTTGTTTGATGTAGGTTGAAACCGGACAAAACGGGAAGTGACATGAGTTCAGTTAAAAAAATCCGCAAAGCAGTTTTTCCTGTCGCCGGACTGGGGACACGTTTCTTACCAGCCACAAAATCAATCCCGAAAGAAATGCTGACCGTTGTTGATAAGCCGGTCATTCAATATGTGGTTGATGAAGCGCGCGAAGCGGGTATTGAGCATCTGATTTTTGTGACCGGCCGTAATAAAGCGGTGATCGAAGATTATTTTGATGCTCAGGTTGAACTTTACACAACGCTGCAGGAACGCGGTAAGCTCAATGAGCTGAACCATATGCAGAGCTTGCAGCCGCAGCCTGGTACGACCAGTTTCACGCGTCAGCAGGTGCCGCTTGGCCTTGGCCATGCAGTATGGTGTGCCCGCGAAATCGTTGGTGACGAGCCTTTTGCACTGTTGCTGCCGGATATGGTGATGCAGTCGAAAAAAGGCTGCCTCAAGGAAATGGTTGAGCTTTACGAACAGACCGGCGGCAATGTGATTGCTGTGCAGGAGTGCGATCCGGAAGAAGCGCACAAATATGGTATTGTCGGCAAAGGCAATGCAATCGGCAATGGTTTTGAAATCAATCAGATGGTTGAAAAGCCAGCCAAAGGCACCGCGCCGTCAAATCTCTATATTAACGGCCGTTATATTCTGCAGCCGGAAATCTTCGACCTGCTGAGCAAGCAGGAAAAGGGTGCCGGTAACGAAATTCAGCTGACTGATGCGATGCTGAAACTGGCGAAAGATCAGGATTTCTACGGCTTTAATTATCAGGGTCGTACCTTTGACTGCGGCTCCAAAGAGGGCTTCATTCAGGCCAATGTGGCCTTTGCCCTGTGGCGCCATGATATCCGCCCGCTGGTCGAAGTCAGCATTGATGAACTGCTGAAAACTATTAAACTCTCTTAAGTTTAAATAAAAAAGCCGGTCACTGACCGGCTTTTTTGTTGCGGATTAATATGTCAGCGGCGCAGTTTTACGCCGAGATAGACGCTGTTACTGCTATATTTACGGCTGGCCACATCGCTGTTGATGAATTCATGGCGCAATTTGCCATCCACACCGAAGAAGCGGTTGAACCAATAAGTCGCCCCGATTTCCGCGCCCATACCATAATCGGTACCACTGCCGTCACGATTATCCCGGATAGAAGCATCAAAGCGGGCATTCACGCTGAGATCGGCGCGGATCATGCGGGTGACATCAATATTGGCGAGATACAAAATGGATGAATTGCCGCCAATATCCGGGCTGCTGTCGAGATAGGTGCGCAGACCAAAGCGAACATCGGTGCCGCGCTGCGGTGACCAGTTCATCGCTGCATCCACCGACAGGCCGCCGGTATCTTGCAGACGGTCATCTGCACTGCGTGCGCCTATATAACCGACAGAAAACTCACCATTCAGTTTTTCACCGGTATTGATCTGCAAACCGGTACGAAGCCCGAGCTGGGTTGCATTGCGATCCAGACCATTATCATTCTGGTAAAGCCGGCGACCCACTTCAACTTCCGCAAACGGGCGGATGGCGGCGCTCAGCTCAAAACCGCCGCGCAATGTCATACTGACATAGGTATTGTTGCGGTCGCTCTGATCCAGCTGGTCGCCATTATATAATTTGGCTTTGCCGTAACGGGTATTGTTCACCCGTGCTATCGCACTGGCAAAAATCTTGCCGATATCGCGCTCAATACCGGCCTGCGCATTCAGGCTCTGTACCAGAGGGCGGGTGCGTGCGGCGCTGATACCATTCGGATCGGATGAATCTTCACGATTAACAGAATAACCAAGCCCGAAATTCAGACGGGTTTCATCACTCATATCCAGCCGTAATGCAGCATCAATCTGCCCGCGCGGATTGGAAACATACTGGCCGGAGAGATTTCTCTCGAAGATGCCGGATGCATCCAGTGTGGCCAGATGGCTTGCCCAGTCTGAACGGGCATTCAGCCGCAATGCGGTTTCGGACAAGACACCGCTGGTTCCGGTTGCGCTGTTATCGGCATTATTGGTGGCGCGGATACCCTGATCCAGCGACGGACGTAAGATGAAACTTCCGGCGCGAATGCCCTGCGGTTCAAACGGATCCGCTTCAAAAGGCGCACGCGGGCGGCCTTCAAGGGCGCCTTCCGGCATATTTTCCCGTCCTTCGCGAACGGCTCTGCCTGCATCTGCTGGGCCGGTGCGTAAACCGCTGATATCTTCGCTCAAAGGAACAGCGCTGTCGGCAACAGGGCGTGCAGCCGGAACTGCAGGATTGATTACAGGCTGTGCAACGATACGGCCATTGGCATCATAAGTTATATTTTCAGTGCCTTCGCTCTGCGCAATAACATCGGCAATTGCGTCATTTTGAGCACCGGAGGGCACAGTTTGTGCCTGGGATATGGCCACGGATGAAAACAGCACAACGCCCGTCAGCAGAGCTGCCTGACGCAGCCCGTACAGGGAAAGCGGGGCGTAATGAGCCGGTTTGGCTGTTTTTTCCATTGTCCTGCCAAGAGTTGTGCACGCAACTGAGAATGCCTGCACGGAGCAGGCTTGTTACAGGACGGTAAAGGATCATGGTTAATACAAAGTTTCTTTTGCTGTAATGGGCTGGCTTTATTCAGCTTTTCAGCTTGTGCTTTATTAATCGCAGGGAAATATGTGCTGTATTTCTGTAAGCAGGGAGGCTGGACAGGGAATATGTAAAGTTTTACCTCATAATTCGTTTTGCAGAATGCAGCTCCGGTTTCTATATAGAAGAAGCACTATTGACCGGATGAATGAAGTGAGAGAAGTCCATTGAGCAGCCACAGCCCAGCTATCCGCTCCGCCCTGAATACAATCGCAGTTGAAAAAGCCGGTATGAGCGCTCTTGAAGATGCGCTGCAAAACGGGCTTGCAGAGCCGTTTGAACAGGCAGTTCAGGCGATCTCCGCTATGAAGGGACGGGTTGTTGTGACCGGTATCGGCAAAAGCGGTCATATCGGCTCCAAGCTGGCGGCAACTTTTGCGTCCACCGGAACGCCTGCGTTTTTTGTTCATGCGGCGGAAGCCAATCATGGCGATCTCGGCATGATTAACAGCAATGACGTTATTCTTGCCCTGTCCTGGTCGGGTGAGACTGCGGAGCTGAAAGGTATTGTCAGCTATTCCCGCCGTTTTAAAGTGCCGCTGATTGCACTGACCTCCGGTGAACATTCCACTCTCGGCCGTGAATCTGATGTGCTGTTGTTATTGCCGAAAGCAGTTGAAGCCTGCCCGCATGGTGTTGCACCAACCACCTCGACTTTGATGCAGCTGGCAGTCGGTGATGCACTGGCACTTGCTCTGCTGGAAAGACGCGGCTTTACCGCCAGCGATTTCCGCGTGTTTCATCCGGGTGGCTCACTGGGCGCCAGCCTTTCTCATGTGAAAGATATTATGCATCGCGGCGAGGAATTGCCGTTGGTCAAAATCGGCACACCAATGCCGGAAGCGATGCGCATTCACTCGCATAAGCATTTCGGCTGTGTGATTGTTGAGAATGAAGACGGCACACTGGCCGGTATCATCACGGACGGTGATCTGACACGCAATGTCGACCGGCCAATGGCGACGCTGAAAGTCGATGATATTATGACCCGTACACCGAAGACTGTCAGCCCTGACCAGCTGCTTGGTTCAACACTGGCACTTTTGAATGAAGCGCGTATCGGCGCAGTGATTGTGGCTGAGAATAACCGTCCTGTCGGGCTGGTGCATTTCCACGATCTGCTGCGTGCCGGTGTGGCTTAAACGCTCTCTGCAGGATAATAAAAAGGCGGCTGATAAGCCGCCTTTTTTGTTATTTCACTTCTTCAACTTGCAATAATCCGTCGTGATATTCCCGCACGATAATTGTTGTACCAGCGGGGAGATCAGGACCGGTCACACGCCAGAGTGTATCATCAAACCGTGCACGGCCATGGCCGTTGATAATCGGCTCTTCCAGTGTGGTGCGCATGCCGATCAGCTGATCGGCTCTGCGGTTGAGCAGCGGTTCATCGCTGTTCTGCACCCGCGGATTAAAATATTTGCGCCCGATCAGTACAAAGATCACCGACAAGACCATGAAGAGCAGCAGTTGCACTTGCCAGCTGTCGATGAAGCCGAGGCCGGTAAACGCAATCAGGCTGGTAACCAGAGCAGCAAAACCGATCCAGATCAGGAAGACACCCGGTGTCACCAGTTCCAGAAACAGCAGAACAAGGCCAAGGACGACCCAGTTCCATATCCCCAATGCTGCGAGCATATCCGGCATCAGCGTGATCCTGTCGGCGGTACACGATTGCCGATAATGTGGTTCGGAACCGAGACATAATCAGCAGAGCCGCTGCGGGTTGTACCTTCACTGCGGGCAGCCGGTTTGGCAGGTGCTTTACGAGCGGCCTGTGCGCCTTGGGTGGTAGTAGTATTCGCACCGGAATCCGAATTATTGCCGAAGACTTCTTTGGCAATCGCACCAATACCGCCCAATGTGCCGATCAGCGACGAGGCTTCCAGCGGCATCATAATGACCTTGTGATTTTTGGCAGAGGCCATTTCAGACAAGGCATCGGTATATTTTTGTGCAACGAAGTAATTCAGTGCCTGCACATCACCCTGCGCAATAGCTTCTGACACCATGGTTGTCGCTTTGGCTTCCGCTTCTGCCAGACGCTCGCGGGCTTCAGCTTCACGATAGGCGGCTTCGCGCTTACCTTCCGCTTCCAGAATTTGTGACTGTTTCAGACCTTCAGCACGCAGGATCTGCGCATTACGGTCACCTTCAGCTTCCAGAACCTGTGCACGCTTGTCACGTTCGGCTTTCATCTGACGCGCCATGGAATCAATCAGATCCTTCGGCGGGTTGATATCTTTGATCTCGACGCGGGTGATCTTGATGCCCCACGGATGCGCCGCCTGATCCAGCACGCGCAGCAGACGATCATTGATGGTGTCGCGGTTGGAGAGCAGTTCATCCAGATCCATCGAACCCATGACGGTACGGATATTGGTCATGGTCAGGTTGAGGATTGCATATTGCAGATCGGAAACCTGATAGGCAGCCTGTGCCGCATTCAGCACCTGAAAGAAGGCGACAGCATCAACCGATGTGGTCGCATTATCACGGGTAATGACTTCCTGTGTCGGTACGTCCAGTACCTGTTCCATCATATTGAGACGCGCGCCGATACGATCAAAAAACGGGACGATCATATTCAGCCCCGGCGACAAAGTGCGGGTGTAACGGCCGAAACGCTCGACAGTAAAATTGGAACCCTGAGGCACAATTTTAATACCGGCATAAAGCGTGAAAATAACCACTGCAGCTAAAATCAGCAGGGCAATATTGGCACCGAATTCCATTCTGTTTCCTTTTTAAAATGCCGGAAATGATGATGGTCTTGTTTTATAAAAGTCTCAGACCCAGCCCTGCAATTCACGACGTACGAGGTCTTCAATCACGCGCATGCCGAGTTCTGTGTCATTGAGGCACGGAATATGGCTGAAATTCTCGCCGCCATTCTCATGGAAGGATTCTGCCGCTTCATTGCCGATTTCATCAACAGTTTCAAGGCAGTCAGCCACGAAACCCGGATTGAATACGGCAACGGATTTGATGCCCTGTTTCGGCATTTCCTCGATGGTTTTATCCGTATAAGGCTGGAGCCATTCCTCAGGGCCAAAGCGCGACTGGAACGTGCTGATCAGCTTGGTTTCATCCCAGCCAAGGCGCTCGCGCAGTAGGCGCGTGGTTTCAAGGCATTGCTGCGGATAAGGATCGCCGCGGCGTGCATAGCTCTGCGGAATGCCGTGATAGGAGGCAACCACGACCTGCGGATCAAAATCCAGCTTGGCAATATGGTCTTCAATCGAGCGTGCCAGCGCATCAATATAGACCGGCTCATGCTGGTATGACGGCACTGTACGCACGGCAGGCATGAAACGCAGCTTGTTCAGTGCGTCATTGAGTTTTTCAATCACACTGCCGGTGGTGGAAGAAGAATATTGCGGGTAGAGCGGGAAGGCGACAATACGGGTGCAACCCTGTTCGCGCAGGCGTGTCAGCACATCTTCAATCGAGGGCTGGCCATAACGCATTGCCCAGTCCACAACCACATTGCCGAGATCGGAGAGGCGGGCGCTGAGCTGATCGCTCTGGGAACGTGTGAAGGTACGCAAAGGTGATTCATTGCGCTCGCGGTTCCAGATGCGGTCATAGGCGGCACCGGACTTTTTCGGGCGTGTATTGAGCACAATACCGAACAGGATCGGATACCAGATCGCCTTCGGCCATTCGATAACACGCGAATCCATTAAAAACTCGCGCAGATAGCGGCGCATGGATGTGTAATCAGTACCATCAGGTGTTCCCAGATTGATCAGCATTACGCCTGTTTTTTCAAGAACAGGTTTTGCTGAAACCGGCTGGGAAGTCGCGGATTGGCTCATCACATTATCATGCATGTCTGTGTCTCTATCCTGAGGGGGCGGTGCTTTCACTCGAACAAATACAATCTGTATCTGCGTGCGCGGAAGCTGCCGAACAAAATTTGCCTATCATAACAGTATTATGTCCGGCATGACCAGAACATAACCATAACATGATGAGAAAACTCAAATTTAAAGTGGTTTTTTATTGGGAAGGTGCTCCGGTTTTCAAAACAGCGCCAACCGGCAGTTTCCGTGGCTTGTAAGTCGGGTTCTGACGGAACAGGCGTTTCCATTCTGTGCCATTGCCATAGAGCTTCTCTGCAATCGACCAGTAACTGTCGCCTTGTTTGATTTCATAAGCCTCAGAGACCGGCATTTTTGCTGCGGGCTGTGCAGCATCTGAATAGGGCGAATGTTCCTGCAAATATTCAGCAACAACCTGATCGAGTGAAGGACCGTAATCATAGGCTTTTTCAGCTTTTTGGGCGATCATGTCATAGCCGTCACCGCCTGTGCGCAGATAATCGGTTGCGGCAATGCCATAAAGCTTATTATCATCAAGCGGCTGCCAGTTGCTTTCCGCATCCTGCATTTCGACAGCGGTAATGCGCTGTCCGGCAGGTTTAGCCATATCCAGTGTGAATTTTATGCCTGCAACCTGCGGATAGCGGCCGCTGCCTTTTTCAATCTGACTGACGCCGTTTTCCAGTGCTGACCGCAGATCGCTGCCTTTCATCTGAAATGTTGCAACCGTATTCTGAAACGGCAGCACCACCAGTACATCGCCCATAGTGATGTCACCGGCCTTGATCGAAGCGCGCAATGCACCGCCATTTATCAGCGCGGCAGTGATACCCTGATCGCGGACACGATCGAGCATGGCAGTGGTAACCAGATCGCCCATAGGACATTGCTGCGTGCGGCAACTGACAGCAGAACCATCAATCAGCTTGGTTGTCTCGGCGACGCGGCGGTTTTTCAGCTCTTCAATCGGCTTGGCCATTTCCGCAATGCGGCTGGCCAGTTCTGCGTCCGGCTTGATGGAAGCATCCAGCCGGAGCGGTACACCGGAGGCTGATGTGAGATTGCCCGCATCGTCAAAATTCAGCACCAGCCTGCCCAGATATTGCGTATAGGCATAGGCCGTGACGACCGGCACCATCTTGCCGGACGGATTTTTGACGAGAGTAGGATAGGGGCCGGAAGCGCGCAAAGCATTATCGCCGAGCAATGTATGACTGTGCCCGCCGACAATTGCATCCACATCATCCAGTTCTGCTGCCAATTGCTGATCCGCATCATAACCCAGATGGGTGAGGGCGATGATCTTGTTCACGCCCTTTGCCTTCAGATCTGTGATCATGCGCTGCAATGTTTCCTTGGCATCAAGAAAACGGATGTCCTTGCCCGGACGTGCAATTTCCACTGTGTCCGGTGTGGTCAGGCCGACAATGCCGATCTTTTCATTGCCAATTGTTTTGACAAGATAGCGCGCGAATTTGCCGTGGATCGGTGAACCGGCAGCGGTTTCAATATTGGCAGACAGAACCGGCAGTTTGATTTTTTCCAAAAAGGGTGCCAGCCCTTCCTGCCCAAGATCAAATTCATGATTGCCGAGTGCCATCGCATCATAGCCGATGGCATTCATGAATTCGGCATTGTCCGTGCCTTTATAGGTGGTGAAAAACAATGAACCCTGAAACTGATCTCCGGCATCCAGCACCAGCATATTGCCGCCCTTGGCGCGCTCGGCATCTATGGCCGCTTTCAGCCGCGCCATACCGCCGAAACATTGCTGCTCTGCGCTTTCTTTAGCCGAGCAGGTCGCGTCATATTTATTGACCTCTTCAATGCGGGAATGCGTGTCATTGGTGTGCAGAATGGTCAGCGTGTAATCGGCATAGGCAGGCAGTGACAGGCTTACGAGGCTGGCGCTGCAAAACAGAATCTTGAACAGTCCGGACATGGCTTTCTCCGTAGACATTTGTCGGGGCAAAATAGCATAGTAATATGACGAATGCTGTTTGCATCTCCCAAGTTCTGAGAGAGCTAGAGCGTGTCGCGTTTAATTGAATTCATAGCGTTCGCTCTAGATTCACTTAATTGTCGTATGTTCGCGGACGCTAAATGAGACCATTTAGCTGCGACATACTCTAGGAATAGCAAAACGCCCGCAGCAGAGCCGCGGGCGTTTGTATATTTTCTTGTCTAATTTCAGGCTTTACGTGTCAGCGAGAATTGCGAACCGGTTGATGTGGTGCAATTGAGCTGTGACGGAGTAACCTGTGCGCAATTCACTTTGGATGTAGTGCCGCGTACGATCGAACGCATATCAATTTCCACCAAACGCGGTGACAGGTAACGGTAATTACCTTCTGCCAGCTTTTCATTGGTGTCAGTTGTGCGGGTTTCAAAAACGCCGCCGTTGAAATTCGATGTAATGCCATTGGCATCGACCCAGCCACCATCAATACCGGCATTAGCCGGACGGGTCGGCATGGTGTTGCCGCCACCGCCATTGACTGGTCCGTATGTGGTACAGGCAGCGAGTGTGGCAGCCAGACAAAGGGATGCGGCCGTGCGGAATGTTTTCATAAGCGAGCTCTCCCGGGATTCTGCAAAATTTTATAATAATTTGATGTATGTAAATGCGGGTAAATACAAGAGCTTTATAGGTTCCTTAACCATGAAGAGCCTTGTATCTGTTGCTTTTTTACCTCACATCTTTGTGTGTGAAGCGGTTTTGTTGGTCTCAGACAGCAAAAACATTATATTTTATAATGGCGTAATTTAAAGGGCGGCGGATATCAGAATGCATCGGCTAATTGCGCTCGTATCATGCCGCGCAGAGAATTGCCGACAAGAATCCGGTGCGCTTTTTGCAAGTGCTGAAGCGTGAGAACGGCAGTTCTGGCTTTACCCTGTTGCAGCAGTTCCTGCCGCAAGACGCCATTCAGCAACCCGCATTCCAGCGGCGGGGTCAGCAATATACCATCCCCCATATCCGCAAAGAGCGAAGTGATCGTGCCTTCGCAAATCTCGTCTTTTTCATTGAGCAGCAGAACTTCATCAGCCTGTGCAGGTGTAAATTCCGCCCGCGCGGCTTCATAGGCCGTGCGGCGTGTTGTTTTGTGGCGCAGCAGCTCATCGGCGCTGTTCAGGCGGGTTTCGGCAATTGCCAATGTCCAGATCATTTGCGGCGGCAAAGGCTGAAAGACTGCGGTGATGATATCTGCTGTACCGTCTGACCTCAGGCAAAGACGGACACGTAAGGCATGAGGGCTGTTTGCATGTGCCTGCAATTGTGAACGGATAGCACCTTCATCAAAAACAAAACCGAGTTGCGTCGCAGATTGCTGCAGACGCTGTAAATGCTGTTCAAGACGCAGAAAACCATTGGCAGGCTCAAAGCGCAATGTTTCGATCAGGCCAAAATTCAGGTCTTGCATGTTTCACTCTCGGATGCCGGAGACTGTGTTCTCACCGGTCGCATAGCGGGCTTTCAGCAAACATTCGGCATATTCTGCTTCTGCCGTTGAATCATAGACCACACCGCCGCCGACATTGAGGACTACTTCTCCGTCAGGATAGAGCGACAGGGTGCGAATGGCGACATTGAAGCGCATTTCGCCGGATGGTGCGATCCAGCCGATGGAGCCGCAATAAATATCGCGCGCCTGTTGTTCAAGCTTGTGCAAAATCGTCATGGCGCTGATTTTCGGTGCGCCGGTCACCGAGCCGCACGGAAACAAAGCTGCAAAGATCTGCCGCAAAGTGAGATCGGGCAACAGCTTCGCCCGCACATGGCTGACCATCTGGTGTACCGTCGGATAGCGTTCGACATGGAAGATTTTCGGCACAGAAAGGCTGCCGACTTCGCTGATCAGCGAAATGTCATTGCGCAGTAAATCCACGATCATGCGGTTTTCGGCCTGACTTTTTTCGTCATGGATCAGAAAATCACGCAAGGCATCATCTTCTTGTGGTGTTGCCCCGCGCGGTGTGGTGCCCTTCATCGGATGGGTTTCTATCCAGCCGTCTTTATTGATTTGAAAAAACAGCTCCGGTGAGCGCGACAGAATAAGCGGTGCCTTGTCTTGCGCAGTCAGATTAACATATGCGCTGTAACGCACAGGCTGGCGGTTGCTGAGATCGGCAAACAGCGCCTCAGGCTCACCGTGATAGCGTGCTGAAATCGGAAATGTCAGATTGCCCTGATAGCAATCGCCTTCACGCAAATGACGATGCAGGCGTTGGAAGCGCTGCTGATAGTCTGTTTCCGACCAATGGGCATGAAAATCAGAAAGATGCGCATTGGTGCCAGTGTTCCCATTACCGGCAGGGATATCCGCCGGCGGTTCACTAAAGACACCAAAGCAAATCAGCGGAACACGGCGTTCCTCCGGCAGCAGGGGAGCAAGCTTCGGCTCCAGCAGAAAACCCGCCTCATAGCTGAAATAGCCTGCAAGCCATTTGCCCTGACGGTGCGCTGCTTCAAGCGCGGCAAAGCCTGCCTCAAAATCGGAAGCCTGTTCAATAATAATCAGCTGTTCCGGCCTGTTGAACAGCATGGACTGCTGTTCAACATCGTCACGAAACAGAATGAAAGGCTCAGAAGATGCAGGCATTGCTCGCTCAACCATAATGCGATCAGTCTTCCATCGCTTCCAGTTCGTCGATCATGCCTTCAATCACTGACAGGCCCTGCTGCCAGAAGGCCGGATCAGAAGCATCCAGACCGAATGGTGCCAGCAGTTCTTTATGATGGCGGGTACCGCCAGCTTTAAGCATGTCGAAATATTTGTCCTGAAAGCCTTCAGGATTGTTCTGGTAAACCGCATAGAGCGAATTTACGAGGCAATCACCGAAAGCATAGGCATAGACATAGAACGGCGAGTGGATGAAATGCGGAATATAAGTCCAGAAGCTTTCATAACCCGGATTGAGGCGGATTGCAGGACCTAAGCTTGAACGCTGCACTTCCATCCAGATTTCACCGATCTGTTCGGCTGTCAGCTCACCGTTTTTGCGCTCGGTGTGAACTTTGCGTTCAAATTGGTAGAAGGCGATCTGGCGCACGACCGTATTGATCATGTCCTCGGTCTTCTGCGCCAGCATTGCTTTGCGCTCGCGCTTGTCCTTTGCTTTAGCAAGCAGGGACTGGAAGGTCAGCATTTCACCGAAGACGGAGGCGGTTTCTGCCAGTGTCAGCGGGGTTGAAGCCATCAGCGCACCCTGTTTGGCGGCAAGAACCTGATGCACACCATGGCCGAGTTCATGGGCAAGGGTCATAACATCGCGCGGCTTGCCCAGATAGTTGAGCAATACATAAGGATGTGCGGAAGGCACTGTCGGATGGGCAAAAGCACCCGGTGCCTTGCCTGCGCGAGTCGGGGCATCAATCCAGTTCTTGTCAAAGAAGTCGCGGGCAATATCGGCCATTTCCGGTGCAAAGCCTGCATAGGCATCCAGCACAGTTGCTTTTGCTTCATCCCAGCCGATAGTGACCTGCGGGGTTTCCGGCAGCGGCGCATTGCGATCCCAGTTGTCGAGCTGTTCAAGGCCGAGCCATTTGGCTTTCAGCGCATAGTAGCGATGGGAAATACGCGGATAGGCATCATTCACGGCGCTGGCCAGTGCATCGACAACTTCACGCTCAACGCGGTTGGCAAGGTGGCGGCTGTCGGCAATATCCTCAAAACCGCGCCAGCGGTCGGAGATTTCTTTATCCTTGGCGAGCGTATTGGTGATGAGCGTGAAAAGGCGCAGATTTTCACCAAAGGTTTTGGACAATGCGTCCGAGGCTTTTTTACGGGTTGCACCATCCGCATCCTGCAACATGGTGAGCACCGGTTCAATCGGTAGCTCTGCGCCGTCAATTGTAAAGCGCAAACCGCTCATGGTTTCGTCAAACAGACGGTTCCAGGCAACAAAACCGGTGACAGAGATGTCATGGAACAATGTCTCAATCTGGTCATCCAGCTGGTAAGGCTTGTCTTTGCGCAGGTCGATCAGCCATGGCTTATAATGGCCGATAGCAGGATTTTCAGCGATAGCTTTGTCGAGCAGGGCATCATCAATACGGTTGAGTTCCAGCGAGAAGAAGATCAGATGGCTGCCTGCATCGGTGAGTTTCTGCTGCACATCGCCATAGAGTTTGGCATTGGCGGCACTGGAGGTGTCATCCGCATAGAGCAGACCGGCATAGGAATAGATGCGTCCCATCAGTTCCTGAAGCTGTTCGAATTCTTTAATCGCATCGGCAAAATTACCGCCCTGAGGCTTGGAGGCTTCAGCTTCGAGCTTGCCTTTCCATTTATTCTCAAAAGCAATTGATCGCTCTGCTGAAAGCTGCAGGTCGCTGGTCAGTTCCGCACTGTCCGGTGACGGGTAAAGATCGGTGAGGTTCCAGCATGGCAGATTGCTCAGCTCGGAAGCTGCGGAAACCTGTGCCTGCGGGGCATCGGCAGGCATACGGAGAAATTCTGCATGGTTGCGTAAATTCATTGTGGTTCAACCTCATACGATTCTTTTTAATGCTGCAGTCTATATAGGATGTTCCTGCGCAGATTTCATGCGTTTCAGCAGTATTGAAATTGCGGGATCAAAGTCGGGTGCTGACAGGCGCTGTTAAGATATAAAAGGGTGAAATCAGCATGCCGGATCAGGTGGCGCTGGTGCAATTTTGTGTTTTTTCGACTCAAAAGCAGAGCCAAAACCGATTTGGTTCCCGAAATGAGGCTCTTTATCCCATCACATTGCGTTACATTAACGAAACAATGTGAGTAAAATCCGGTAAATTTTATGTGCTTAAGGCCTATTATACTGCTGAAATATTATATGAATTTTCTGATTGGTGTTCTTTGTTTTTCAGGTGCCGGAAACCGCGAAATATCGCATTATTTGTTCTGAAAATTAAATATTTTCAATCAGATGGTGCATATATGCCACAGGGTGCTGTTTGTACCACTGAGCGCGTGTATAGATAAAATCATGCTTCCTCAGGTTGTAAAATCTGTTCATAAACTCTTTACCATGATGGAAAGTCCTTCCCGAATGCGTTTTTTTTGTCATGCTGAAAACTCATTGTCTGTTCAATAAGTGTCTATTAACCATTAAATCCGATATTCATCTGAATAGCGTGACTGTAAACGGTAAGGCATTCGAAATTGGAAAACAGCAAAACATCTAAACTGGCGGGCTGGGCAGGCAGGGTTTTTAAACTCAGCGCGCAGCTGGCACTTGTTTTCACGGCTGTTACAGCTTTCGCGCCGTCTCAGGCTGCAGCCGAAACCCGTACACTGAAGCTGCATTTTGTGCATACCGGTGAACGTGCAGAAATCACGTTCAAGAAAAACGGCCGCTATCTGCCGGATGGTTTGAAGAAGCTGAATGTCTTCCTGCGCGACTGGCGCCGCAATGAGCCGACCAAGATGGACCCGCGTTTGTTCGATCTGGTCTGGCAGGTCTATCAGACCGCCGGTGGCCGCGATTATATTACTGTTGTTTCCGCCTATCGTTCACCGGCGACGAACTCCATGCTGCGTTCGCGTACCCGCGGCGTTGCCAAAAGCAGCCAGCATACGCTCGGCAAGGCGATGGATTTTTTCATTCCGGGTGTTCCGCTGAAAAAGCTGCGTGACACCGCGTTGCGCTATCAGATCGGCGGCGTTGGTTACTATCCGACTTCCGGTTCACCGTTTGTGCATCTTGATGTTGGCAGTGTGCGTCACTGGCCGCGCCTGAGCCGCCGCGAATTGCTGGCTGTGTTCCCTGACGGTAAAACAATTCACGTTCCGACCGATGGCAAGCCATTGCCGGGTTATGAACAGGCGCTTGCTGCCTATGAAGCCCGTAAGGCCAATGGCGGTACAATCCAGATGGCTTCTGCCAAGCCAAAGAGCAAATCTCTGTTCGGTATGTTGTTTGGCGGCGGTGCGGATGAAGAAGAAGATAATGGTGAAAGCTCCAGCCGTGCTGTAGCAACTGCCCGTCCGGCACGTACAGCACCTGCTGCCGCAGTTCCTGCCCGTCAGGCTCCGGTACCGGCAGTGCCGAACCGTGCTGTACCTGCACAGCCTGAGCCTCAGGCGCCGCAGGAAGCGTTGATTGCTGCTTTGCCTGCCCGCGATGCACCGGTACCGTTGAATGCACCGCGCCCTTCGGCCGGCGTGGAAATGACACCGGATGCACAGGCTGCCATGGCTTTTGCCGTGCCGGTTCCGGTGAAGCGTCCGCAGTCGGAAGCCGAAGTGCTGCTGGCTATGGCGCCGCCACCGCCGAATACACTTGAAGCGCAGGCTTTTGCGGGTGCCACAGGTGCGCCTTCCGCACCGGCCCAGCCTGCCAATGACCAGATTGCCGCGCTGGTTGCAGCTGACACAACTGCAAATACCGGTGCTATGCTGAGCGGATATGTGCCGGTTCCGGTACAGCGTCCGCAGGGTGCAGGACAGGCGATCAATACCGTTCTGGCCGCTGCTGTTCCGGCAACACGTCCAACACAGGCTCAGGAAGTCTCTGTTGCCCGTGCTGAAGCCGGTCAGGATGCGATTGCTGATCTGCTGAGCAATAATGATCACACTGCATCTATTCCGGCTCCGCGTCCGCAGGCTCAGGAACAGCAGGTGGCTATGGTTATGCCACAGGATACACGCAACAGCCGTCCGTCCTCCCGTCCGGTCGTAAACAGCGAGAATACTGCCGCAGCAACTGGTGCTGACGCTGTACGGACAACCGCTAAAGCCGGTCGCTCAGATCGCCCAATTACAAAAGCGGCTGCCAATGCAGTGCTGCAGCCTGCCGATGCCGCGACAGAAGTTGCGATTTCGAATGAACCTGTAGCCAAGGTTGTACCGGTGTCTAATCCGGTTCTGCGGAATGATGCCATGCGTCAGGCACCAACCGTTGTTTATACGGCTGGCTTCCAGAAAGACCTGCCTGCCGGTAATGCAAACCGCTTTACAGGCAATGCTGTGACTTTCATTCCGATTGCTAAATTCTCTAAGATTAACTGATCGGTACAAGAATGAAAAAAGGGAGCTTTGAGCTCCCTTTTTTATTGCCTGAATTTTGATGTTGATCAGGATTTGAGCGCGGCGGCTGCGGCTGCCAGCGCTGTAATTTCATCCCATTTTCCATCATTGACCAGCTCTTTGGGAGCAATCCATGAGCCGCCGATGCACAGCACATTCGGCAGGGTGAGATAATTCATGGCATTGCTGAGGCTGATGCCGCCTGTCGGGCAGAAGAAAGTACCGGCAAGCGGGGAGGACAGGGCTTTAAGATAGGCCGCGCCGCCTGCCTGTTCCGCAGGGAAAAATTTCACATGAGTATAGCCGCGCTCACGCAGGCTCATCACTTCGCTTGCTGTTGCGCAACCCGGCAGCAGAGGGACAGGGCTGTTATCTGCGGCTTTCAGAATGGCATCTGTTACGCCGGGGCTGACGATGAATTTTGAACCGGAAGTGACAGCCTGCTCATAATGGGCAGCATTGAGGATGGTTCCGGCGCCGACAATGGCTTCCGGCACATCTTCTGCCACGGCACGGATAGCATCCAATGCCGCGCTGGTGCGCAGGGTAATTTCGATGGCAGGCAGACCGCCTTTTGCCAGAGCGCGTGCAAGCGGCACGGCATCTGCTGCTTTATCAATCAGCAGAACAGGGATGACGGTTTGTCCCGTCATGACGGGAATCAGGCTTTCGGTTTTCTGCGACATCTCACCCTCGGAATTATTGTTATAATCGATTTAACGTTCCGAAGATATTTTGTCTATGCTGTTCGTTGATCAGGGGTAGTGAAGGCGGGAAACAAGGGTTGATACAGCGCATAATTTAGAGCCAGTTTCCGGTCATAGCGGTTTTTGGCATAGAGCGGGCCGTTATAGCTATATGCAAATTTCTGCCAGTCGTGCTTGTTCAGCACATCCCGCAGATTGCTGTAGACGATAAAGCGGCTCATCAGTTCAATCTGCTCCGGCACGGCGCTGCGCACAGTTTCAACCATTTCAGCAACGGACACATAACCGAGCCAATGCCAATGGGCACCCATAACCTGTCCGACACCCCATGATGTGGATTCATAAGCGGCATCGCGGTTGATGCGGCAGGCTTTGTCCAGCATTTGCCAGCGTGCCGCCTGATCCGCCGGATTGGGAGTGGCACCGGCACGGGGAGAGGAGAGCTTCAGCGCTCTGGCTTTTGCCTGATCGGCAGGGCTGAGGCGTTTATCAAAATAATGCCCCTCAAAACGGATCAGTGGTTCATCACGTCCATTGATGCGCGTGGTGACAATGCCACTGCTTTCTGTCTGTGCGACAGCAGCAAGGGCTGCGGGATCGAGATGATGCGCTTGTCCTGCTTCTGAAAACAGCATTCTGATTTCTGCGCGAAACATGGCACTCTCTCCTGACCGATATAACCCGTTGCACTGTGTCATGCGTAGTGAGGGCGGGGATAGATTGTCGCTTCATGGCAGCAAAATTTGATGCTGATCTTGAAATTGCTCCGCAGCGGCGTTAGAGCACAGGCAAGCAGATTAATCTGTTTTCGGCTGTCTGACTGACCCTCAGGGTGCTCAGGCGGAATATCACGGCAGCGCCTTTGCGAGGCGACCAGCTATTGAGGTTTATTTATGTGTGAAGCACATTTCACTGTTGCTGCGCTCTATTGTTTTGCGCGTTTTCCGGATTTTGAAGCCTATCAGGCACCGCTGACTGAGCTTTGTGATGAGCAGGGTATCAAGGGCACTTTGTTGCTGGCTGCTGAAGGACTGAACGGCACCGTTGCCGGAACACAGTCCGGCATTGCAGCGCTGATTGCTTTCATTGAAGCTATTCCTGCCTTGCGTGAGCAGAATATTGAACTGAAATATTCAACAGCTAGCCAGATGCCGTTTAACCGTATGAAAGTACGTCTCAAAAAAGAGATCGTGACCATGGGTGTGGACGGAATTGATCCGTTGCAGAGCGTCGGCACTTATGTGCAACCGCAGGAGTGGAATGCGCTGATCGACGATGAGAACACGATCCTCATCGATACACGTAATGATTATGAATATGCCATCGGCACTTTTAAAGGCGCGATTGATCCGAAAACCAAGACTTTCCGCGAGTTTCCGCAATGGGTTGAAGACCACCGCGACGAGCTGGAAGGCAAGAAAATTGCCATGTTCTGCACCGGCGGTATCCGCTGCGAGAAGGCAACGGCTTTTGTAAAAGGTCTGGGCTTTGATGATGTCTTCCACCTCAAAGGCGGCATTCTGAAATATCTCGAAGATATGCCTGCGGAAGATACACGCTGGGAAGGTGAATGCTTCGTTTTTGACGAGCGCGTTTCCGTTGGTCATGGTCTGGTGGAAGGCGATGTCGAGCTCTGTCGCGCTTGCCGTAATCCGGTGACGCCGGAAGGCAAATTGTCGAAATTCTATCAGGAAGGTATCTCCTGCGACACTTGCTATCATGAGCGCAGCGATGCTGACCGTGCCCGTTATGCCGAACGCCAGCGTCAGGTTCTGCTGGCGAAAGAGCGCGGTGCCAAACAGCATATCGGCGACTGATTTTTAGTCCGTCCTCATTTGCAAAAGGCTCTCCCTTCGGAGGGCCTTTTTTATTTGCTTGAAGCATAAGGCAGGAATCGATATGCATGATGAAATATAATGATTGAAAATATTGAGGGATATCATGATCAGATTTGTTGTTGCACTTGGCCTGCTTGCCGGAACTGCCCTGCCAACCTTAGCGGCAGAGAAGATTGTCGTATTTGCTGCGGCCAGCATGAAAGATGTGATTGATACGGCAGCAGAGAAATTTAAGGCTGAAAACGGTGCGGAAGTAACTGCGTCTTATGCGTCTTCCTCTGTGCTGGCGAAGCAGATTGAGGCCGGTGCGCCAGCCAGCATTTTTATCTCAGCCGATCTCGACTGGATGGATTATGTGCAGGAACGCAAGCTGATCGATAATGACAGCCGCGCTGTGATCGCCGGTAATGCGCTGGTTATCGCCGGTGCCAAAGATACAAAACCGGCAGAAGCTGCGGAAATCCTCAAAGCCGGTCGTTTCTCGATGGGCGATCCGTCAAATGTGCCTGCCGGTAAATATGCCAAGGCAGCACTTGAAAAACTTGGCATCTGGGGTGATGTGTCTGCCAATGCAGTCTTCGCGGAAAATGTGCGCGTAGCGCTGCAATATGTTTCCCGCGGTGAAGTGAAAGCCGGTATTGTTTATGCATCGGATCGTGCACAGGTGCCTGAACTGACTGAAGTTTATCGTTTTCCTGCGTCCAGCCACGCGCCAATTCTTTATCCTGCGGCACTGGTCGGCAAGTCTGACGAAAACTCCAAGGCGTTTCTTGCATTCCTGCGCAGCGATGCCGGACAGGCAATCATTGCCGATAAGGGCTTTGTGTCTGCGGCAGAAGCAAAATAAGGCTCTGATCTGACTGATGGCAATGCCGGAAATGGAAATTATCGCTTTGTCTTTGAGGATAGCAGGGCTTGCTATCCTCGGAGCCTTGCCGGTTGCATTTGGTTTTGCGTGGATACTGGCGCGCTATAATTTCCCCGGCAAAAGCCTGTTACAGGCGGTGCTGACAATGCCGCTGGTGCTGCCGCCGGTAGTAACCGGTTATTTTCTGCTGGTGTTGTTTGGTACGCGCGGCGCTATCGGCAGTCTGCTGCTGCAATGGTTTGATTTTACCTTCGCTTTCCGCTGGACAGGGGCGGCCTTGGCTGCCGGTGTGATGGCGCTGCCATTGCTGATCCGTCCGATGCGGCTGGCGATTGAAAATATTGACAAGGGCTTGGAAGAAGCTGCCCGCACGCTGGGAGCAGGGCGCATCAAAGCCTTTATGACTGTGACGCTGCCTTTGCTGATACCGGGCATTATTGCCGGTAGTGTGCTGGGTTTTGCCAAAGCGCTCGGCGAATTTGGCGCTACAATTACCTTTGTCTCGAATATTCCGGGTGAAACGCAAACCCTGTCGCTGGCGATTTATGCGCTGATGCAAACGCCGAGCGGTGATGCCGCTGCGCTGAAGCTTATTCTGGTTTCCGTTGTGCTGTCTGTGCTGGCGGTGGTGCTGTCCGAATGGTTGCAGCGCCGGTTGAGCGGAGCTGGTAAATGACACATCAAATCAGCTTCAATACCCTTGATTTCAATGTAAAAGGCGGCAATGGCGGGTTTCGCGTTGAGGCGGCCTTTCGTGCTGAGACCGGCGTTACAGCATTATTCGGTGCGTCCGGTGCCGGTAAAACCACTTTGCTGCGGATGATTGCCGGAACACTGCGCCCTGAGGAAGGACGTATTGCCGTTGGCAATCTGGTGCTGTTTGACAGCGCCAGAAACATCAATCTCCGTCCTGAAGAACGCCATATCGGCTATGTCTATCAGGATGCCCGTCTGTTTCCGCATCTCAGTGTTTTGCGCAATCTGACCTATGCGCAATGGGCAGGTAAACGTGAGCCGGAGCGTAAGGTTGAGGAAATAACCGAGCTGCTCGGCATCGGCGCTTTATTACAGCGCAAGCCGCATCAATTGTCCGGCGGTGAGAAACAGCGTGTGGCGATCGGGCGGGCATTACTGTCGGTACCGCGCCTGCTGCTGCTCGATGAGCCTCTGTCATCGCTGGATCATGCGCGGCGTCAGGAAATTTTACCTTATCTGGAGCGTCTGCGTGACGAGAGCGGGCTGCCGATTGTCTTTGTCAGTCACGAGGTGGATGAAGTCGCGCGGCTGGCGGATACGCTTGTGCTGCTGGAGCAGGGACGGGTACGGGAAAGCGGTTCAGTGTTTGATATTTTCAGCCAGATTGATGGTACGGGCGATACGACAAGTGTGCTTTTGCAAGGGGAAGTCACCCGCAGTGATGATGCCTATGCCATGGCTGACATTGCCATTGGCGGGCATAATTTTCAGCTGACAGACCATGCATTGCAATCGGGGATGAAAGTGCGTCTGCGTATCCGCTCGCGCGATGTATCTCTGTCGCGCTTTGCGCCGGTGGATATCAGTATCCGCAATATTTTTCCGGTAACGATTACTGCAATCTCAACCGATGACGGGCCGTTTGCGGAATTGCGCCTGCAATTGGGCGATGTGCAATTATTGTCCCGTATTTCGCGCAAATCTGTGCAGGATCTCAATCTGAAAACCGGCGAGCAGGTTTTTGCACTTATCAAAGCAGTGTCGATAGATCGCAGTGCCGCAAGACTGCAGCAAAGTGAAATAAGTTTGCAATCTGCATAAAATATGGTCATTTCCTTTTGAGGAAGAGGAGAATGATTATGCAGGACTTGTCAGAGTGGACAGCGCGGCCTGTTCCTGAGCGCAAAGTTCTTGAAGGGCAGTTTGTGCGGCTGGAGCCGCTGAGTGTTGAAAAGCACGGGCAGGGGCTGTTTGAGGCGTCCAGCGTTGCCGATGCGGATAGCCGTTTCACATGGCTGTTTGATACAGTGCCTGCAACGCTCGAAGAGATGCTGCCATGGCTGGAGAAATCCGCCGCAAGCCAGACGACTATGTTTTTCGTCACGATTGACAAGGCGACAAGTAAAATTGCCGGTCGTCAGGCGCTGATGCGCATTGATGCCGAGAATGGCAGTATTGAAATCGGTAATATCTATTGGGGGCCGCTGATTTCACGCAAGCCGGCTGCGACCGAAGCCCAGTATCTGTTCATGCAATATATTTTTGATGAGCTCGGTTACCGCCGTTATGAGTGGAAATGCAATAATGACAATCTGCCGTCAAAGCGTGCGGCGGAGCGTTTCGGTTTTCAGTTTGAAGGTATTTTCCGGCAGCATCTGATTGTTAAAGGCAAGAACCGTGACACTGCATGGTATTCGGTGATCGACAGTGAATGGCCTGCATTGAAACAGGCTTACCAAAACTGGCTCGCGCCAGAAAACTTTGACGCGAACGGGCAGCAGATCAAAAAGCTGGAAAGCTTCTACGCCGATACAGGCCGGAGATAAGCGCATGGCATCCCCACAGCAGAATAAGAAGGATACGCGCAATTCCGCTATAGCCGCCGCACTGATTATGGTGGTTTTCGGCGCGCTGTTTTATTCCATGCCGATCATCATGCTGGCGGTCGGGCCTTACAGCCATGTGCTGGCGGCGCTGATTGCGGTTGTCTTTGTGATGGCCTTTTTTGTGGTGTTCTGGCTGCGGGCGAAATCACAGCGAAAACACCACAAAGAGAATTAACTCAGGGCAGCAATCAGAAGAAGCACGCCGGTCAGAATGATGAATAATGCAGCGGCGATTTCAATCGCCGTTTGCAAACGTGCTGACATCAGCGGATTCTTGACCAGGCGCAGCGCCGTATTTTTAGCCGTGACAGCCAGTGTTGCGAGCAAGGCGACGGTGATGAAAGTACCGAATGCCATGGCAAAGGCAGAGAGAATGCCACCCAGCATCAGGCCGTTGAGCATTGAGAATGTCAGTACAATAATCGCGCCGGAGCAGGGACGGATGCCGACGGCGATAATCGCTGCCCATGCGGTTTTCCAGTTGAATTCACCGCTCAGAGTGGACGGATCAGCAAGGTGACTGTGGCCGCAGGCTGTGCAATTGGCGCCATTCCCTGAAAACTCATGGTCAAAGACAGCCGGTTTTGCATTGGTTGGCTGATATTTAAGCCGCATGGATGTGTTCAATGCCGATGGTTTTTGTGTTGCCGAGGCTGAGAGTGAACCTTGCCAGACGGGAGCCGGTGCCATTGTTTCAACCGCTATTGCAGGAGCACATTGCGGTTTTGAGCGAAGCTTGCGGAAGATGATATAAATCCCGCAGAGAATGACCAGCACATAGCTGGCTATTTCCATGCCGCGTCCTGCTTTTCCCATTGAAATGCCGATGCCACGCAGCACAAACCATGCCATGCCGACCAGAAAAATAGCGGACAGTGCCTGCAAAACGGATGAGATGAAGGAAAGAAAAATTCCGCGTCGCAAAGCTGTTTCATTGGCAATCATATAGGATGAGATCACCGCTTTGCCGTGGCCGGGGCCGGCGGCATGCAAAATACCATAGAGAAAAGACAGGCTGACCAATGTCCACGCAGCCCACGGATCATCCTTCATCGCTTTCAGCGCGGTGGTCATCATCAGATAGAAGCGTTTTTGCTCGGCATTAATCCACAATATCAGTTTTGCAAACGGGCCGGTTGGCTGCAATGTGACTTCACTGGCGCCGATACCTAATGAAGACTGCGCCCATGCCTGATTGTGAAGTACAAACAACAGACAGGTGCATATGGTCAGCAGCAAAGCACAGGCTCTTAACGGGGATAGAGTAAGAGTGTGTTGCTTTGCGTGGTTCATGCCGGAATGCCTCTGATGATATAACGTAACAAATTTGAATTTTGACCAATCCTAATGCGCTGGCCGTGGGCTTGTTATTTACAGGTGATTTCTATTCGGGTTGCGAAGAATTTAGACACGTCATTGGTCATCGCCGCGGCTTCGTCGAAGAATGCCTGTGTCAGACTTTGCTGGTTCTGGGCGAGTGCCTCATCGGGATCAGGGCGCACAACAGCAGAACTGCAGCCGGATGGCATGCCCTTCACCACCAAATCTTCGTCTTTCAGATAATCAATCGCTGTATAAAAAGTCGGATCATAGACGCCGAAACTGACTTTATGGCCGGGTTCCAGCTTCAACGGTTTTTCCGGCTTGCTTTCAAACAGAACAATCAACTGATTATCCGGCAGATCGGCAATCAGATGCTCAGGCTTGTTCATGGCAATATCTTTGCCATCCTGCGTAACTGTCTGAAAATATTTATACTCGGCAATAGATGTGTCGATTGTTGTGCTGAGTTCATTCAACTCGGCGCTGTCGAGTTTCAGCGTGCCTTTCTTGTCGAACTCCATCAATACGGTTGACGAGAACAGGTCGTCAAAACGCCAGACATGCGCTAGTTTTTCAACGGAACGATCCGGTGTGATTGTGATTTCCAGACGGGCTTCGGCAAAAACATGCGGATGCGCTGATGCCGCGACAACACCCAGCCCTGTCATGAGACAGGTCAGGCCGAGGACATTCAGTAAAGACTTGTTTTTGCTGCTGGTCATGGAAACGAAAATCACTCTTTTGAGCGGTCAATGCTGGTTCGGAATTTGGAGAATGAGTGAGGCAAAACTACGACGACAGTCTACGGGTTTTACGCCTCGTCATTGGTCAGCTCTTTGCACGGATTATCTTTGAACCATTTGGCGAGATAGTCCACCAGCAGACGCACTTTGGCAGGCAGATAGGTACGGTGCGGGTAAATGGCATAAATGCCGCCGTCATTAAGCATATAATCTAGGAGCACCGGCACAAGTGTGCCTTTATTCAACTCACCATCAGCAACAAAACGCGGTAGAACGCTGAAGCCCAGACCTTTGACAGTCGCTGCCATCGTAGTGAGCGGGCTGTTGACTTCCAGCGGACCGCGAATGGCGACTGTCATCATCGAGCCGTCCTGATTGCGGAACTGCCAGTTATTGCGGGAACGGCTGTTGGTATCAATGATGCAGGGCATTTCCCGCAATTGCTCAGGTGTTTCCGGCATGCCCAGCCGTGCGATCAGATCAGGTGAGGCGCAGACAACAGTGTGAAATGCGCTCAGCCTTTTGGCGATCAGCGATGAATCCTGCAAGCGGGTGATGCGGATGGCAAGGTCAAAGCCTTCCTCAACCAGATCTACAAACCGGTCATCAAGGTGGATATCGAGCGCAATCTCCGGATGATCTGCGCAGAAATCAATCAGTGACATGCCCAGTGAAGCATCCGCAAAGCTGCGCGGTGCTGTCAGTTTGATCTTGCCGCGCACATCGCCGCTGCTCTCGGAAATAGAGTCTTGCAAATCATCCAGCTCGCGCAAAATCTCCGTTGCGCGGTGATAATAAGTGTGGCCGCTCTCGGTAAGCGAAAATTGCCGAGTTGTACGGTTCAGTAGCCGCACGCCCAGATCATCTTCAAGCTCGCGGACATATTTGGACAGAAGGGCTTTGGAACGACCGATTTTGCGCGCAGCTGCGGAGAAACCTTCGGCCTCCACAACATCAATAAAAGCACGCATCCGTGTGAGTGTGTCCATAAGCTCTGTCCTCCAGATCAGCGACTAAACCGCACCATATATCGCGATCCTGAATATTCAAAATGTCTCAGAAATATCAAAGTGATTCGCTGCATTGCAATCAATAAGACACCTGTTTTTATCATCTACATAAAGCACTGCGCCGTATTTTGAATAAAGAAGTGATTTATTAACCAAAAAAAATCAAACCGGCGCAAATTTGTCATTGTGTGGACACATAAATCATCTTATATCGCGCTTGCCCAAAGTCGCACGTGCCTGTGGGTGTCCGCCGGTATTCTGAATGGAGAATAGACCGGTACGGTAACCTGGACCTAACCGCTCCAGTTGATCTGATGGCCAACCATGGATCAAGGACACCTTGAAGCAACGACGGTGCGGGCCTTTCTGGTGTCTTCCGGCTCTCCACAGGTCGGGAACTCAAAGAGGCACACCCTCATTGCCCTAAGTGCGGAACCGGGTTTTTCCCATTCCAAGCCAAGGCAGACAAAGCGGAAAAACGCTAAATTCAGGGCGTTGATCCATCTGCATATGTATTTGTTCCGTGTTTCCTGCATCTCCAAAGGCCGGTTGCGCGAAGAGCTGATTCATATTTGCCGTAAGGCAGTTTGTCCCTCTGATGGCTTTTGATGCGTGTATGCGCAGGTATTTGTTCATCAGTCCTTTGAAACCATGCTCAACCTTGTGCGTCATTGCACGGGGGCAGGCTTTCGCATCGCAAATGATATGAAGATGCGGCTTTTTACTGCTTATTGCAGTTCAGGAGATCAGGATGGCTACACAGCGCATTATCGACTTTCTCGCCACCCGACGTCCGGAAGGCCCTTGCCTTGTCGTTGACCTCGACGTTGTGCGTGAAAATTATGAACATTTTGAAAAGGCTCTGCCAGCCTCGCGCATTTTCTATGCGGTAAAGGCAAATCCTGCACCGCAGATTCTGTCGCTGCTCGCCTCCATGGGCTCGAACTTCGATACAGCTTCGGTTGCGGAAATTGAAATGGCACTCAATGCCGGTGCAACACCTGACCGCATTTCTTATGGCAACACCATCAAGAAAGAGCGCGATATTGCACGCGCCTATGAATATGGCATTCGCCTCTATGCTGTTGATTGCGTTGCAGAAGTGGAAAAAGTTGCCCGTGCGGCTCCTGGTTCCCGCGTGTTCTGCCGCATTCTCGCTGACGGTGAAGGTGCTGAATGGCCGTTGTCGCGCAAATTCGGCTGCGTTCCGGAAATGGCTGTTGATGTGCTGCGTGCAGCCCATCAGCTGGGTCTTGATGCCTATGGCGTATCGTTCCATGTCGGTTCACAGCAGACTGATCTGACTGCCTGGGATCGTGCTCTGGCCGATACCAAAGGCGTGTTTGATCTTTTGGCTAAAGAAGGCATTAACCTGCGCATGGTCAATATGGGCGGTGGTTTTCCGACCCGTTATCTCAAAGATATCCCGACCGCACAGGCCTATGGCGAAGCTATTTTCGACGCGCTGAGCCGTCATTTCGGCAATCGTCTGCCGGAAACCATCATCGAGCCAGGCCGCGGCATGGTTGGCAATGCCGGTGTCATCAAAACCGAAGTGGTTCTGGTTTCCCGCAAAGCCGACAATGACAATCGCTGGGTCTATCTCGATATCGGTAAATTCGGCGGTCTGGCTGAAACCATGGATGAAGCGATCCGTTATCAGATCGTGACTCCGCGTGACGGCGATATTCTGGAGCCTTGCGTTCTGGCAGGCCCGACCTGTGACAGCGCCGATGTGATGTATGAAAAGGCACCTTATCCGCTGCCGGTCTCGCTGACCATCGGTGATGAAGTGCTGATCGAAGGCACCGGCGCTTACACAACAACCTATTCGGCTGTTGCGTTTAACGGTTTTGAACCGCTGCGCTCCTATGTGATCTGATAATGATATGCGTCTCGTCAGGGACGCATATTCAGCCTCACATTGCGAATGATACCGGTGGAAGAATTCCACCGGTCTTGTCACATAAGATTTTTGCTTTGTGTTTATCCTCATACATATGTGTGAGGAAACAATGTCCCTTACCGCTTTGTTTTAGCGCATTTGTTTCACGCAAATGCTTTAAGGTTCACGCTGATGTCTGCTTCTTCTGTTGCGGCCGGAACCACGGCTGAATTGTCAGCCGCGCAAATCACTGCTCCGGCACCGGTCTCGTTTAGTATTGCGCATGAAACGCCTGCGGACAGCAGCGCGCGTGAGGCTTTGCTCGACCGTGTGATGGGCGAGGGACGCAAGCGCAAATCATCGGAAAAGCTGCGCCGTAAACGCGTGCCTGCTTATGGGCTGGCATTGATTGCCCGTGATGCGCATGGCGTGATGATCGGCAGTGTCCGGCTCTGGCATATTTCTGCCGGTAAAAAAGCCGGCGGAGAAGCTGTGCCTGCTTTGCTGCTGGGGCCTTTGGCGGTTGAGACAATCTATGCGGGGCGGGGTGTCGGCGCTGCATTGATGCGTCAGGCTATTCACAATGCGCAGGCGCTTGGCCATAAGGCGATTTTGCTGGTTGGTGATCCTGAATATTATGGCCGCTTCGGTTTTACCGGCAATAAAATGGCTGATCTGGCTATGCCGGGGCCTGTGGAACGTCACCGTTTTCTGGCGCTGGAGCTGGAAGAAAATTATCTGGACGGTGCATCCGGTGTGCTGACTGCTACCGGCAAGCTGATTGCTGACCGTCAGGCCATTGCTGTTTGAATAGAGCGGAATTTAAAGAAAAATAACCGGTTTCAGCTGTCAGTCTCTGCTTTCAGTTGAAACCGGTTTTGAATAGCATACCTATATAGAACGAAGAATTATGCTCCGGCTATTTTGCCGGATAGTTCACATATAGGGAAAACAGAATGCAACTGGCAGATATCGGACTGATCGGGCTTGGCGTCATGGGTTCTAATCTGGCACTCAATATTGCTGAAAAAGGATATCGGGTTGCAGTTTATGACCGTGAAGCGCCGGTATTAGAAAAGTTTTATGCTTCCAGCGGTGAGTTGCAGGAGCGCATTATTCCCTGTGCAACCATGGAGCAGCTCAGCCAGAATATTGCCAAGCCGCGCCCGATTATCATGCTGATTAAAGCAGGCAGCCCCGTTGATACGGAAATGGCCAAGCTCAAGACCTTTCTGGAAAAAGGCGACATCATTATTGATTCCGGCAATTCCGATTACCGCGATACGGTGCGTCGTCTGAATTCTCTCGGCGAAAACGACCCGACTTTTGTCGGTATGGGCATTTCCGGTGGTGCGGAAGGCGCGCGTAACGGCCCGTCAATGATGGTGGGTGGTACGCCTGAAGCCTATGCGCGGATTGAGCCGATACTGGATGCGGTTGCCGCGCGTTATAAAGGCGAACCATGCAGTGCCCGTATGGGGCCGGATGGTGCGGGACATTTCGTCAAAACCATTCATAACGGTATTGAATATGCCGATATGCAGATGATTGCGGAAATCTATGGCATTTTGCGTGATGTCTGCGGTTTGAAGGCGGAAGAAATCGCGCCGATTTTTGCAAAATGGAATACAGGCGCGCTGAATTCCTATCTCATTGAAATTACTGCAGAAGTGTTGAAAGCGCTTGATCCTGAAACCGGAAAGCCGGTGCCTGATATTATTCTGGATGCTGCAGGACAAAAGGGTACCGGACGCTGGGCGGCTATTGAAAGCCAGATTCTCGGTGTTCCGGCGACGGGCATTGAAGCCGCTGTTGCTGCACGCTCGATATCCTCCCTGATTGCACAACGACAAAAACTGGCAGATGTCTATGGCGAGCCGGTACAGACAGGATCGATCAAGGCGGATCAGGCTTTTATTGATGCACTGGAGCAGGCATTGCTGGCCGCAAAGATTGCGGCCTATGCGCAGGGCTTTGCGGTGATGGCCGCGGCCTCACAGGAGCATCAGTGGAATTTGCCACTGGCGACGATTGCACGGATCTGGCGCGCCGGTTGTATCATCCGCTCACAGTTTCTGGATGAGATCGGTGAGGCTTTTGCTGTGGGTGAGGTGGATAATCTGCTTCTGGCACCTGCATTTGTTGAGCAAATGAGTGTGGCTGCGCAAAGTCTGCGTCAGGTTGTGGCTGCGGCTGTGACTGCCGGAGTGCCGGTACCGGCACTGAGCTCTGCAATCAGCTATTTTGATGGTTTCCGCCAAAGACGCGGTTCAGCCAATCTTATTCAGGCACAGCGTGATTTCTTCGGGGCGCATGGTTTCAAAAGAATCGACAAAGACGGTGACTTCCACGGCCCTTGGGGTGATGGGCTGTAATTGTACCTTGTCACAGGACAAGAAAAAGGCCGGACTTTTATCAAGTCCGGCCTTTATTTTTATTTGCCCAGAACCAATAAATCCTGCGCAGCAAAATGGACAGTGATTTTGTCACCATGCTGCGGCGGGCGCACCGCCGGATTGTTGAAACTGTCAAAAGACAGTTGATTTGCACCCAGTGTGACACGGGTACGAATGACTGAGCCTAAGAAATGTACATCCTGCACAATGACTTCAACGCTGCTGTCGCGGGCAGGGGAGGCATCAAGGCTGATGGTTTCCGGCCGCAGAGCCAGAGTGACCGCATCACCTTTTTTGTAAGATGCCAATGATTGCGGGATGGTGATGGTGGTGCCACCAAGATCCGCTTTATTTTGCTGCGGGTCTGCCACACGGGCTTCCAGCATGTTCAGCGTACCAACGAATGATGCCACGAAGCGCGTTGCCGGACGGTTGTAAATATCAAACGGTGTGCCGATCTGATCCGCTTTGCCTTCATGCATCACCACGATCCGGTCGGAAATAGACAGTGCTTCTTCCTGATCGTGGGTAACAAATACGGTTGTGATGCCAAGCTGACGCTGAATGGCGCGGATTTCTTCACGCAATGAAATACGAATTTTCGCATCCAGTGCTGAGAGCGGTTCATCAAGCAGCAAAACCTGCGGTTTGGTTGCCAAGGCACGGGCGAGAGCAACACGCTGCTGCTGCCCGCCTGACATCTGATAGGGGAAGCGGTCTGCCAGATGTTCAAGGCGGATCAGTTCAAGCATTTCCTTAACTGTTGCATCAATCTCGGCTTTAGGCTTGCCTGAAACCCGCAGACCAAAAGCAACATTTTGTGCGACAGTCATATTCGGAAACAGGGCATAGGCCTGAAACACCATGCCGATATTGCGTTTGTTCGGTTTGAGATCGACCACATCCTGACCGTTGATCTCGATCACACCCTGATCGGGAGATTCAAAGCCGGCAATCATGCGCAGAACGGTGGTTTTTCCGCAGCCTGATGGGCCGAGAAACGAGATGAACTCGCCTTTTTCAACTGCCAGACTGAAATCATGGACAACAGTATTAGCGCCGAAGCTTTTTTTGAGATTATTAATATTGAGAAAAGCCATGACTTAATTGCCTGCTGTCTTAAATTTGGAGAAGCGGGTGACAAGCTGGAGCATAATCATGCTCAGCCATGTGATGCCGAAGGCAATGATTGCCAGCGCTGACGGTTCATAAGCGCGGTTTGCACCGACAAGCTGCAAATAAGGGCCAAAAGCCGGACGATTGAGCAGCGAAGCCAGCGTAAATTCACCGATGACGATCGCAAAGGTAATGAACGCACCGCTCATAACGCCGGAAAGCACATTCGGGAAAATCACCTTGAACAGAATGGTCGGCCAGCCTGCGCCCAGACTTTCCGCGGCTTCTGTCAGCGTGCGAACATCAATCGTGCGCATGGCCGTATCAATCGAGCGATACATATAAGGCAGCGCCAGTGTCACATAGCCAAACATCAGCAGAATATCGGTTGCGCGCGTTGATCCTGTAAATGGCAGCCATGATGACGAGTTATAAATCCGCAAATAGCCGAATACGATAACAATCGCCGGAATAACCAGTGGCATCAGCGTGATAAATTCAATGACGGGACGCAAGTAAGGCATGCGCAACCGTACCCAATAGGCGGTTGGCACCACCAGCAACACGCCGAAAATAATCGTCATGATGGCAAGCATGATGGAATAGCCGAATGTCGCCTGAAAATTCGGGTCAGTCAGCACAACGCGGTAAGCGTCAAAAGAATATTCACCGCGACGCATGCGCAGGGAAAATTCAAATGTACCGATCAGCGGCACCACAAAATAGATCGCGCCGATCAGAAAGGCGATCCATGCGCCGAGGGTTTTTGGAATGAAATATTTCAGCTTCATTTCTGCCACCGTTCTGCACGCATGCGCAGCCAGATATAAAGCAGATTGGAAATGCCGGTAATCAGGATCATGCCGAGTGCCAGCGCATAGCCGAGATTCTGATTGTGCAGAACATCGCCGCGAATCTGCGCATAAAGCAGGATAGGTACGATATTCAGCGAAGAACCGGTCAGCGCATAGGCTGTGGCAATCGCACCGAACGCATTGGCGAACAGCAACAGGCTGGTACCAAGCAGGCTGGGCCAGAGAATCGGAAAGGCCACCATGCGCCAATATTGGAATGTCGTGGCACCTAGAATGGATGAAGCCTCACGCCATTCTTTTTTCAGACCGTCCAGAGCAGGAGTGAGGATCAGCACCATCAGCGGAATCTGGAAGAACAGATAGGTCAGTGTCAGGCCGAAAAAGCTCAGCAGGTTAAAGCCGGTGGCATAGAGATTGAAGCCGAACCATTCGCGCAGCAAAATCGTGACAAAGCCGGTGCGGCCTAGCGTGGCAAGAAAGGCGAAAGCCAGGGGCACACCGGCAAAGTTGGACGCAACGCCGGAGAATGTGAGCACAGTCGGGCGCAGAAAACGGGGCAGTTTGCCCAGTACAATCGCCCATGCCATGAACGAGCCGATCACAGCGCCACCCAAAGCGGAGGCAAAGCTGATTTTGATCGAGACCCAATAGGCGCTCATAATGCCGGGTTCAAACAGATCTATAATATTTTGCAGGGTGAAATTACCCTGACTATCCTGAAATGCACCGACAACAAGATACATGGTCGGCCAGAGCAGAAACAGAATTGCGAAGGCGAAAAACGGGGCAACACCGAGCCACTCTAAAGGCAGACGGCGCTTGGCGCGTCGCACAGGGGGCGTGTCAGATGTTATGCCATTGCTGGACAGGCTCATATGATTTTTGCTTTTTATCGTCTGCGTCGGTGATGGCTTCCGCAGATTGAGGTGCTGAAATCTGCAGGCATACAGCAATGTTCAGATTGCGGTGCCGGCTGAGTTATTTTTTATGATGATATGTGTCGTATAAAAATGCAAATTGCAAAACCTGTTACGGGCGGGTGTTGCCGCCCGTAACAGCAGCATTCAGCTGTTCAGCTTACTGAACATTCGCGCCGACTACGCTATCCCAGTTCTTGGTGATGACAGCCTGAGACTTGTCGAGTTCTTCCAAGGTCGGGAAGACAGCTTTCTGGTAAGCTTCTGCCGGTGGCAGCTTGTCGAGCAGTTCCTGAGGAATCTTGCCTTCTTTAGCCATGGCGTTGAAGCGGATCGGGTGGCAATAGCCTTTCAGATAACCGATCTGGCCTTCATCGGAATAGAGATGTTCCATCCAGAGTTTGGCTGCATTTGGATGTGGTGCATAGGCGCTGATGCCCTGTACATACACACCGGCTACAACACCGGTTTTCGGAATGATAACTTCAACTTCCGGATTGCCGTTCAGCGTATCGCGGTCTGCCAGAGCATTATAGTCCCAGCGGATAACGATAGGGGTCGAGCCCTGTGCCAGTGAAGCGGCCTTGCCGATGACAGGTACAAAATTACCGGCCTTATTCACGTCGCGGAAGAATTCCAGCCCCTTCTGAGCTGCTTCTTCACCCGGCTTGCCGCCAAGGGAAAGACCAGCAGCATACACACTCAGGATTGCCTGTGTGGATGCACGCGGATCGCCGGAATGCGCAACGGCATTGGCAAATTCAGGCTTGAGCAGATCAGCCCAGTCCTGCGGTGCATCTTTGATGATGTCTTTGTTCACTTCGAAAGCCAATACGCCGTAATAGTCGCCGTACCAGTAACCTTCAGCATCCTTGGCATCATCAGGGATCGAATCCCATGTCGATACTTTATAAGGCTGGAGCAGGCCATCTTTTTTCGCAGTGGTGCCGAAGGTAAAGCCGACATCGATCACGTCAGGCGCCTGAGGGCCCTTATTGTCTTTGTTCGCTTTGATTGCTTCGATTTCATCGCCGGAGCCTGCATCCGGATTCAGTTCATTGACCTGAATGCCGTATTTGTCTTTGAAGCTCTTGATGATTTCACCATAGCCGCACCAGTCATGCGGAAGGGCGATTGTGGTCAGCTGACCCTCTGCTTTCGCGGCGGCGATCAGTTCTTCTGACGGAGCTGCCACGGATAATGTGGTGCCGGCAAAAGCGATCGCTGTTGTCAGGGACAACAGCCGTGTTGTTCTGTTAAGCATTGACATACTCCCCTTAAAGCTACGGGAGGCCTGCTTTCAGGCATCCTCGCATTTTTTCGATAGGCGCGTCATATGAAAGTACCATGGCGGCTATCGTTTTTCTTTATCCGGGCAGAAGTGAACCATGTTTTTTTATCGCAAGCAATTGAATGTTGCAGTTTAGAGAGAAGGAAATGAATAAAAAACAACAATATACTTAATCTCTTGAATATATTGATTTTTATCGGATGATAATCCGGCTGTGCGGCGCGGTCTTGAATATCAGAAAGGATTCATAGGCTTAGCCGCAAATGTCGCGATCCGGATAGTATGAGCGGGCAATTAGTTGGTAATTGTGCATTGTGACAAAAACATTTTAATAAAATAACTGTGCCGGATAATGAGATTCTGTTTGGCGATGAAATGATCTTAATTTTAAGGCACTGATTTTTAATTATTAAGTTCTTCAGAAGAGTGTTTTGGGCCGGTTTCCAGAAGGGAGGATGACCGGAGATTCGTCGCAGCGGATCACTGTTGTTTTATCTTATTTGCGTCATCGCGTTGAAATAGTATTTTTGCTGCATTCATGTCTTAGTTGAGAAGAGGTGCGCAAATTATGTGCGTTTATTTTCGAATCATTTTCATATTCGCGCGTTTTTATGCGCTTTAATTTTTATGTTTTCATTTTGCTGATTTTTACAGGTGTTTAAAACGGAATTTTTTCATGGAATTTGAACTTATCCATTTCCCGGAATTTCAATACAGTTTCTTTGGCAAAGAATATTGTTCATCTATTCTGGAAACATATATCGCAGTTCGTAAAAAACTTTCCTGCAAGCATATTACGCATATTACGCCTAAGAATGCGGATGCGGGCATGGCTGATAATATCAAGACTGTGGTGTCGACATTTCCGGCAGACTGGATCGTGAATTACGCTGCTAAAAACTATTTTGATATTGATCCGCTGTTTCATCAGAAATGGTCTGATCCCGAGCTGCCTCATAGTGTCAGCATTACAGAGATTTACAGTCACAAACAAAATACACCGGCATTGCAGAATTATGTCGATGATTTGAGAGCGCATAATTTTGGCGATACATTTATTATGGTGACACAGCGGCTGAATGGCAGCGGGGATGCCCATACTATTTTTGCGTTTGATACGAAAAAGGGCAAAAACGACCTCAATGCCGAAGACCTGATCCGTCTGCTGGAAAAGGATTTTTTACAGGCGACTGCGCAATTACATGAATCTGTATTATCCGCGGTGAGCGACTATTCATCACAAAAGAACGAAGTTCAGTCGCTGGTTTCTCTGACGCCACGCGAGGTTGATTGCCTCAAATGGGCCGCACGCGGAAAAACTGACGGTGAAATTGCTGAAATTCTCAGCATCGCCCGCTGGACAGTGGTGACCTATCTGCAAAATGCCAAGATCAAACTGGGTTGTGCCAACCGCACATCTGCAGTGGCGGTGGCGATGTCGCTCGGCATTATACCTTTGCCGGATACATCGCATTTACAGGGTTGATTTGCAAAAACACCCCGCATTTTTGTGCGGGGTGTTCTGTTGTTCCTGATTAGTTATGCGCGCAACTTGCGCACAGACCGCGAATTTCCAGAGTGGTTTTCGTTGGATGAAAATGGTTCTTCTGCGTCCAGTGCTGCACGCAATCTTCGATTTCCGGCTCAGAAAATTCCGAAGCTAAACCGCATTTATCGCAAATGGCAAAAGCTGCGATACCATGCAGATGGCCGTGCTCATGGTGGTGCGGATGGGCGCAGGCAATAAAAGCATTCAGGCTTTCAAGGCGATGGATCAGGCCGTATTCCAGAAGCTTGTCCAGTGCGCGATAGACTTGCAGCGGTGCGCGAAAACCTTCTTCGCGCAACTGGTCGAGAATTGTATAGGCGCTGAGCGGGAACTCAGCCTTTGCAAGCGCTTCCAATACGAGATTCTGATTGCGTGTGAGTTTCGGAGCGCGCGCTGCCGCAGATGCAGTTCCTGTATGCGTATGAGCGGTCATTATGAAGTCTCCTTATCGCGCGCAACCGGCAAAGATGCTTTGAGTTTTTGCCATGGGAGCAAGCTTATAACAAAAAACACCACAGAAGCCACGACTATGGATGGTCCTGACGGTGTGTCATAGTTTAATGAGCCGAAGAGACCGGCAATAACCGAGCAGGCGCCGATAAAAGCCGCATAGATGGCCATTTGCTCCGGCGATAATGCAAAACGGCGTGCCGTGGCTGCCGGAATAATCAGCAGAGCGGTAATCAGCAGAATACCGACGATTTTCATGGCAATGGCAATCAACAGCGCCAGCAAAATCATAAACAAAGTGCGGTGCAGTTCCGGTTGCAGACCTTCAGCCTGTGCAATATCCTCGCTGATGGTCGCTGCCAGTAGTGGTCGCCAGAGTTTAATCAGACCCGCAAGGATCAATGCGCCACCGGCGTAAATGGCGATAAGATCGGAGGCGGATACCGCGAGAATATCGCCGAACAGCAGTGACATCAGATCAAAGCGGATCCATGTCATAAAGGCGACAAGCACCAGTCCGAATGCCAATGTGGCGTGGGAGAGTATGCCCAGCAGAGAATCTGCTGAGAGAGTGTGCCGTTTCTGTAAAACCACCAGCAGCATGGCGATGCTAAAGGCGATCAGAAAGACGGAAACCATAATATTCAGGTCAAACAGCATGGCAAGGCCAACACCAAGCAATGCCGAATGAGCCATCGTGTCGCCGAAATAGGCCATGCGTCGCCATACAATAAAACAACCGATAGGGCCGGTAATTAAAGCGAGGCCGATACCGGCAAGCATGGCGCGGATAAAGAAGTCATCAAGCATGATTGTGTCCACCGCTTTGGGGGTGATTATGGTCTTCGCAGTGTTCATGATGATGGCCGTCATCATGGTGACAGTGATCGGTTATCGTGCCGTCTGCATGTTGCACCCGTCCGTCAGCCAGATGGGTGTGATCATGATGATGTGTGTAGACTGCAAGCGAGGGCGGAATTTCCATGCCGCGCGGAGTGCGCAATCCGAAAAGCTTGGCATATTCAGGGCTGGCGGCCACATCAACCGGCGTGCCACTGCAACATATATGCCCGTTCAGGCAGACAACGCGGTCTGTTGCGGCCATAACAATATGCAGATCATGGGAGATCATCAGAACACCGCAACCGGTCTGATCGCGGAACTTTGCAATTTTCTCGTAAAGTTCGGCTTCACCGGCAAAATCAACACCTTGCAATGGTTCATCCAGCACCAGCAAATCCGGTTTGCAGGCAAATGCTCGGGCAAGCAGCACACGCTGAAACTCGCCGCCGGAAAGATGGACAACTTGTGCTTTGATGAGTTGCGGAATGCCTGCAAGTTCCAGAGCTGCTTCGATTGCTTCTTTTTTTATAGGGGCAGTCATGCGGATCATACGCTCAACTGTCAGTGGCAGGCTCGGATCAATCGAGATTTTTTGCGGGACATAGCCGATGGTCAGGGACTTCTCGCGTTTCACCTCGCCTTCATCAGGCTTATGAATACCCAATGCCATTTTGGCGGTCGTGCTTTTCCCTGAGCCGTTAGGGCCGATGAGCGTAACAATTTCACCTTTATGCAGGGTGAGATCAATGTTGCGGACAAGCCAGCGACCGTTCCGCTCAATCCCTGCATTTTCAAGGCGCAGAAGAATGTCAGGTGTCTGTCCGCTGGCGGTAGCTGATAATGGATGATGCATTGTACGCTTTCGGAATGATAGAAAAGCAGATCCTGCTCTTGTCACGGGTTATCTCATACGTTATAGCATTACGCAATAATGTAACTTTATAACATATTGTTCCGATGTGCTGTCATTTCAATCGCTGGCAGTGATTAATAGCAATTTCTGTGAGGTTTTATGTCTGTTATCCGAGTTTTGCTGGCATCCGCTTTGTTGTCTGTTTCTTCGCATGCTGTTGTTGCGGCGGAAAAAGGCGATGTCGTGGTTTCGATTAAGCCAATTCATTCGCTGGTATCTGCTGTTATGCAGGGGGCAGGGGAGCCGGAGCTTATTGTTAAAGGCGCTGCATCAGAGCATGGCTATAATCTGAAGCCGTCTGATGCCGGTGCACTGGAAAAAGCAAAAGTCATTTTCTGGGTCGGGCCGGAAATGGAAACTTATCTGACAAAGCCATTGGAGACACTTGGCACTAAGGCTGAAGTTGTACGGCTGGATCAGGTAAAGGGGCTTGAAATTCTGTCTGCGCGCGAAAGCGGTAATTTTGAACCGCATGATCATGGCGGGCACAATCATGGTGAGAGCGGTGAAGCGCATGACCATCATCATGATGATTTGCATCTCTGGCTTGATCCGCAAAATGCCAAGCTGATGCTGGAGCCGATTGCGGAAGCTTTAGGTAAAGCTGATCCGGAGCATGCTAAGCAATATCAGGCGAATGCGACTGCCTATGCCGATAAGATTGATGCGCTGCAAAAAGAAGTGGCGGCGGAGCTGGAGCCGGTGCGCACTAAGCCTTATATTGTGTTCCACGATGCCTATCAGTATTTCGAACGTCGTTTCGAGCTTTCAGCGGCAGGCTCAATTACGGTAAATCCGGAAAAAGCACCGGGTGCAGCACGTATTCGTGAAATTCAGACCAAAGTGAAGTCCTTGGGGGCGACCTGTGTGTTCTCTGAGCCGCAATTTGAGTCCGCTTTGGTAAAGACCGTGCTTGAAGGAACGGAAGCTAAAACAGGCGTGCTTGATCCGCTTGGGGCTGATCTTCAGGACGGACCGGAACTATATCCGCAGCTGATCCGTAATCTGGCGACATCGCTGAAGACTTGCCTGCAGTAATTCCCGTTACAAATCACTGTAGCCATCTGCCAGTGTGCGCTTATCCAGCACGCTGGCGATGGCTTCACGTACTTCCAGCATCATACGGCGAATTTTACAGTCTTCTTCGATGCAGTCCTCGCAGGCTTTATATCCTGTCTTGCTCGCGCAGGGGAGGGGGGCCAGAGGGCCGTCAAGGCTGCGGATAATATTGCCGATTGAAATCTGATCTGCCGGCTTGGCCAGACAAAAGCCTCCGCCTTTACCTTTGCGGCTTTGAACAAAGCCTGCAACGCGCAGGTCTGTCAGGATATTATCCAGAAATTTGCGCGGGATATTGCGTGCCTTGGCGATCTCGCCAACAGAGATAAGGTCATCCTGTGTGGCTTCAGCCAGATGAACCATTGCTTTGAGGCCGTATTTCCCTTTTTTAGTGAGCATGTAAGCGGTGTTCCCTGCATTATATAATGTTATTGCTCTCTATCTGTAGCGCAGAGTAGGGCAGGTATCAAACGCAAGTCATAATCTATGTGTCTGTCGCGGGTTGATTGGTTTGCCGAATCCGGTTTTCCGAGGGCGAAAAAGAGGGTAAATTTTCGCTTAATTTTTAAAGTTTTCCCTGTGGAAAGAAAGTTTGCGATTTGTGTAATTTTTTTGAAAAGTCGTGTTGACAGTTTGGGAGAGTGG
>NZ_JBHEEE010000008.1:0-127137 GCF_041929865.1 Pseudochrobactrum lubricantis
ACATAACCGGAAAGACGCAGGCAGGTTTCTGTGCCTGGAATGTAGAAGTAGCCAGCGCCGTAAGCGTCGCAAACGCGCACATATTCTACTGCTTCTGGTTCTGGTGCAACGATGGCGTCGGCAGCCTGAGCGCCGGTTGCTGCAACGAGTGCTGCAGCGGAGCCGAGAAGAAGGCTCTTAATGGTCATTGTGTATTCTCCCGCGTAAGCGATTGATTGTTGAGACTTTCCAATTTTGAGATTCGGAAACATCTTGCGCTGCGGTTGATATGGAAGGTGGGAAGAGTTGGAAATATGAAAAATTACTGAAATATCACATAAAAATGACCCTGTATCTTTTTGGTCACAATTTAGTGAATGGTAAAATTGTTGTGAGATTAGCGTGGAAAAATACCTGATCGAATGAGACCTTTTTAAAGAGGTGTCTTACCTTAAAATTAGTGTCATGAATATGGAGTGTTGTAAAATTACTAATAAAATCAATTGCTTACATTGATGTTGCTCGAGATGATTATCGTTGGTTTTTATGATATTTGTGACGTGTTTATTACAGCGCTATTTTCAATGACTGGCAGCACTTTTCTTTACTCACAATAAGTTGAAAGCAGTGTTTTTCATCACGTGTCAGCTTTCTTGAATTTTTCCGGAATATCGCTGTCTGTAAAATAATTAGCGGACAGGCATGTCGCATTTTGACTTGAAATGCTCATTGAATATTCATGATTCTTGTAGTCGGCTGCTTTCGCTAAGTGCAAATTATGTGCTGGTGCGCATGTATTCGTGCTTTATTTGTAAATGGAAATTCGTTGCAGACCTTGCAGCAGTTTGGCTCTGAAAACGCGAATATTGACCTGTATTTGGCCTGCAGTTATCATCAGGCGGTCAAAAACAGGTTAGGTTCGGGAAGGTTGGCCCGGCTCCCGCTTTGCGGGTCCTTCTGTCACAAAAGCTGACGGCCCATGACTATTGAAGTGTCCGTATGGTGCGGACGCTAAATAGGAAGGGTATGGATATGAAACCACGTATTTCTGTTCTCACACTCGGTGTGGCCAATCTCGAACATTCTTTTTCATTTTATCATGATGGGCTGGAATTGCCGTCTGAAGGCATTTTCGGGTGTGAATTCGAACATGGTGCTGTGGCTTTTTTTGATCTCTCCGCTGGCCTGAAACTCGCTGTTTTCGCGCAGGATGATCTGGCCAATGACTGCGGATTACCGAAGCATCCGGTCAGTTCTACCGCTGTCAGTATCGGGCATAATGTTCTGCTGCGGGAAGAGGTCGATGACGTAATGCTCAAAGCTGAGCGTGCAGGTGCAAAAATCGTTAAGGCACCTCAGGAGACTTTCTGGGGTGGTTATGCAGGCTATTTTACTGATCCCGACGGGCATTTATGGGAAATAGTCTGGAACCCGAAGATGCTGCCAGCGGATTGATATCTGCCAGCAATAAGTCTTCGCAAAATATAGCCTGATTATAGCATCAAATATGGCGGCCATTCGGAGTCTTGAATGCGGGCTGTATTGCACGTGACCGTCAGTTCAGGCTTTTGTTGAGAAAAAGCAAAGTCCTGCCGCATATATGGCTGCGGCAGGACTGTTATTTAAATCTTATTCGTCGTCTTTATCCGGCTGAACCAGATAAATCAGAACCAGAATGATGGTCACGAAGAAGCGGAATGCGTCAGGTACGCCATTCCACTGTTTGGACATCCACATTCCGAACCATTCACCGCCCACCGACATAAAGGCGACCTGCCATGTCAGAAAGCCGAGGGTGAGACCTGCAACTGCAAGGTTTTTGCTTTTATTGAAAACTTTGGCAGGTTCATTGCGTGCTGCAAGCAGTTTGAAACCTGCAACCCAGCAGATAATGGCCGTCAGTGTTTCGAGGGTTATAATGCCAATATAACCTACGTGATGAAGCCATTCAGATTCAATGGCTCTGTACTTGATTGTTGCATCAGGAAAGATTGTATCCATGAGGAATACGTGATGCACAAATGCAAAATTTGAGCCGTAATCTGTGATGTTGCCAAATGCTACCAAGGATGCAAATAGGGCAATTGCCATCACCATAAAGATTTTTGATAGACGTATGATCATATTGTAACTTTCTTTATTTATCGGGCGCGTAAGCACTCGGATATAATAAGCGCTTATCTGCGGGAGTGCTTAGGTTGGTTTTATAATTAAAACAATAATTTTAAGCTGATATATTTTTTATAAACAAAATACTCGCATTCAGATGCGGGATTTTCTGCGAGGATATGCCGGTATTATATTCTTTTTTGGTTCTTAATGATTGTCAAAAGTAACTCAGACGAACTGATATCTTGAAAACTTCTTGTTGATGAATTTACTGCACAACTATTGTTTAAATCATGGAAGATCGCAGATGAATATTCGAACTCGCCTGATAGCTGCAGTCGTCGTGGCACTCATCGTCGGTTTCGGTTTTATGGCCTATGATAAATATACGGATGCAGAGTGGGTTGTTTCACCGCAGACAATTGAACGGGCGCGCAATGATGGCCAAACGGGCGTAGAAACGCGTCCCGGTACTGTAGCCGTTCGTGCTATACGCAGCGAAATCGCTGATCTGTTGCCTTATAAATGGGCTGCCTATGGTTTTGCAGCAGGGCTTTTGGTGCTGTTTTCTACCCGTCAGCGCAAAAAGGCCTGATATCAGCTCAGATCAAGCCTCACGCTGCGGGGCTTATCTATATAGCTGTATTTCAAGAAAGCGGGCTCCTTAGAGGATAAGGAGCCCGTTATATTTTAGCCTTTTATAGCAGACAGTAAGTCATCATATGCCTTACATGCCTGAGAATCATCAGCGCCATTGTATTTTGTGGCAAGTTCCTGAACTTTTGCCGACAATTCCTGCACTTTAGTCGGGTCTTTCATGATCGACTCTTGTAAGGCAGCATTCAGTTCCTGCGCTTTCTTGGCAATTATTTCCGGTGTGCATGCTGGCTCCTTCGAGCAGCCAGCTATTGTTGTTGCAGCAACAATAAGAGCAATACCTAAAATGCTTTTCATCGGTGTATCTCTCTGATCTGTGAATGAGATTTATTAACTGCCTGATCCTGATAAAGAGCAGGTGTCTCTTTCAGTATAAATTCTGCTCGGGAATCGGCAGTAATACCGGTTCAGGCCAAAGATTATCTTGGAAACTGATGCATTCTAAATCACTACTTGCGATATTCTGATGCAATATGTGTATTGTCTTTAAATGCGGGTGTGATTTTAAAATAACTGTTTAAGTGAGTGT
This sequence comes from Pseudochrobactrum lubricantis, assembly GCF_041929865.1. Classification (NCBI taxonomy): domain Bacteria; kingdom Pseudomonadati; phylum Pseudomonadota; class Alphaproteobacteria; order Hyphomicrobiales; family Brucellaceae; genus Pseudochrobactrum; species Pseudochrobactrum lubricantis. Next base: position 3,275 of record NZ_JBHEEE010000008.1, read on the forward strand.
GCGAATTATCATGGCGCCAAAGATAAAGCACAGCAATCCTGTCAGAACATAGGTGACGGAGAAGGCGAAGAGCCAGCATTCGTTCAGGTTATAACGAAGCATATCCGCTTCTGTAACTGCTCTTGTTGCCAGATATTTCTTATATTTTGTTGATGCAAAAGCGATCAGCAATAAGAAACCGAAAATCAAAAAATAGGCTACGATCTGTAAGAACGGAAAGAAATTCCGGTGAATGCCCGGAACGCTCATTGTTGTGCGAAACAGGGCTTTCTGATGGGATAAGGGCGCAAAGATCAGCAATAATGAAATGATTGCGAACAGATACAGAGCGATGCGAAGCAGATGAATGCTTGCCGGATTTTTTACATCAGGAACCGGCGGAACCGCTGTGCCCCAAGGCGGAATTTTTGAGTTTGGATTATTCTGCACATACCAAAAATACCGGTGCATGCCGCGTTGCATAAGCGGCATTGTCAGCAGAACTGTGATGCCGACGGTGACGTAATTCATCACATCTTCTAAGGTAATCGTCGAATCCGGATAATATTTATTGATGAAAATCAATGTGCCAATCACGGCAAACATAACCACTGCCGTCATGGGCATGGTAATGAACATGACTTTCAGAATTTCAATAACGGTTCTGCCTGGTGTTTTGGGTGCAAATGATGACATTGAGAGCCGTTATTCATTGATTTTATAGTGCGGGACTTCTGTTCCCGTATTCTGAAGTGCTGAAATTAAAGCACAGACCGTTCGCTGTGAAGTGCAGGGCAGACAGATATCTGTGCGGGTGTATCTCATTTTCAGGAGGCGACAGCAAAGATAAAAGCGGCCGTCTTTGCAGAGGCCGCTTTCAGGTCGTGCATACCGGCCAGTTCTGGCCGGCACTATGTTGCGCTGTTATTTGCAGCGTGCGGTATAAATCTGGCCACGGCTGTTACGGTATTCACAATAACCGTTACGCAGATTGCGAACCAGAAGACCACCGAGAGCGCCTGCACCTGCGCCAATCAATGCGCCTCTGCCGCCGCCGGCAATGCCGCCGATGACTGCGCCTGCCGCTGTACCAACGCTGAGATCTTTTTCTGTCGTTGTGCAGCCGGAAAGTGCAACAATGGCGGCCACAGCAATTATAAACATACGCATGGTAAGACCCTTATTGTTTGAGACCCTGACCTGTAACTATCAAAAACTTCCGGTTTTGTGGTTTCTGTTCTGCCAGTACCGGTTTCGCATGCGCGGTGCCATAAACCAGGCGATAAATGGTGTAATCAGAAAACTGCAGCCAATAACCAGAGGAATAAGATATTTGGCGTTTTGCGCCAGATCAGGGATTGTGAGAACGATGATCATCCCAATTCCGAAAAGAACTGCGTTAATCATCAGGCTGAGTAAAACGGCAATCTGAAAACGAGTGGACATTTCATTGCCTCCCTTATGCTCTGTCATATCAACGTCACCACAAAGAAATGGTTCCGCTGACATGGTTCTCAGGGCAAGATCTGAGGAGCAATGTCAGGATAAATCAAGCATTTCAGGCAAGCGGAAATTTAGCAAGTGATTGCTGATATGCTCTCACATTCTTGAAGCATATTCTGCAGATGCGATATTTATGTTTCACCTGCAGAATACAGGGACTTACCGTTGTATCCGGGTTGCAACATACCACCCGATAACCGGTGTGATGAGCAGAGCCGCACCGACAACCGCCAGCATCGGATAAACAGGTTTTTGTGCCAGAGAAGGCACTGTCAGAACGACAATGAATCCTGAGCCGACCAGAACAATAAATGCGATTGAGCCGATCATTGATGCCAGATGGAAATTAGTCGACATTTGTCCCTCCGAGAGTGGTTCTCAATATGAACCAGAAGCTCTGTGCCTTTGTCTCTGGCCGGTTTCGTGAAAAGCTGCAGGCAGATGTGAGCTGCATTCGCAGGCTGTTCTCTGCACAAGCGGCAATTTCCGAAGCGGTCAGTTCTTTCAAAGATTGCAGGGAGGTTTTATCGCGCAAGTGATAGTGGTGCATTGATTAGGATCAAGCAGAGCAGGTTCAGGAGCGGAGATTTTCAATGCGGGCGATCAATCCGGCGATTTCCTTCGGGTCTTTTATTCCGCTTTCATAAATACGAATGACTGTGCGCGCTAACTGATCTTTATTCTCGTCCGTTGTCGGGCAATAACCGAGAATCTCGCAGACCTCATTATAGGCGGTCTGAAGCGTCTTTATTTGTTCAGGTTTGTAAATTCCAAGATAATCAGTCTTTTGAAAAGGCATGATATCTCTCCTGTTTCTATAATTTGGTACTAAAATAAAAAGAAAATCAATGACTAAAAATTTCACTTTTTGATGAGCGGGACGGGTTTTTGCTCGGCAAAAAAGAAAGCCCGGCATTGAGCCGGGCTTTTGGTTTTATGGCTTCGGATGTTCACCCTGACCATGTCTGCCATGGTGTCCGTCTTTGCCATGGCGCTTACCGGCTTTTAACTCGCTCCGGTCCAGTTTGCCGTCTTTGTTTTTATCCAGTTCGGCAAAGCGTTCTGCGCGTTTTTTCTCAACGGCTTCAAGCGAGATTTTTCCGTCGCCATTCACATCAAGGCGGCGCTCCATGCGGTCTGCCGAGCGTTTCACCATCATTTTGAGAGCATGGGCTTCAATTTCTTCGCGGGAGAGGATGCCGTCCTTGTCGGTGTCGGCCGCTTTTAACTCATCCATGCGGGAGAATTTTGCGAGATCAATCGGCTCACGCTCAGGCTTTTTGGAGGTCTGTTCAACAGTTTTTTCAGTATTCGTTTTCGATGCATCCTGTGCAAGAACAGGTGATGCGAGTACAGATGAAGCAACGAGTGCAAGAATTAAAGTTTTTGTATTCATGGTAATTATAACTCCGTCACAAATTAACTTGAGCCTTTAATTGGCATAGGAGTAATATCTAGCTGTAAATGTGTACTGAATATGAACAAGCCAATTACAAATTTGTAATGTTCTGCAGTATGAATTTCAGGCTGTCATGTTTTCAATCCGGCCTGTAATTTGCCATGACCAGATAATGCCCGATAATAAATGAATGTTGGTACTGATGCGTATTTTGAATAAAACGTCTGAACTACTTTATCTCATTGCATTTCTTGGCAGTTTTTTAGCGATGCAGCTTTATGGAATGGCCAATGTGATGGCGGCAGAGCAGGGTGATCCGGTGACTTCAGTTTTTGATATGCGTGCAAACGGGATTGATTACCGGATTTTTGTTGCTGCGCCAAAAACTGCGGAAAATGACAAGCACATGCCGGTCATCTATATGATTGACGGCAATTCGACCTTTCCGATGGCCGTGGATGTGGTGAAAAAAAGGCCGCAATTGCGCGCACTGATTGTCGGTATCGGTTATCCGACACAATCGCGCGAAGATATTGTGCGCTCCAGATATTATGATCTGACACCGGAAACACCTGCGGAGCTGATCCCTGCGCGCGGAAATGATGCTGATCTGCCGCGCACCGGAGGCAATGCCGCATTCCTGAATTTCATTGAACAGCAAGTGAAACCGGAAATAGAGCGGCGCTTTGCCGTTGATAAAAACAATCAGACCCTGTTCGGCCACTCACTCGGGGGCTTATTCACGCTGTATGCGCTTTTCAGTGAAAGAGGAAGCTTTCAGACTTATAGCGCCGCTGATCCGTCTATCTGGTGGAATAACCGCTCAATTCTGAAAGAGAAGGATCGTTTCATTGAGCAGGCAACAGAGACGGGTAAGCCGGTCAAAGTGCTGATTGAAACGGCAGGCAAGTCAGTGATGCGTGAGGGCGTTGACAAGGATCGTGCTGCGCAGCTGAAGGCATTGCGTGGCGGACCGAATGGCAGGGATATTTATCAGGAGCTGGTTGCGTTGCCTGGCGTTTCAGCAAGCTTCCATCAGTTCGCCGGTGAAAGTCACGGATCAATGCTTCCTTATGCCGTTGAAGATATGCTGCGTTTTGTACTGGAAGATGTGAAGCCGGTTCAGCCGCCGGAGTAAGCGGCGGCTGAAAGTCTCTGATATTTTAATGGGACGGATGCAATGCATCATTCAGATACATGCAAGTGAGCATGGTGAAGACATAGGCCTGAATCACTGCCATCAGAAATTCGAGAGCGGTGATACCAACCGTCATTGCCAGCGGCAGAATGGCGGTGATAACGCCCAATGTGCCAAGGCCTGTCAGCGAGACAACAAATCCTGCGAAAACTTTCAGCGTAATATGACCTGCTAGCATAACGGCGAAGAGACGAACCGAATGGCTGACCGGTCTTGAGAGAAAAGACATAATCTCAATCGGCACAATGATCGGTGCCAGAATAAGCGGCACGCCTGACGGCATGAAAAGGCGGAAAAATTTGGTTCCGTTGCGCACAAAGCCATAGATTGTCACGGTCAGGAAAACGGTCATGGCAAGGCCGAATGTTACAATAATATGCGCTGTTACAGTGAAGGCATAAGGGAACATTCCGAGCAGATTGGCCGTGAGAATGAACATGAAGAGGGAAAAAACCAGCGGAAAGAAACGTCTGCCTTCTTCACCGGTATTATCCCGCAATGTCGTGGACACAAATTCATATAAAATTTCGGACGAGGATTGCCAGCGGTCAGGGATAAGGGTTCTGCCGCGTGCCGATAAAAACAAATAGGCACCGGCGCCGATTGTGGCAATCAGCATGAACAGGGCTGAATTGGTAAATGCGATCTGAAAGCCGCCGACTTCACCAAATTCTGCCAGTGGTTTGATTTGAAATTGTTCAATTGGTCCGGCCATATGATGTACTCCCTGGCAGGCGGGGTCGTCCCCGTGGGTTACACCGGCGCAGGTCGTCCTGCGCTATGTACTTGCAGCAGAGTAGAGCGATTCGGACAGGGCACGCTATCAATTGTAGAAAATAATTGGCCGGTCAAAAAAAGAGCATTTTCAATGGTTGAGATTGAAAATGCTCCTGAGGACTGTGTTTTCAGTCGCTATGCGAGATATCAGGCCTGCTGGCTGAGTGCCTGTTCAATCTCGTCTTTCAATGCAAGACGACGCTTGCGCAGAGCTGTTTCATTGTCCTGACTGGTCGGTTCAATCTTTGTCTCTGCGCGGTGAATCTGATCATTCACGTCGTCATATTCCTCAAGCACTTTGGCAAAGCGCGGATCAGCGGCTTTCAGGGCATGAATTTCATCCAGTTTGCCCGGAAATTCTTCGCCAAGTGTATGCGGTGTGTTGGACATGCTGTTTCCTTCCTTGATTTATTTTGTTGAAGGATTCTTCGCATGAGTCTGCGCTCTTTACATTGATCAGGATCAATCAGAACTTGACTGACCAGCGTTCAATATCATTGCTCTGACCGATCAGTGCGAGGCCGGTGGCAATGGAGTCGAACTGGTTGCTGCTGGAAACATCCGCATGTTCAAATTGTTGCGAGAACAGGGTTTTAATTGCCGGCACAAAGGATGTGCCGCCCGTGAGGAAGATGCGGTCAATATCTTTATCTTGCAAACCGGCATTCCGTACTGCGCTGTCAACGGAGGCGGAGATCGCCTGCATATCTTCGGCAATCCATTTTTCAAAATCCGAACGCTGAATTTGGGCTTCGATTTTAAAGTTCTCGGCTTTGAATTGCAGATCGGATGTCTGGGATGAGGACAGGCCTGCTTTGACATCAGACACGACGCGGTAAAGCTCGAAGCCGTAATCGCCTTCAATCATTTCAATGAAGTGGTTGAGGGCTTGCGGATGTTCTGCCTGCGATGCAAGCTCATGAAGCTCCCGAAGTGTGGACGGGGAATTCATCAGAAACAGGGTATTCCAGCGGGCAAAATTCGCAAAATAATGGTTCGGAACCTGCAGTACTTTGCCAAAAGACTTGTAATTGCTCTTCTTGCCGAGTTTCGGAGAGACCACATTATCAATGATGCGGTAGTCAAATGTATCACCGGCAATGCCCAGACCAACCTGACTGAGTGGTGTTGAAGTCAAACCACTTGCGCCGACCTCAAAATTTACGATCGAAAAGTCGCTTGTTCCGCCGCCAAAGTCGGCAACCAGCACCGTCGATGTATCTGTCAGCTTCTGCGCATAGAAATATGCCGCGGCAACCGGCTCATAAACATAATGAATATCCGTGAAGCCGAAGGCGCGCAGTGCTTTTTCATAGCGCGCCATTGCCAGAGCTTCATCAGGATTATGGCCTGCAAAAGTAACCGGACGGCCAACAATGACTTTGTTGCCGCGGGAGGGTAGTCTGTCTCCGAGGCGTTCAGCCAGTGTTTCCAGAAAAGTCTGTAACAGATCTTCGAACTTAAAGCGCTTGCCGTAGACCGGCGTATCGGTGAAGGATTTGCTCGCGGCGAAGGATTTGAAGGATTGCAGAAAACGGCAATTATGCGGATCAGCAATGAAGCGATCCATCGCCCACGGGCCGCTCTCGACATTGCGATGGCCTTTATTGCCATCCTGCCAGAAGCACAGCACGGAACGATAGGCTGAAACGATAGCATCATCTTTCGGGAAGCTCATAACTTCGGCAATGCCATTACCGTCTGCCACGGCAATAACAGTGTTGGTTGTGCCGAAATCGAGGCCGAGGGTTATCTTCTCCGAGGGTGAGTGATTTCCCGCAGTCATTGTTCAAATCCTTGCATCTGTGCCCGAGAGATATTGGGGAGGCATCTTTGAGAAAGCCGCCTTTATAGCCGTTTGGAACGCAGGGTCAATTGAACAGAGAGCAGGATTTCACAGCATAATTCCTTAAACTTGAATCGGTTTAAGGTGAAATTATGCTGCAAATATAAAGTATTAGAGCGACCTTTGTGCGCCAAATAGGGCGCACGGCGCTCTGAAGAGACTTATTTCACGCCTTGTATACTGAGCCAGTTTTGCATGCGGCGGATGGCCAGATCCGGCCTGTTGAGCACATTGGCCTGATCTGCCAGCCGGAAAATATCGGTGTAATGCAACAGGCCGCGTGCCGATTGCATACCAGCAGGCATGGTGAAATGATTTTGATGGCCGTTGAGCCATGCCAGAAATACAACGCCTGCCTTGTAATATTGTGTCGGTGCCTCAAAAATTTTACGTGATAAGGGCACGGTCGGCTCGATCACCGAACGGAATGTTGCATTGTCACCGGCTGCAAGCGCACTCAGCGCATAGGAGGCGGAAGGAGCGACAGCATCGAAAATGCCGAGCAGGGCATGACTGTAGCGATTGTCGTCTCCCTCAATGAGTTCTGCATAATTAAAATCATCGCCGGTGAAGCACAGTACATTCTCAGGCAGGCGATTGCGCAGTGCAATCTCGCAGGCACTGTCGAGCAATGAGATTTTAATGCCTTCAACACGGGAACGGTTATCATTGATAATCGCCAGAACATTTGTGAGTGCATCTTCAAAGGGACTGTCTGCCTGACCCGTCCAGTAACCGCCAAGTTGCGGATCAAACATTTCACCCAGCCAGTGCAGGACAATTTTGTTCTGCGCCTGAGAGAGAATACGATTATAGACAAGCGCATAATCATCGGGGCTGCGGGCGATATATGCCAGAGCGCGGCTGGCCATCATAATGGAGCGGCCGCCATGTTTCTCCACAAATTCCAGCTGGGTTTCATAGGCTCTGATCACATCATCAAGAGATCTGGCGTCAGCTGGTGCCAGCTGGTCAGTCCCAATCCCGCAAGCGAGATCTGCACCTTTGACTGTACGGGCGGTTTCCAGTGAGCGGCGGATGAGTTGCTGTGCGCCGTTCCAGTCCAGCCCCATACCGCGTTGTGATGTATCCATGGCTTCGGCGATTTTGAAGCCGAGACTCCAGAGATGGTGACGAAACGCCATGGTTGCGTCCCAGTCTATGGCAGGGTGGTTCCACGGATCAGTTTCACGCAGCGGATCGGAGACGATATGGGCGGCAGCATAAGCGATGCGATTGAACTGCGGCACTGATTGCGGACGAGGCACGACAGTGCCTGTCAGATGATAGTCTGTGATAGTGCCGTCTGCATTCGGAAGCCGCAACATTGCCATGGTGCTGTAATCTCCGGAAAAGCGATAAAATTTAGATCGTTCCAATTTTTGAAAGAGTAATTCAATTTTTTACAGATGCAACAGGCAATTTGCATCGATTTTCCGGATTAATCTTCACTTGACAAATTTGGAACGATCTAATTTTATGAGGGGAGACAGGGAGAATGCCGTGAATAAAAAGCGTGTCACCGTTGTTGAAATTGCACAGGCTGCGGGCGTGTCCAAGTCGACCGTATCGCTTGTTTTGCAAAATTCTCCGCTGGTGAATGAGGCCACAAGAGCTAAAGTGACCGCTGTTATCCGCGAGCTTGGTTATGTCTATAATCGCGGCGCGGCCAATCTGCGCCAGTCCGGCTCCAATTCAAAAATTATCGGCCTTGTTGTCAATGATCTGACCAACAGCTTCTTCGCAGAGCTTGCGGTCGGGGTTGATATGGTGGTGCAGTCGGCAGGCTATGTGCAGTTTCTCTCGCATACGGGAGAAAGTCCGGATCGTCAGCGCGAAGTTATTACCTCTATGCGTGAGCACGGTATTTCCGGACTGATTGTGTCGCCTGCGCGCGGCACGCAAGCCATTGATCTGAAGCCGCTGATCGCCGGCGGAATTCCGGTAGTTGCGACTGTGCGCAATGTGGCTGGTGCCAAAGTTTCTTCTCTGATGTCGGATAATCACGGCGGGGCGATGGCTGCGGTTGAGCATCTGGTGGCGCTGGGGCATCGCCGCATCGCTTTTCTCGGCGGTTTTGCTGATACGGGCGTGTTTACTGAGCGCTATCAGGGTTATGCGGATGCTCTGCAACGGGCAGGCATTGTGCTTGAAGAGGCGTTGGTTATCGGTTCTGCGCCGTCCCGCGCCGGTGGTGTGGATGCCATAATGCGCGCAATGCAGCTTGCGGACAAACCGACAGCCGCGCTTTGTTTCAATGATGCGGTGGCATTCGGTGTGTGTGACGGGTTGCGGGCGCAGCGCTTGGAGCCGGGTGCTGATTTTGCCGTTATCGGTTTTGATGATGTGATTGAGGCCAAATCTGCGGTTCCGGCACTTACCACGGTCTCCGTCGATCCGCAGGGCATGGGGCAAAAGGCGGCACAGTTACTGCTCAAGCAAATCAATGCAGGGCAACCGGAAGCCGAGGCGATTGTCAGTTCCGTGCGCCTAGTCGTGCGGGAAAGCTGCGGTGCGACAAGGCAAGGGGAACAGCGGAGGATTACGGGATGACAGTGCGGTGGGGTCTTATCGGCGCAAGTACAATCGCCTCAGAATGGGTGATTGATGCAATCCGTGCAACGGGTGGTGAGGTTGTCAGCGTGATGAGCAGCAGTGCTGAGCGCGGCGCCGCCTATGCGGAAGAGAACAGAATTCCCCGATCTGTCACCACGCTTGATGCGCTGGTCAATGATACGGAAACCGATGCTGTCTATATCTCGACAACAAATGAGTTGCATCGCGATCAGGCTATCGCCGCGATAAAAGCAGGCAAACATGTGCTGTGTGAAAAACCGCTGGCACTTTCCCTTGAAGATGCCCGTGCCATGGTTGAGGCGGCCAGAGCGACGGGGGTGGTTTTTGCCACCAATCATCATTTGCGCAATGCTGCCAGTCATCGTGCCATGCGTGATGCCATTTCTGCAGGCAGGATCGGCAAACCACTTTCCGCACGGGTTTTTCATGCCGTTTATCTGCCGCCGCATTTGCAGGGCTGGCGACTTGATAGGCCGCAGGCCGGTGGCGGTGTTATCCTCGATATAACCGTGCATGATGCGGACACACTGCGCTTTGTGCTGAATGATGATCCGGTTGAGGCGGTGGCTTTCGGTCAGTCCGGCGGGATGGGAAAACAAGGGCTGGAAGATGCGGTGATGGGTGTCTTGCGTTTTAAATCCGGCGTGCTGGCTCAGTTTCATGATGGTTTCACCACGCAATTTGCCGAAACAGGTTTTGAAGTCCATGGCACAGAAGGCTCACTGATTGCCCGTAATGTGATGACGCAGAAGCCGGTTGGTTCTGTCATTTTGCGCAATGCGGAAGGTGAGCAGATTTTGCCGCTGGAGCAGCGCAATCTTTATGAAGCCGCGCTGGAGGCATTTCACAACGCGGTCAAGGGTAAAGGCGCAGTTTCTGCAAGTGGGACCGATGGTGTCTGGTCACTGGCAACCGCGCTTGCTGTGGCGCAATCCGTGAAAAGCGGCAGTGCCGTGCAAATCAGAACCGGTTTGGGAGAGTGATAATATGAGCAAGCATATTACTCCCGCACAGGCTGCGGCTCTGATCCCCGATCATGCAGTGGTTACCGTTTCCTCATCAAGCGGGCTTGGTTGCCCTGATCTGATGCTCAAAGCTATCGGTGAGCACTTTGAGGCAACAGGCCATCCGCGTAATCTCACGACGCTGCATCCGATTGCGGCTGGGGATATGAGCGGTATTAAAGGCATCGATCATATTGCCAAAAAAGGTCTGCTGGCGAAAATTATCGGCGGGTCTTATCCGTCCGGCCCGTCATCGGCAGAACCGCCGCTGATCTGGCAGATGATCGGTGCGAATGAAATTCCTGCCTATAATGTACCTTCCGGCATTCTGTTTGATATGCATCGTGAGGCTGCTGCCAAACGACCTGGTGTGATAACTAAAATCGGACTGGACACTTTTGTCGATCCTGACCGGCAAGGCTGCGCCATGAACGAGGCAGCACAGCGGGAGCCGGTTGTGCGCAAGATTGAATTTGCGGATGAAGAATGGCTCTATTTTCCCAATATCATACCGCAGGTTGCCATCGTTCGGGCAACAACGGCTGATGAACACGGCAATCTCACTTATGAGCATGAGGGAGCCACTCTCGGTGGGCTGGATCAGGCATTGGCCGCCCGTAACAATGGCGGCATTGTTATCGCGCAGGTGAAGCGCATTACCAAGCAGGGCTCGCTGAAACCGCATGATGTGCGTGTTCCGGGTATGTTGGTCGATTATATTATTGTGGATCCGGAGCAGAAACAGACAACGCAGACAGTTTATGATCCGGCGATTTCCGGTGAGATTTTCAGACCATTGGAGAGTTTCCGCGTGCCGGAATTCAATGTGCAGAAGGTCATTGCTCGCCGTGTTGCGCAGGAGCTTGAAGCGGGAAGCTGCGTTAATCTCGGTTTTGGTATTTCAGCTAATGTGCCGCGTATTCTGATGGAAGAGGGGCTGCACGGCTCTGTCACGTGGGTGATCGAGCAGGGCGCTGTCGGTGGTGTACCGCTATTGGATTTTGCATTCGGTTGCGCCTCCAATGCTGATGCCTATATGCCTTCGCCCTATCAGTTTACCTATTTTCAGGGCGGTGGTTTTGATGCCTCGCTGCTGTCTTTTCTTGAGATCGGGCGTGACGGCTCCGTCAATGTATCGCGGTTGTCTTTCCGCCCGCATGTGACAGCGGGCGCCGGTGGTTTTGTCGATATTACTGCGCGGGCAAAGAAGATTGTCTTTTCCGGCATGTTCAATGCAGGTGCAAAGCTCGGCATTGAGGGCGGCAGGCTGGTTATTGAAAAAGAAGGCAAGCTGAAGAAGCTGGTCAATGAGACGGAGCATGTCACATTTTCCGGCAGCCGTGCTGTCACGCAGGGACAGGATATTACCTATGTGACTGAACGCTGCGTGATGAAGCTGACACCACAGGGCATCATGCTCACGGAAATTGCACCGGGTGTGGATTTGCAGGCGCATATTCTGGAGCAGTCGGAATTTCCGCTCATCATTTCGCCGGAACTGAAACTGATGGATGCCGCTTTATTCAGGGATGAGATTCTTGGTCTGACTTTGCCGGAAAAACCGCAGCGTATCTTGCAAGAGCAGATCGAGGGGGCAGATCATGGCTGAGCCGCGTATCATAACCTCCTGTGACGGTGCCATTGCCACGATCACTGTCACACGGCCGGATAAGCTCAATGCATTTGATATTGAAATGCTGAAGGAATTATCCGCGGCCTGTGATGTGGTTGAGGCGGACAGTGCCGTGCGGGTTGTTATTCTCACCGGCGCGGGCAAGGCCTTTTCTGCCGGTGGTGATATCAAAGCATGGGGCGCGATGCAGGCCAATGAATTCGGCCATCAATGGGTGCGTTTCGGTCATCGGGTTTTTGAGCGGCTGGCAACATTGCGGATGCCGCTGATCGCCGCGATAAATGGTCATGCCCTTGGCGGCGGGCTGGAACTTGCCGGGGCTGCGGATATCCGCATTGCCGAAAAGCATGTTACAATCGGCCTGCCTGAAACATCACTCGGCATGGTTCCCGGCTGGTCCGGCACACAGCGTTTGGTGCAGCGTTTTGGTGCGCAGATTATCCGGCGTATGGTGCTGGGCGGCGAGATGTTCGGTGCTGAAGAAGCCTGCAAATTTGGGCTGGTGGATCAGGTTGTTGAAAGCGGCTCAGCTTTGGAGGCTGCCAAGACCTATGCAGCACGTATTGTGACGCGCGGACCTGCGGCGCTTGAAATATCCAAGCTGATGATCGGCGTTGCCAATGGCGAGGATAATGGCGCAGCGGTTGAAACACTTGGTTCCATGCTGGCCGCCAAAACCGGTGATCTCAGAGAAGGAGTTGCGGCTTTCAGCGGCAAACGTCCGGCAAATTTTAAAGGAGAATGGTAATGGCCGTTCTGATTGCGCCCAAGCCTCCGGCAGATATCGTTGTTCGTGATTTTAAAATGCTGATTGATGGCGAATGGGTGGCCGCAGCCTCCGGCAGGATGCTGGAACGCATTGCACCGGGGCACGGAGTGCTGGTGAGCCGTTATCCTGAAGGCAGTCATATTGACGCAGAACATGCGATTGCTGCTGCAAAACAGAGCTTCGATACAGGAATATGGAATAGCAAAACCGGTGCCGAACGCTCCAATATCCTGCTGAAAATCGCGGATATGATTGAGACGCGCGCAGAAGAACTGAGTTTCTGGGACGCTGTCGAGGCGGGAAAGCCGATCAGTCAGGTGCGGGGCGAGATTGCCGGTGCTGTTGATATCTGGCGCTATGCGGCGGCACTTGCCCGTGATTTGCATGGTGAGAGTTATAATACACTCGGTGACGGCACGCTGGGCGTTGTGTTGCGCGAGGCAATCGGCGTTGTGTCGATGATTACGCCGTGGAATTTCCCGTTTCTGATTATCAGCCAGAAGCTGCCTTTTGCTCTTGCTGCCGGATGTTCCTGTGTGGTCAAACCTTCGGAAATGACATCAGCTTCCACACTGATCTTGGGTGAAATTCTGACCGAAGCAGGTGTTCCTGCCGGTGTTGTGAATATTATCACCGGTACAGGTGCCGGTGCGGGTGCACTGCTGAGCACACATGCTGATGTGGATATGGTGTCTTTCACCGGTTCAACCGGTGTCGGCCGTCTGATTATGGCGAATGCAGCTCAGACACTGAAAAAAGTATCGCTGGAGCTTGGCGGTAAGAACCCGCAAATTGTCTTTCCTGATGCTGATCTGGATGCATTTATCGATGCTGCGGTGTTTGGCGCCTATTTCAATGCCGGTGAATGTTGCAATGCGGGTTCACGTCTGATTCTGCATAAAGATATTGCGGATGATGTGATCTCCCGCATTATTGATCTTACAAAAAAGGTGAGACTGGGTGATCCGCTTGATCCGCAAACGCAGGTCGGTGCAATTATCAGCGAGCAGCATCTGGAGAAAATCAAAACCTATATATCCGGTGCCAAAGCGGATGGTGCTGCACTGAGTGCCGGCGGCGGAACCGTGGAATTTGACAGCGGCCAATATATGGAGCTGACTTTGCTGTCGGGCGTTACGCCGGATATGGCCGTGGCGCGTGAGGAAGTGTTCGGTCCTGTCTTGTCTGTGCTGACATTTGAAACTGCGGAAGAGGCAATTCATATTGCAAATTCCATAGATTATGGCCTGTCTGCCAGTGTCTGGAGCCGTGATTTCGATACATGTCTGACTGTGGGGCGCAAAGTGCGATCCGGTACAATCTGGATGAACACTTTTATGGATGGCGCATCGGAATTGCCGTTTGGCGGCTATAAACAATCCGGACAGGGCAGAGAGCTTGGCCGTCATGCTGTTGAAGATTATACGGAAACAAAAACTCTGAATATGCATATCGGCTCACGAAAAACGCTTTGGGTGCGTGACGGGAGCGCGGCTGAAGAATAATATTTTAATCGATTTGAATTTTGCAGAACACTGCTTGACGAACGGAGAATTGTAACGTCCTATTTCGCCTGACGGTTGGTCGTAAAAGAATAGCCCGATCAATCTTGCGAGCCGAAAATTTATGCTGTTCGGGAGGACAGCACGTAATGACCAAGCGGGAGGATTCCGCTGCTGACAACTTGCAAACGGGAGGAATACGATGCGCAAGTTTATGACAACAACAGCAATGGCTTTAGGTTTTATGGCAGGTGCGGCTCAGGCTGCGGAGAATGTAGAGGTGCTGCACTGGTGGACAGCCGGCGGCGAAGCGGCAGCTCTGGATGTATTGAAGAAAGATCTCGAAGGTAAAGGCATCGGCTGGACGGATATGCCGGTTGCCGGTGGCGGCGGTACAGAAGCGATGACCGTTCTGCGTGCCCGTGTTACCGCGGGAAATCCGCCGACCGCCGTACAGATGCTCGGTTTTGATATTCGTGACTGGGCAAAAGAAGGCGCGCTCGGCAATCTGGATGAAGTTGCGGGTAAAGAAGGCTGGGAAAAGGTTATTCCTGCACCGTTGCAGGAATTTGCCAAATATGACGGTCACTGGATTGCCGCTCCGGTGAATGTTCACACCACCAACTGGATGTGGATCAACAAAGCAGCACTCGACAAGGCAGGCGGCAAAGAACCGGCCAATTGGGATGAGCTGATTGCACTGCTGGATAAGTTTAAAGAACAGGGCATTACCCCTGTGGCTCATGGCGGTCAGCCATGGCAGGACGGCACGATTTTTGATGCCGTGGTGCTGTCATTCGGCACGGATTTCTACAAAAAAGCCTTTATTGATCTCGATCCGGAAGCACTGGGCAGTGATACGATGAAACAGGCTTTCGATCGTATGACCAAGCTGCGTTCCTATGTGGACGATAATTTCTCCGGTCGTGACTGGAATCTGGCATCAGCGATGGTGATTGAGGGGAAGGCCGGTCTGCAATTTATGGGTGACTGGGCAAAGGGCGAATTTGTCAAAGCCGGTAAGAAACCGGGCGAGGATTTCGTCTGTATGCGTTATCCGGGGACACAGGGCGCTGTAACTTTCAACTCCGATATGTTTGCGATGTTCAAAGTTGCGGAAGACAAAGTTCCGGCACAGCTGCAAATGGCTTCCGCGATTGAAAGCCCGACATTCCAGTCCGCTTTCAATGTCGTTAAAGGTTCGGCACCGGCACGTACCGATGTACCGGATACCGCCTTTGATGCCTGCGGTAAAAAGGCAATCGCTGATGTGAAGGAAGCTAGTGAGAAGGGCACAATGCTCGGTTCCATGGCGCATGGCTATGCCAATCCTGCTGCTGTTAAAAATGCGATTTACGACGTTGTAACCCGCGAATTTAATGGTGAACTGACTTCGGAAGAAGCTGTGAAAGAGCTTGTGGCAGCCGTTGCCGCCGCTCAGTAAACTGATTGCAAAACCGGAGGCTGCCTTTGCGCAGCCTCTGTGATCCGGCACCGATTGTGACCGGTCATTTATTGACAGCATTTGAAATTGAATTTTTTTAAGCGCCTGTCCGGTTGTCTGGCCGGATATGTGCCAAGTGTGGTGATTGACCATGAATAGCCGCAGCTGGTTGCAGGAGCTGTTGCCAAAACTTGTCTTGGCTCCGAGCTTTTTTATTATCCTGATTTTTGTGTATGGCTTCATTGCCTATACGGGGCTTCTGTCGCTGACAGACAGTAAGATGCTGCCATCCTATAATTTCGTAGGATTGGAGAATTATTCCAAGCTCTGGGCGCTGCCGCATTGGTGGCGGGCAATTTCCAATCTGGCGATTTTTGCGTCGCTTTATATCATTATCTGCTCGGTAATCGGGCTGTTTCTGGCGATTATGCTGGATCAGAAGATACGCGGTGAAGGTTTTCTGCGCCCGATTTATCTTTATCCGATGGCGCTGTCTTTCATTGTAACCGGCACGGCATGGAAGTGGTTTCTCGATCCGGGTATCGGGCTTGAACATACGATGCAGGTCTGGGGCTGGGAGAGCTTTCACTTCAACTGGATTAAAGATCGTAATTACGCAATTTACTGTGTGGTGATTGCAGCTGTCTGGCAGTCTTCCGGTTTTATTATGGCGATGTTTCTGGCTGGTTTGCGCGGCGTGGATAATGAAATCATCAAGGCCGCGCAGATAGACGGCGCATCGACATTCACGACCTATCGCCGGATTATTATTCCGATGATGCGGCCGGTCTTTTTATCGGCTTTTGTGGTGCTCGCGCATCTGGCGATCAAGGCCTATGACCTTGTTGTTGCTTTGACCGGCGGCGGCCCCGGACAGGCAACCGAAGTGCCGGCAACCTTTATGTATTCCTATACATTTACCCGCAATCAGATGGGGATCGGTGCTTCATCGGCGATTATCATGCTGGCGATGATTTTCTCGATCATCATCCCGTATCTTTATGCGGAAATTCGCGGAGGGAAGCGCTGATGAGTGGTTCTGACAATCCGCAAAATGCCATTTCGCATAAAAGGCTGACGCGGGCGCTGATCTATACGCTGTTGCTGATCTTCGCTGTTTATTATCTGCTGCCGCTTTATGTGATGGTGGTCAATTCTTTCAAGCCGCTGGAGGAAATCCGGCAGGGTGGCATGCTCAATCTGCCGCAAAGCTGGACAATCGAGCCGTGGCTGTCTGCATGGTCTACAGCGCAGATCGGTGTGCAGCCAACCGGCGTGAAACCGTTCTTCATCAACTCCATTCTGATGGTGGTGCCTGCTGTTGCGATTTCTACCATAGTCGGTGCGCTCAACGGCTATGTGCTGACCAAATGGAGTTTTCGCGGTTCGAATATTTTCTTCGGATTGCTGCTTTTGTCCTGCTTCATTCCGTTTCAGATTGTGCTGATCCCGATGGCACGTATTCTCGGAATGCTGGGGCTCTCCGGTTCAATCTGGGGGCTTATCATGGTGCATGTCATCTATGGTCTTGGCTTCACAACTCTGTATTTCCGGAATTATTACGAGGCATTTCCGACAGAACTGGTGCGTGCCGCCCAGATCGACGGGGCAAGTTTCATGCAGATTTTCCGGCGCATTCTGCTGCCGTCTTCAGGGCCGATTATCGTAGTTTCGGTGATCTGGCAGTTCACGAATATCTGGAATGACTTTCTGTTCGGTGCGTCTTTTTCCGGCGCGTCATCCACGCCGATGACTGTGGCGCTGAATAATCTTGTCTCATCCTCAACAGGGGTGAAGGAATATAATGTTCATTTTGCAGCGGCGATCCTCGCGGCGCTGCCTACGCTGATCGTTTACATCGTTTCCGGCCGCTATTTTGTACGTGGTCTGATGTCCGGTGCTGTGAAGGGATAATTCATGTCATTTCTTAAAATTACAAACCTTCGCAAGTCATACGGCGCGGTAGAAATTCTCAAAGATATCAGTCTTGAGGTTGAGGAGGGCGGTTTTCTGGTGCTTGTCGGGCCGTCCGGCTGCGGAAAATCCACTTTGCTCAACACGATTGCCGGACTGGAGCCGATCAGCGCGGGTGATATTGCTATTAATGGTCAAGCGGTCGCTGATCTGCCGCCGTCCAAACGTGATATTGCCATGGTATTTCAGTCCTATGCGCTTTATCCGAATATGACGGTTGCCGGAAATATCGCATTCGGCATGGAAGTGCGCGGCGTTCCGAAAGATGAACGTGAAAAGGTCATTCGCGACGTATCGGAAATGCTGCAGATCGGGCATTTACTGGATCGCAAACCCAGCCAGCTCTCCGGCGGTCAGCGCCAGCGTGTGGCAATGGGGCGGGCGCTGGTGCGCAATCCGCAGGTCTTTCTGTTTGATGAACCATTATCCAATCTTGATGCCAAGCTGCGTGTGGATATGCGCACCGAGATCAAACGTCTGCATCAGCGTATGAAAACCACAATCGTTTATGTGACCCATGACCAGATTGAAGCGATGACACTGGCAACAAAAATTGCCGTTCTCAAAGACGGAATTCTGCAGCAATTCGGCACTCCGGCAGAAATTTATAACAGTCCGGTCAATATGTTCGTAGCGGATTTTATGGGGTCGCCAGCTATGAATTTGCTGACCGCAACCGTAGAAAACAGTGAGCAGGGGCTGCAGATTTCACTCGAACGGCCAGATAGCGACCCGCTGAAATTGCCGGTGCCTGCGAGACAGAAGGAACTGGACGCCTATGCTGGTAAACAAGTGGTCTTCGGTATTCGTCCTGAGGCGCTGACTGATCCTGACGGCACAGACCGTAATGCGGGCACTATCGCGGAAGGTGACTGCCACATTGAGGTTGTGGAACCAGCCGGATCGGACACTTTTGCCGTGACCAAGCTCGGCGGTAAGGAAGTGGTAGCGCGATTGCGGGCAGATGCGCATATCCATGCAGGGCAGACCGCGCGGCTGGCCTTTAATCTGGATAAAGCCGTGTTCTTTGATCCGCAAACGCAACAGCGTATTGCGTGAGATAAGTGCATGGGTACTTTCTCATCCAGGCAGCCGGATATTGTCATTATCGGTTCAGGTATCGGCGGGGCAACAATCGCTTCGGGGCTGGCGGCGAGCGGCGCTGATATTCTGATCCTTGAGGCTGGCGGGCATTTGCCGGACAGACCGGAAAATCGCGATCAGGCTGCAATTTTTCAGCGCGGCTTTTTCCGGCCAGACGAGTTTTGGTATGAGAAAAGCGCCCGTGCAGGCGGATATACAGCTTTTAATCCCGGTAATTATTACAATGTCGGCGGCAATTCAAAATTCTATGGTGCGGTGCTGTTGCGTTACCGTGCCGAGGATTTTGAGGAGATGCAACACAGGGAGGGCGTGTCTCCTGCATGGCCGTTCGCCTATGAAGAGCTTGAGCCGTGGTATTCTGAAGCCGAGCAGCTTTATCAGGTGCGGGGCGCTGCGGGTGACGATCCGACTGAGCCGAAACATTCTCAGCCTTATGCCTTTCCGCCTGTGCCTGAAGAGCCTGCAATTGCTAAGGTAAGGGCACGGCTGAAGGCTAATGGTTTGCAGCCTTTTTCACTGCCTCTGGGTGTGGATGTGGAGCGTTGGTTGCGCAAGGCGAAAACGCCGTGGGATGCGCATCCCAATTGCGATGACGGCAAAATGGATGCCGAAACGACTGCGCTGGCCAAAGCCTTGCAGCATTCCAATATCCGTTTGCAAACCGGTTCACGGGTGACAAAACTGAACACGGCGGCTGACGGCAGGCATATTGAGAGTGTCTGCTATGTGAAAGACGGCACTGAGCATCGCCTGACACCGAAACTGGTAATCCTGTCTGCGGGGGCGGTGCAATCTGCCGCTTTGCTGCTGCGCTCAGCCAATGCGCAGCACGTTCAGGGACTGGCCAATTCCTCAGGGCAGGTTGGTCGTAACTTCATGAACCATAATGCGAGTGCGGTTCTGGCCGTGTCGCCATGGTATAAAAACACGTCTGTTTATCAAAAGACTTTCGGCCTCAATGACTTCTATCTTTCCGATGGTCAGGGTGGCGCACCTTTAGGGAATGTGCAGCTTCTGGGACGTGTTTCCGGGCAGATTCTCAAAGCCAGCCTGCCGCAAGTACCGCTATGGATGCTGAACAAACTCTCCGCCCATGCCATCGATTTCTACGCGATGAGCGAGGATCTTCCGCATCCGGACAGCCGGATTATGGTGGATGGCGAACGCATCATCATGCAGTGGCAGCGTACCAACTGGCAGGCGCATCTTGATCTGGTGAAAAAGCTGAAGACAGTGCTGAAGGCGGCTGGCTTTCCGCTCGTTTTGTCCCGTGTTTTTGACAAGCGTACACCGTCACATCAATGCGGAACGGTGCGGATGGGGAGTGATCCGGCACAGGCACCGCTGGATGTTTTTTGCCGTGCCTATGACCATCCCAATTTGTTTGTGGTTGATGCATCTTTTCTGCCGACATCTGCGGCGGTTAATCCTGCACTCACAATTGCTGCACAGGCATTGCGGGTGGCCGCACATATTTCTGCAAAGGATTTGCAGTCATGACAGTTGCACAGCGTCCTGTTGCTTTGATTACCGGCGGCCGTCGCGGTATTGGCTTCGCGACTGCCAAAGCGCTTGCGCAGTCGGGATTTGATATAGCGGTCACCGGAATAGAGGCCGTTCAGACTGACGATCCTGTACTCGCGGAACTCGGTGCGCTGGGTGCCGATGCGCATTACTGGCAGTCGGATTTGTCTGATATCAGTCAGCATCAAACAACGGTTGATGCGATATTTCAGCACTTTGGCACAATTGATTGCCTTGTGAATAATGCGGGTATCGGCTCGGTTATACGCGGGGATTTTCTGGAGTTGCTTCCGGAGAAATTTGACACGGTCATGAATGTTAATCTGCGGGGTACAATCTTTTTTACGCAGGCTGTTGTACGCTCAATGTTGGCGGTGAAGCACAGTCAGAAACCCCGTACAATCATTAATATTACCTCGGTTTCCGCATCTGCCAGTTCACCCGAGCGGTTGGATTATTGTGTCAGCAAAGCAGGTTTATCGGCTTTCAGTCAGGGGCTGGCTTTGCGGCTTGCTCAGAGTGGTATTGCGGTTTTTGAGGTTCGTCCCGGCATTATCCGCACAGATATGACTGCAAAAGTCTCAGAAAAATATGATGCGCTGATTGCTGAAGGACTGGTGCCGGTCGGACGTTGGGGAGAGGCGGCGGATATCGGAGCGATTTGTGCCGGTCTTGCTTCCGGTGCCATGCATTTTGCCACGGGAACAGTGATTGCTGCGGATGGCGGCCTGTCAATTGCGCGCTTCTGACGTGCATTTCTGAAATGACCTGATTTAAGGATCAGAACCATGCATTATGATTATATTATCACCGGTGCGGGGCCTGCCGGTTGTGTTCTGGCAAACCGCTTGTCAGAAGATTCTGATGTTAAAGTTTTGCTGCTGGAAGCCGGTGGCAGCGATCGCAATCCGTTGTTTCATATGCCTGCAGGCTTTGCCAAGATGACCAAAGGTGTTGCCAGCTGGGGCTGGGAGACTGTTCCGCAAAAACATATGAAGGGGCGGGTGCTGCGCTATACGCAGGCTAAAGTCATCGGCGGCGGTTCGACGATTAATGCCCAGCTTTATACACGCGGTAATGCGGCGGATTATGATCTCTGGGCTGAAGAAGACGGTTGCAAAGGCTGGAGCTATCGCGAGGTTCTGCCATATTTCAAATGTGCTGAGGATAATCAGCGTTTTGCTGATGATTATCATGCCTATGGCGGGCCGCTTGGCGTGTCGATGCCGGTTTCTGCCTTGCCGATTTGCGATGCTTATATCCGCGCGGGGCAGGAGCTTGGTATTCCTTATAATCATGATTTTAATGGTAAGACACAGGCCGGTGTCGGGTTTTATCAGCTGACGCAACGTAACCGCCGCCGCTCTTCGGCAGCACTTGCTTATCTTGAGCCGGTTAAAAACCGCAAGAACCTGACAATCCGGCTCGGTGCTGCCGTAACGCGCATTGTGCTGGAGGGATCACAGGCAGTTGGTGTGGAAATTGTCACTGCCAAAGGCACAGAGATTATCCGCGCTGAGCGCGAAGTTCTGGTGTGTTCCGGTGCTATCGGCTCGCCGAAACTATTGCTGCAATCGGGCATTGGTCCTGCGGATCATCTGAAATCTGCCGGTGTTGCGGTTCAGCACGATCTGGCCGGTGTGGGTTCCAATATGCAGGATCATCTTGACCTGTTTGTGATTTCAGAATGCACGGGCGATCATACCTATGACAATGTCGCCAAGCTGCATCGCACATTGTGGGCAGGGCTGGAATATATGTTGTTCCGCTCAGGGCCTGTCGCATCCAGCCTGTTTGAGACCGGCGGTTTCTGGTATGCAGACCCGCAAGCACGTTCGCCGGATATTCAGTTTCATCTTGGCCTCGGCTCCGGTATCGAAGCCGGTGTTGCAAAACTTAAAAATGCCGGTGTCACGCTTAATTCCGCCTATCTGCATCCACGTTCGCGCGGCACGGTGCGGTTGCGGTCTGCTGATCCGGCGGCTGCGCCGCTGATTGACCCGAATTACTGGTCTGATCCCCATGATGTTAAAATGTCGATTGAGGGATTGAAAATCGCACGCGAAATTTTCGATCAGGCGGCTTTGAAACCTTTTATTCTGGCGGAAAAACTACCGGGTAAGCAGGTGGTGAGCGATCAGGACTTGTTTGATTATGGTTGTGCCAATGCGAAAACCGATCATCATCCGGTAGGCACCTGCAAAATGGGAACGGGTGAAGATGCCGTTGTCGGTCTTGATCTTAAAGTTCATGGGCTGGAGGGACTGCGTGTCTGTGACAGTTCGGTGATGCCGCGCGTGCCGTCCTGCAATACCAATGCGCCAACCATTATGGTGGGGGAAAAAGCAGCGGATATTATCCGCGGTTTACCGCCGCTGCCTGCCGTGATTTTTGCTGATGAGCGCAATGATTACCGTCCGCGTGCACGCACACAAATTAGATAGGCAACCTTATGATCCGTCACTGTGTCTTCATTCACTTTAAAGCATCGGTTTCACAGGCTGAGAAGGATGCGATTTTTGCAGAAATCGTGGCATTAAAATTTCGCTTAAAAGGGCTCCTCGCCGTGCATCTTGGTAAGAATGTCAGCCCTGAAACCGGCATGGATAAAGGTTATTCGGAAGGTTTTATTGTGGATTTTGCTGATGCTGAATCCCGTGATACCTATCTTGCTGATCCTGAGCATCAGCAAACCGGCGCGAAAATTGTGGCTGCGGCGCAGGGCGGTACAGGTGGTGTGCTGGTCTATGATCTGGAAATAAAAACCGTTTGAACATTGCTTGCTGTTGCAGCTTTTTTAATCCGGTTGCACAATTTATTTTTGTCTTATCATGTTATTTATTGGAAATGCCAGCTGAATACTTCGGACGGAAGTTGACCCGCTGCCATAATCATCTATTTTCTCAATAGATTCTTAATTTATCGGCAAGGGGCATGCCTGCTTATGCGTAATATTGCACTTCTCACGACTTCAGCGCTTTCCGGTCTGGCTATGATGTGTAACGCAATGGCTGCCGATGTGGCTCAGCCGCAATATATTGCCGAAGATGGCTGGAAGATTATCGTCAGTCCTTATGTCTGGGGTGCTTCGCTCAAAGGTAAATCTGCTCTGGCCGGTATTCATACGGATGTGAATATCCCGTTCTCCGAGATTTTTGATAATCTTGATATGGCGGTGATGGGAAATGTTGAGATTGTTAAAGGCCCGCTGGGTTTTTATATCGACGGTCAATATGTTTCCACCACACAGGATGAAAACCTGTTCGCCAATGAGCTGGCTCTGAATGTGAAGACAACCTCGATTGCCGGTGGTGCATTCTATCGCGTTTATGAGCAGGAACTGGGCGGCGTAACCGTTTTCAACGATCCGCAGCGTTTTACAGTCGAGCCGACAGTGGGTGTACGCTGGACAAAGATCAAAGCTGATCTTGCTGTCGGAAGATTCAGTGTCACCAAAAAAGCAGAATGGACAGATCCGTTTATCGGTGTGCGCCTGAAAACTGACATGAACGAGCGCTGGAATCTGTCCGGTGAGGCTGATATCGGCGGTTTTGGCGTCGGCTCCAAACTCAGCGTGAATGCGCAGGCCTATCTCGGCTACCGGACTTTCCTGTTTGACCGCCCGACCAATCTGCGCATTGGCTACCGCGTTCTGTCGCAGGATTATCAGGGTGATGATTTTACCGGACACACTTTTAAATGGGATGTCGTGCAGCACGGGCCGGTTCTCGGTCTGTCCATGCGGTTCTGATCTTATTCAAAAAGCGGGGTTTTCTGATGTTTCTGCACCGTAAAGCGGTTCGTTCCGCGCTTGTGGCTAAAACAGTTGCATTGTCCTTATTCGCTTCGCCGCTGATCGCGGAAGCCTGCACCCGTGTCGTCTATCAGGGTGCAAATGATGATGTGATCACGGCACGTTCCATGGACTGGAAAGTGGATGTTGCGACCAATCTCTGGCTGTTTCCGAAGGGCATGAAGCGGAATGGCGAGGCCGGTGAAAACTCGATTGAGTGGACATCGAAATATGGCAGCGTCATCGCTTCGGGCTATGATATTGCAACCACAGACGGCATGAATGAAGTCGGGCTTTCTGCCAGCGTTTTATGGCTGGTAGAATCTGAATATCCGGAATTTACAAAAGACAAGCCCGGCCTGACAATTGCTGCCTGGGCGCAATATGTGCTTGATAATTATGCAACGGTGGAAGAAGCCGTTGCCGCGCTGAAGACCGAGCCTTATACGATTGTTACCGATAAGGTTCCGGGTGAAAGCAGACTGGCAACGCTGCATCTGGCCATTTCCGATGCGAGTGGTGACAGCGCAATTATCGAATATATCGACGGCAAGCAGGTTATTCATCACAACCGTAAATATCAGGTCATGACGAATTCCCCGACTTTTGACCAGCAGCTGGCACTGAACAGCTATTGGCAGCAGATCGGCGGCACAGTCATGCTGCCGGGCACCAATCGTGCCGCAGACCGTTTTGCCCGCGCATCATTCTATATTAATGCCATTCCGAAGAGCGAAAATCCGGATGTGGCGCTGGCAAGTGTGTTTGGCGTTATTCGCAATGTGTCGGTGCCATATGGTATTACCACACCGGATCAGCCGAATATCTCTTCCACACGTTGGAGAACTGTGGCCGATCAGAAGCGCAAACTTTATTTCTTTGAGTCTGCACTCACACCCAATACATTCTGGGTCGATCTGAAAGGCATGGACTTCTCCGCTGAGACCGGTAAGGTCAAAAAACTCGATCTGGGTGAAAATCAGACCAATGTCTTTGCCGGCAATGTGAATGAGCAGTTTAAGGAAACAGAGCCGTTTCAGTTTCTCGGGCTCGAATAAGCACTTTCACTAGCACTCAAACGAAAAAGACCGTTATGCAGACATTGCGAACGGTCTTTTTTGTGGCTTGATATGTCCGTGCGCATGCACTCGGCTTAACCGGTGGTGTTGCGGTTGTGGCCGAGGCTTTGCTGGTTGAGCACCACCTGATTACGGCCGTTTGCTTTTGCCTGATACAGGCTTTGATCTGCCATGCGGATGAGCTGTGCGGTAGTCACAATGCCGGAGGAAAGGGCGATGCCGATGCTGATTGTCAGCGGATAAGGCTGATCCGGCAGGGGCATGAAATTGATTGCCTCAACGCTCTTGCGTAATTGCTCGGCAATATTCTGCGCCTCAGCCATATTGGTATTGCTGAGGAATACGGCAAATTCTTCACCACCGATACGGCCGATAAGGTCATCCACCCGCAATGGCGAGCGGAGCGCGCTGACAATTGCAGTCAGAGCTTTGTCACCGGCGTGATGACCGTAAAGATCATTGATGTTTTTAAAATTATCGGCGTCTATCACCAGCAATGCTGCTTGCGTGCAGTTTTTGTTGGCGTGTTTGACCTGCTCGAGAAAAGCATTTCTGTTCAGAAGACCGGTCATGCTGTCAGTGTCGGCGCGTATCTGCAACAGCCTGTTAGCCTCTGTCAGCTCGTCTGATGTCTTTTTCAGTTTGGCGTTTTGTATGAAAATATACATGCTGATCGGAAAGCCGGTCAGTACAGGCATAATTGAATTCATCAGAAAGACAAAAGCAGTGAAGGGCTGGCCGGATGCATAACGGATGCTGAATGAAAATATCTGGCTCAACGCGACGACCAAGGCAGTCACGAATGTTGCTTTTAAAAGAATTTGATACACATCAGCCCCCAGACCATTGCTAAGGTTGCTCTTAAGCAGCTTTCCTAATTATGACCAGCAAGTTTGCCCGATTATGAGGGCAAGTTTTTTAAATTGCTTTTTTATTTTGAGAGCATATTGGCTCTGTTTTAAATTAGATAATTCAAATATTTATTGATTTTTTTAAAACTAGTAATTTATGCTGTTTACAGCAGGATTGCGCTCAAAATAATTTATGCGGATTTTCATTCTTGTGAAAGCTGATGGTTATGACTGGCTTCGAAATTAAACCTCTGCCTTATGATAATAGACGTATCGCACAGCTGCGCGATCTTTTGGTTGAAACAGTCGCCAGCGGCGGGTCTGTCAGCTTCATGCATCCTCTTGAGCCGGAAACGGCAGAGGCATTCTGGGAGGGTGCGATGAACTCTGCGCAGAACGGAGAGCGGATTATTCTCGGTGCTTTTGACGGTGAGAAGCTTGCCGGTACAGTCAGTCTGGTTCTGGTGCAGACCGCGAACCAGCCGCATCGTGCGGAGATCAGCAAGCTGATGACCTCTGTCTCCTGTCGCGGGCGCGGTGTGGCAACATTGCTGATGCAGGCTGCGGAAGCTCTGGCATTGCAGCATGGCCGCACACATCTGATGCTTGATACGGCAAGCGACAGTCTTGCGGTATCAGTTTATGAGCGGCTGGGCTTTAAACGGGTCGGCGAGGTGCCGGATTTCGCTCTCGATCCTTTCGGCACTTTGACCGGTACGATCTATTTCTGGAAAGACCTGAAATCTGTTTAGAGCAAGCGCAGCGTGTGCAATTAAACGCGACACGCTCTAGTCCTGCGCGACAGTGACTTCGACATGTTCCGGATGAATGTCCACGCGTATCAGCGGTGTGCCGTTTTCAATAATTGCGCGGTCGCGGTCGGAAAGTGAGCCTTCGGAAAGCATTTTCTCCAGCTTTGCGCGGTTCGCCTTGTCGTTGAAAAACACATCGGATTCATCTTCCGGATCCATTTTGCCAAAAATGTAAAAATTGGCACGATCCTGACGGATAATCGTGGCTGCGGAATTCAGCGCCACGCCTGATGAGTTGTAATGATCCTGTTTGCTCAAGCGTGCCCAGTATGTATCTATGGGCTGTGCCCAGACATTCGTCGTCATACCCAGTACCGAAACAGACAAAAACACCACTCGCAACATATTGCTCCCCCCATAGTCCTGTTGCTTTCTATAATCCATTTTTGGCAGAAATGGAAATATTGTCACTGGCAGGTGGTTTTTGTTTTAAGTGAAAATAATTTGTTATTTTGAAAGATAAAAACACCAACATAAGCTGCCGGTGCATAAAATATTGCTCGTTTATCGACAGATCATAAAGAGAGATACTTCTATGAAATTCAAAACACTGGTTGCTGCATCCTTTTCTGCACTGCTCATCTCTGCTGCTGCAAGTTCCGCAGCATCTGCCTGCACGCAGGAAGAACTGACCAAGAAAGCAACAGACTTAACTGCTGCAATTCAGGAAGTGTTGACGAAAGATCCGAGCCGCGCTCAGGAAATTATGACAAAGTCGCAGGAAATGCAGACCAAATATCAGGGTACCACTGATATGAATGAAGCCTGCAAGGCTTATGACGAGCTGCTGGAAAGCATCAAAAAATAATATCCGGTCTTTGTTCCGGAGCAGGCGGCGGTTCCCGTTTTGCTTTTCCGGCGATTAGGTCCCGACGGAAAAGTGCGCTCCGGAAGAATGATTGAGATAAAAAAACGGGGAAGACCGTAAGGTCTTCCCCGTTCTCTTTTCTAGGCCGATTATGCGGCCATTTTTTTCGGCAGGCGCGGCAGTAAGATTGTCAGCACGCCGAGCAGTGGCAGGAATGAACACAGCCAATAGACATATTCAATGCCGTGGCTGTCGGCAAAATCGCCGAGCAATGCAGCCCCGATACCGCCCGCACCGAATGCGAAGCCGAAGAATACACCGGCGATCATGCCGACACGTCCCGGTACCAGCTCCTGTGCAAAGACCACAATTGCGGAGAATGCCGAGGAGAAGATAATACCGATGACAACGGCCAGAACACAGGTCCAGAACAGGTTGGCATAAGGCATCATCAGGGCGAAAGGAATAACGCCGAGGATCGAGAACCAGATGACGAAACGGGCGCCCATTCTGTCACCGATCGGACCACCGATGAAAACACCGGCTGCCGATGCACCGAGGAACAGGAACAGCATCAGCTGGGCATTTTGTACCGTGACATCGAATTTCTCGATGACGAAGAAGGTGAAATAGCTGGAAATACTGGCCATATACACATTCTTGGTCGTGGTGAGCAGCACCAGAACCAAAATGGCGAACATCACGCGTCCCTGCGGCAGCGGCAGAGTGCGGTCTGCAGCAGGTTTGTTTTTGCTCTGACGCTGTTTCTCAGCATACCAGCGGCTGACGCGGGTCAGCGCGATAAAGCCGAAAACCGCAATGATTGCCAGCCATGCAACGCTCGACTGACCATTTGGCAGAATGATGAAAGCGGCAAGCAGAGGGCCGAGTGCCGAGCCGAAATTGCCGCCGACCTGAAACAGGGACTGGGCAAAGCCGTGGCGACCACCGGAGGCAATACGCGCCACACGTGAAGCCTCTGGATGAAAGATCGCCGATCCCAGACCAATCAGGCTGGAGCCGATCAGCAGCACCGTATAGCTGTCGGCATTGGCGAGCAGCAAAAGGCCGGTGAATGTGCTGACACTGGAGAGCGGCAGAGAATAAGGCATCGGCCAGCGGTCGGTGATAATGCCGATGACCGGTTGCAGAAGGGAGGCCGTGATCTGGAAGGTCATGGTCAGGAAGCCGATCTGACGGAAATCCAGATTATAATTGGTTTTAATCAACGGATAGATCGCTGACAGCAGCGATTGCATAATATCGTTGAACATGTGGCAGAAGCTGACAACCACAATCAGTGAAACAGTTGTGGCTTCAGTTATTTTTGGTGACTGGCTGGTCACGGTCGTCATTGCAAGTGCTCCGGATATGTTATGCCTTTTTTGAAGTCACGCGCTGTCCGGCATCAGCCGGATATATGCATTCTTTCTGTAAGTCAGAGGTCAATATTTCATGTAGCGTTCAGCGCCGATAAAGATGATGCTCTGTGCCTTATCTGACCGGATGCCGCTTTTTGATTTTTCTCTGACTGGCAGCATTCTGCTTAGTCCGCTTTTCTCTGGCCTGCTTTCGTGCTAAGGACGTAAAGTTTCTTAACTGGGCCAAATCATGCATTTAAATAGTCCTGATGATATAAATACACTGATTTCGCAGGGTTTTCATCTGATCGAACATGCCGCTGATCCGGTTGTAGCCCTTGCCAGACAATATCCGGGCGGCTTGCTGATCCCGATGCACCGCCATTCCCGAACGCAGTTTCTTTATGCGCGTTCAGGCGTTGCACTGGTTGTAACTGAGCGCGGGCGCTGGATGATCCCGCCGGATCATGCTTTGCTTATTCCGCGCGGTATCGAACATCGGGTTGAAATGTTCTCCGGTGTTGAAATGCAATCGGTCTATATGCGCGACTATGACCATAGCGGTCATCCTTGCGTGTTGTCGGTTAATGAGCTGGTGCGCAGCCTGCTCGCAGAGGTAGTGAAGCTGCAAAAACCTGATGCGGATGATGAGCGCAGTGGCTTGCTTTTTGACCTGCTGCTCCATGAGATTAAGCGCCTGCCGGTGCGTGAGCTGGGACTGCCGTTTCCGGAAAAGCCGGCACTGGCTGCATTGTGCAAAGCATTTTTAAAAGCGCCTGATCCGGCTGCGGATATTGACAGCTGGGCAGAGAAAATGGGTATGAGCCGCCGTTCTTTTACAAGGCTGTTCCGTGCGCAGACCGGTGTGAGTTTTGTGACATGGCGTCAGCAGGCCTGTATTTTCGCATCACTGCCAAAGCTTGCTTCCGGTGAGCCGATTACATCGGTTGCCTTCGATACCGGTTATGAAAGTGCTGCGGCCTATACGACAATGTTCAAGCGTATGCTCGGCAGTTCTCCGCGAGATTATATGCGCCAGCAAGCCGGTTATGCCGGATAAAAAGGGATGAGATATTCTTTGTTTTTACGCATGGCTTGGTACTCAAATCAGTACCCACCTATGCGAGACATGCTCTGGCATTGAACTGTTATTTAATGTACGGCAGTATATTGTGCAAACAGTGAAGAGAGCGCAAAAGCACTCCGGACTTTTTCTATTATAGTTTGCGCGTTATTTGCTCGGAGGGGGCAGAATGCACCATTTGTTCGGTATATCACCAGCTTTGATGTTCTTGCTGTTTTGTATTTGTGGCATCATTTTCTATGCAGTCGGACTGGTGTTTCTGCGCATTTTCGCAAGACAGGCATCGAAAGATATTCTGACGCTGCCGATCGCAGCATTTGTCGGCACAATTGCAACGGCATGGGCTTTGGCGCTGGGCTTTGTCGCTGCTGATATCTGGACGGTGAATGGCCGTGCAGATCAGGCCGCTAGCGAAGAACGCTCATCTATCACCCGTCTGATCGGTATGGCGCGGCCGGAGGCTCTGAATGATCCGGTTTTGCTCAAGGCGCTCACAGTTTACCGTGTAACAGTGATTTCTGAGGAATGGCATAAAGGCTACAATACCCAGCCCGCCCGCGCGGTTGAGGAGGCGTTGCAGAATATCCGTGTCTCGATGATCAGCCTTGCACGCGGCGATATACCGGGGGCATTGATGTCGCAGATGGTGCGGGATTTTGATGAAATGCAGGATGCCCGTAATGCGCGTCTTGCGTTGGGATCAAGCTCTGTCAATCATTACAAGTGGTATCTGGTATTTTTCCTGACTGTTTTGACTCTGGTCGTTATAGCCTCTGTTCATGCGGACAGGCCGAAAGCAGGGCGCAAAGCGCTCGCCATTTATATTGTGACTGCAACGATGAGTATGTGGATTCTGGCGATCCATACCAGCCCTTATCGCGGTGTCGGGCGTATTGATCCGACCGTGCTGTTTACGAGCCAGAAAAATGCGATGAGCTTGCCGGAGGCTTTCCATAAAAAAGGATAGCCTATTCATTATCTGATGCCGGTTATACCGGCATCACGTCAAGCTCAGCCAGCATAGTCGCGCTGTCAGTTCAGGTGCGGTGAACCGGTTTTCCTGTATAGGAACCCGCATTTTTCGCATTGCGCTGTTGCTGGATACGGTCGCGGAACTGGTCAACAGTCATTGCCCCCTGAACATCCATAATCTGGCTGACCTGTGTTTCAGTGAGGTTTCCGGCTCCGCCTTTCAGGCGCAGGCTGACAATCGTATTGCCGAGCTTGGAGGCTTCAATGCACAGGCGGGCATCTTCCTTGCTGATGCCGTGAGAGGCAAAGGAACTGATAACGCTGCCGATAATGCCGCCTATGGCCGCGCCGGTCAGCATACCGATCGAAGCGGCAACCAGCCAGCCGGCAGTTAAAGCCGCAGAACCGACAACCGGCACCGCGATCAGGCCGAAACCTGTAATCAAACCGGCAATACCGCCAATCACAGTGCCGATACCGGCATAGTTGACGATTTCATCGCACATGGTTGTATCTTCTTCCGCAAATTTGCGGCTGACAATGACAATGTCAGAGTGAGGAAAGCCTGCAGCCTCAAGATTATGCACGACCTGTTTTGCAGAGCCGTAATGATCGTAAATTCTAGAAATAAGTTTCATTTTATTTCTCCTGCAGCGTTTGAGTACCTTTCCGGAATAAAGTCTGCCTTCTTCAAAGTTATTATCTTTGAAGTAACATGATAATTTTACCATGTTACTGAAATGATGGTATCACAATATTTTATTATTTTAAGTTGTAATTGCCGGTAATTCTTGGATCTCTGCCGTTTTGCGCTATTTTGTTGATCGCATTGTGCGGAATCCGGCTTCACACATGGTATTATGCGTTTTAAGATAAAATCTGCTTCAGCGTGAGGTTTACTGATGCTTTGGCTCCGGCTTCACTGAAGACAGGTCATTTAACGGGGCAGGGACAGCATAATGTATAAGCATATTTTGATTGCTACGGACGGATCTGAGCTTGCACAAAAAGGTCTGGAACAGGGGCTGCAACTGGCCTCTAAACTTGGAAGCAAAGTGACTATTCTGACTGTGACCGAGCCTTTTCCGATGATGGCAACTGCCAGCAGCGCAGGCTGGATTGCCAGCCCGAAAGATATCGAAATCTATAATGAAAATCAGGCGCGACAGGCGCAGGATATTCTCAAAGCGGCTGGTGAGGCGGCCACCAAAGCCGGTATTACTGCCACGCTGAAACATATTGATGAGCGCTGGCCTGCCGAGGCGATTATCGATTTCAGCCAGCACAGTGATGTTGATCTGATTGTGATGACATCCCATGGCCGCCGCGGTATCGGCCGCTTATTGCTGGGCAGCCAGACCAGTGAAGTGCTGACACATACCAAAACGGCTATATTAGTTGTGCGCTAAACGGCGACCTCTTAGCAACAGGATTTGAAAACGGCCGCAGATATAAGTCTGCGGCCGTTTCTGTTGGTTATTCTTTTGAGGCTTTCAGCACATAATTGGTATCCGGTGAAATGATAAAATCTTTCACCTTGTTGGACACAACCGCCACTTCGTTCAGCTGATAGATCATGGTGAACGGGCTGGTATCGCGGAACTCTTTCTGAAGATCCAGATATTGCTGTGCGCGCTTGTCAGCGTCTTTTTCCATAACAGCGGCCAGCGTTTTCTGGGTTAGTTCAGGAATTTCCCACGAATTGCGCCATGCACTGGTTTTTGAAACCGCATTGTCGCTATTGTCCAGATTGGTCACGAATGTATCGGCATTGGTATGCGGATCCCAGTAATCGATGCCCCACTGGCCGATATAAATATCATGCTTGCGTGCGCGATATTTGGTGAGTGTCTGTTTGCCGTCGCCCGGAATGATTTCCAGTTTGATATTGGCTTTGGCAAAAGTCTGCTGAATGGATTCTGCAATACCGGTGACCGGCTGTGTGTTGCGTACATCCATGGTAATGGTGAAACCGTCTTTCAGACCGGCTTTTTCCAGCAGTTCCTTGGCTTTTTCAACATTGAGGCTGAACGGGTTTTCGTCCGTTGAACCAAGCATACCGGCGGGCAGGAAATTCTGGTGGATCGTGCCGATGCCCTTAATCAGGGTGGACTGAATAGCGCTGTAATCCACCAGATATTTTACAGCCTGACGGACTTCCGGCTTGGACAATGTCTCGTTCTGCTGGTTGAGACTGAAATAATAGATGGTGCCTTTCGGCGCGCTGGCCGTGTGGAAGCGCTCATCTTTGGAGATGGCCTCAAGATCGCCCGGTTCGAGATTACGGGCAATGTCAATATCACCGGCATCCAGCATAATACGCTGCGATGCGCTTTCCTTCACATAGCGATAGATAATGCGCTTGAGCGGTGGTTTTTCACCGTCGTAAGACTCATTGCGCTCCATCATAATGATTTCATTCGGACGCCAGTCCTTGATTGCATAAGCGCCGGAGCCTGCATAATTACGCTTCAGCCATTCATGGCCGAAATCATTATCTGCTTTGGAATCCGCAGTCGGTGTGACCGGTTTCGCGTGTTCTTTGAGCAGCTTGCTGTCAACAACAGAGCCGACTGTGGCAGTCAGACAGTTATAAACAAAGCTTGGTGCAAAGGCTTTTTCCGAGGTGAAAATCAGCGTGTCATCATCTTTGGCAAAGACTTTCTCATCCACATTGTCTTTGGTCAGGCCGAACTGGCTGAGAATGAAAACAGGACTCTGATCGAGCTTCACCGCGCGTTGCAGCGAAAAAGCAGCATCATGTGCGGTAATCGGATTGCCGGAGGCAAATTTCTGACCTTTGCGGATTTTAAAGGTGAAAGTCTTGCCGTCTTCAGCAACTTCCCAGCTCTCGGCAATATCAGCGACCAGCTTGGACGGGTCTTTATAGTCTGTGCGCAGCAGGCGGCCATAGCTGTTGGCCAGAATTTCTGCTGTGGTAATTTCAAAGGATTCCGCCGGATCCAGCGAAATCACATCATCGGTCGCCATGGCGATCACCAGCGTATCTGCCGGTGTGGCAGCATTGGCTGCGCCCATCAGCACTGAGCCTGTTAAAGCTGTGCTGAATGCCAGCGCCAGTGCGAGCTTGTTCAGCTTGTGTTTTTTGACTGTTGTCATCAGTGTCATGCTGTAGTTCCCCTCATTCACGCGGCCGTGTTTTTGTTTTTGGCCGGCTCGGTCAGGAGCGTAACGCAACAATCTGAAAGATCAAACGAATTCTGAATAATTTTATTAGTCATGAGGATAAATAAACCCCGCCGGTGTGATCACCGGCGGGGCGTAATGTCTGGCAATAAAATAATGTCAGATAACCAGATGGGTCACAAATTTTGTGGTCAGATAGGCATTGATCGCTTCTGAGCCGCCTTCTGTGCCATAGCCGGAATCCTTGATGCCGCCGAACGGCACTTCCGGCAGCGCGAGGCCGAGATGGTTGATTGTTGTCATGCCAGCCTCAATGCGCATGCCCAGTTCGCGTGCATTTTCAGCGGAACGGGTAAAGGCATAGGACGCCAAACCAAATGGCAGGCGGTTGGCTTCATCAATCACTTCATCCAGTGTTTTGAAGGAAGAGAAGACAGCCACAGGGCCGAAAGGCTCTTCATTCATGATACGTGCGGTTTTAGGTGCATCGGCCAGCACGGTCGGCTCAAAGAAATTGCCGACATTGCCTATACGGCGGCCACCGGTCATCAGACGCGCGCCATTGTCCACGGCATCCTGAATCAGGGATTCAAGGGCAGGGATACGGCGTTCATTGGCCAGCGGCCCCATCTGCACACCCTCGTCAAAACCATTGCCGACTTTGATGGCTTTGGCTTTTTCAGTGAAGGATTCAACGACCTGCTCATAGACCTTTTCCTGCACGAGGAAGCGGGTCGGCGAAACGCAAACCTGACCGGCATTGCGGAATTTGGACATAGCCAGTGTTTTAACCGCGCCTTCCACATCGGCATCGTCAAAGATGATCGCCGGTGCGTGGCCGCCGAGTTCCATGGTCGACAGTTTCATATGCTGGCTGGCAAGACCGGCCAGCATTTTGCCGATTGGTGTAGAGCCAGTGAACGAGATTTTGCGGATTACCGGATGTGGGATCAGATATTCGGAGATTTCTGACGGTACGCCATAGACCAGATTGACCACACCGGCCGGAATACCGGCATCAACAAAAACGCGGATCAGTTCGGCAGGTGAGGCCGGTGTTTCTTCCGGCGCTTTGACAATGATTGAGCAACCGGCGGCAATGGCAGCGGAGAGCTTGCGCACCACCTGATTGATCGGGAAGTTCCATGGTGTGAAGGCCGCTACAGGGCCGACCGGCAGTTTGAATGCCATCTGCGATACACCAGCGGCTCGCGCTGGAATGATCTGACCATAGGTGCGGCGTGCTTCTTCAGCAAACCAGTCGATAATATCTGCGCCGGCAAGGATTTCGCCTTTGGCTTCCGCTACCGGCTTGCCCTGCTCAAGGGTCAGGATCGGTGCAATGGCATCTGCCCGCTCACGCAGTAAATCTGCCGCGCGGCGCATGAATTTGGAACGGTCGAATGGCGAACTAGCGCTCCAGATTTTAAAACCTTTGGCGGCGGCATCCAGTGCAGCGTCGAGATCAACTTTCTCAGCATGGGCAACCTTGCCGATCACTTCGCCGGTGGCCGGATTGAACACATCAATTGTGCGCCCGCTTTGCGCATTGCGCCATTCGCCGTTGATCAAAAGCTGGGTATCTGGATAGCGCGGTGCAGTCTGAGACATAGTTCCTCCGGTATATATGCTTGTGAGCAGCAAATGACATGCCGCAATGTAATTCTGTAGAACTCACTATAGAAGCTCTGCCCCGTCATTTGGCAAGAGCGGTATGGTAAAATTATGAGCAGCTGAGACGCTTTGTCAGGGGGCGTCAGAAAATAAAAAAGGCGGGAAAAATCCCGCCTTTCTGAATGTGGTATCCGGTTAACGCAGACGACCCGATGCATGTGCCAGCATGGTGTAGACTTTGCCTGTATCTGATGTGAGATAGGTCTGGGTGACCATATTATCACGATCATTACGGGCAACATCTTCCAGCAGGCGCTGGAAATCATCCATGTAGCGGTCTACCGCACGGCGGAAATCGCCATCCATCTGGTATTTGCGTTTGATCTCTTCAAAAGTCTGCTGACCTTTCAGAGTGTAGAGACGGCGGGTGAAGACATTGCGTTCACCGCGACGGTAGCGATCCCAAAGCTCTACCGATGCTTCATGATCAATCGCACGGGCAATATCAACCGACAGGGAGTTCAGGCTGTCGACCACATGGGCGGCTGAACGCTGCGGTGTTACATTGCTCTGGTTGCGCGGTGCCGAAGCTGTTTCCTCATCTGCGGAAGCGCGTGCCAGCAGATTGGAAACCCAGCCGCCGCGTGCGCTTTCCTGTGGAGCAGGTGCTGCGGAAACTGTGTAGCTCTGTGGCTGCTGTACCGGAGCCGCAGTCTGCGTGACCACTGGTGCAACATAGGCCGGAGCAGGCTGCGCTGCGGCTGTTTGTTTTGCAATAGTGCGGTCTGCACGGCTGTCGCCCACATCGACCAGACGGCCGGATTTGTTGACGATGGATGCCAGTTCTTTCAGCGCATTGATCTGCTCGGAAACCGCCTTGCGCATTGCAGTGGTGGATTCCTTGGCTTCCGCCGGCATATCCAATACGCCGCGCTTCAGCTCGCCACGGGTTGCATCCAGTTCACCGCGGATTTCAGCGGCCGAACGGCGGATTTCATCCGTTGCTGTTGCAAATTTCTGGCTGGCCTGTTCCACAACTTCGGAAATGGCAGCGCGCAGCTGTTCGGTCGAGTTGCGTGTGCGGCCTTCTGTGCGTTCCAGAGCGGAAGTAACAAGGGTTTCAAAGCCCTGCATTACTTTCTCAATGTTCTCAGATTTGGCAAGCAGACCGGCAGACAGACGTTCCAGAGCATCCTGACGGTCGGACAATGTGTCAGTCAGGCCATTCTGAGCTGTGTTGATCAGGTCAGATGCACGGGACAGAACCGCACTGTGATCTTCAAAACGCTTGGCGATATCCGCAATCTGCGACAGCGTGTTGCCGGAGAGCGAGCGCAGGGCGCCGATGTTATTATCGATCACAACACTGGAGCTGGAGAAGATCTGCGCAGCCTTGTTGGTGCTGTCAGCAAAGTTCGACGTTGTTTCAACCAGACGTGTATCAATATCGTTAAGGTTGAGTGTGGCTTTGTCGATCAGCTGACCAAGTTCCGCATTGGAGCTTGCCAGACGATCAATCAGGCCGCCAACACCATCGGACAGGCTGGACTTGGCTTCCTGCACCGCAGAAATGGTTTCAGCCGTACGGCTGGCCAGTGCATTGACCAGTGCTGCATTTTCCGAACGCAGGCGGTCGGTTGCTGCATGGGTTGCTTCTTCCAGCTGGCTTGCAAGACCCTGACCGCTATCGGCAAGGCGCTGTACCAGAGGTTCTGCGGTATCGGCCAGAATACGGGTGATTTCCTGCGAGCGGGCTGCGAGAACCGCATTCAGCTCACGGGTACGTTCTTCCAGTGTGGAAGAGGTATTCTGTGTCGCATCAGAAATACGGGCTTCGATCACACCGAGTTCACCGGTAATGCGCGAACCGATTTCACCAAGACCCATGGCAATCGCATCAGCGCGTTCAGTCAGGCGTGCTTCGGTACCGGACAGGTTTTCCAGAACACGGGCGCTGAAAGCTTCACTATGGGAGCCAAGAACATCGCTGGCGCGGGATGCGGTTTCCGCAATCCGTGTTTCAATGCCGCTGAGGTCACCGGTCAGACGGTTGCTTACATCATTGATGCCGGAAGCAATGGCTTCCGCACGTTCAGTGAGGCGGGCTTCTGTGCCGGACAGGTTTTCCAGAACACGGGCGCTGAAAGCTTCGCTATGGGAGCCGAGCACGTCACTGGTGCGCGATGCGGTTTCCGCAATGCGCGATTCAATGCCGCTGAGTTCGCCGGTGAGGCGGGTTTCAATCGCTTCCAGACCGGATGCAATCTGGCTGGCGCGTTCGCCGAGGCGGGCTTCTGTACCGGCCAGATTTTCAATCAGGCGGTCATTGAAGTTTTCACCAAAGCCATGCAGTGCATCACCGGCCTTGGCAGCTTCTGCAGTAAGCGAACCGGCAGCTTCTGTGATTTTCTCACGCAGTGTTCCGGCAACCACCGAAGCGCTCTGCTCCAGCGATTTACGAACATTGTCCACACCGATGCTCAGAGCGCGTTCCATGGTGGAGGTGCGTTCTTCAATAATACCGGTCTGATTGTCAAAAGAGCTCTGCAATACGCCGGTTGCATTGGCAACAGCATCCTGCAGGGCAACAGTACGCTGTACCAGCGTATCGCTGTGCTGACGCAGATTGGCATCAAGGCTTTCAGAACCGCTCAGCATCGCTGCCTGCAATTGCGAGGCGCGGTCGCCGACAGTATTGATATGTTCATTCAGCAGCGAGCTGACAGCAGCGCTGTTGTTCTGCAGGCTGTCAGAGAATTGCTGATTACGCTCATCCAGTGCCCGCGCATATTCCGCATGCTGCTGGTCGAGCGAGCTCTTGAGAGCTGAGGTGCGGCCTTCGAAACGGCCTTCCTCTTCCGCAAAAATATCGTTGAGCTTGGCATTATGGGCAGCCATTGCTTCACGCATATCATTGGTGCGCTGTTCCAGAATAGCGGCATGCTGGCTGGCAGTCTGGTCGAGATTGGCTGCATTGCCTGCAATGGCACGTTCAATATCGGCACCACGCTCTGTAATCGTCTGGCTGTGCTGCTGCATTGCAGCTGCAATGCGGTCAGCTTCACCGGAGAGTGTCGATGACAGGGATTCACGGCTGTCAGCAATCTGAGCGATGAAGTGACCGGCGCGGTCATTGAGCAGACCGGCAACAGAATCTGTAATGCCTGACAATTCGCCGTTGAGCTTGTCTTTGGTTTCGTCAACTACAGTGCTGATGGACGAACGCACACCGGAGAAGGTTTCTGCAATCTCACGGGTACGGGCAATCAGGTTTTCATTGATCTGACGCGAACGGACTTCCAGAGCGGCATTGAGTTTCTCAGTGCTGCTGTCGATTGCCTGTGCGCGGCCTTCAAATTCATTGAGCAGCGAATGGCCGCGTTCTGCCAGTGTGGCGTTCAGATTGGCCAGACGCTGATCGAATTCGGTGACCATATTCATGGTTGCATCGCCGAGCAGCGAAGCGATGTTGGATGTACGTGCATCCAGCGCTTCGGTCAGGGTCTCGGTGAGGCCGCGTGAACGTTCTTCCAATGTGGCGATACGTGTATCAAGGATTTCAACAAAATCACCGCCCGAAGAGCTGATGCGTGTCGAAATA
Organism: Pseudochrobactrum lubricantis; assembly: GCF_041929865.1. NCBI lineage: Bacteria > Pseudomonadati > Pseudomonadota > Alphaproteobacteria > Hyphomicrobiales > Brucellaceae > Pseudochrobactrum > Pseudochrobactrum lubricantis. The sequence goes on from NZ_JBHEEE010000008.1 coordinate 42,630, forward strand.
TCTGTGCTGCGGGTATCAATCGCCTCGGAAATGGCCGCGCCGCTTTCATTCAGGCGGCTGATCATTGTTTCACCTGCATGGGACAGGGAAGAGGTCAGCTCGCTGGAAACGGTGAGAACATTGTCACGGATGATATCGCTGGCCGAAGACAGTTCAGTCTTGAGGTGCTCATGGGCACCGGAGATCGAGGAGCGTACGCGTTCTGCATGGCTGATGACCGCTTCACGCTCATTGCCAAGTTCGGCAATCAATGCGCGGATGCGCACTTCATTATCGCTGTAAGCGCGCTCAAGCTGATGCACTTCGGTCTGAACCAGAGTTTCCAGTTCAACAGCACGGGCGAGTGTGCGCTCGATACCTTCATTCATTGCTGCTACTTCACGGCGCACGGCCTGACCGAGCGTGGAAACGCGGTCACCGGCTGCGGCTTCAGGCGAAGCGAGGCGCATGGCGGCGGCAGTCATCTGACGGGCAGCGGATTGCAGTTCCTGTGCACGGCGTACCATCTGGGCAAAGCCCCAGAACATCACAACCGGCACGGCAATACCGGCTGCAACGCCGATACCGGCCGGAGTGCCGAAGAAATCTTTGATTGCCGAGAAAGAGGTGAGACCCTGCGGGCTCAGCGCATGGGCAAGGGTAAGACCGCCTGCTGTCCAGAGGGCGCTGATGGCTGTGGTTGTCCAGAACACATTTGCATTGCGGCCATTGGTGCGGCGCAGCAACAAGTTATCGTTGCGCAGATCGTCATTGGCCGGTGTAAACGGGGAGGCTGCGGCAGCAGGTGCGGCCTGTGAGGCTGAAGGGCGTGCAGCTACAGGATCTGCCAGCACAGTTTCAGCCTGCATTTCTGCATCGCTGCGTGCGGATACTGCTTCAGATTTGACACTGTGAACGGGGGCTGTGGCTTCCGGCTGGTTTGCGGCCTGTAAAACAGTCACGCTGCCCGGGGTATTGGCAGAGGCTGTAACAACAGGAGGCGCAGCCGGTGTGACCGGTGCGGCAGGCAGAACGGTTTTTTCTGCTTTTTTCTCTTTAACAGGCTTTTCCGGCTCTGGCTGTGCCAGCGTCTCAGCTTTGCCTTTCACGGCGGCAGCGGCAACGGCAGTGCCTGCAGCAGCGGCGGCTATTGTTGAAGCGCCGTTCTGTTCCAGTGCCAGTTCTTCTGCTGCGCGTGAAATCTGGCTTTCCAGATCATCAAGCGAGAATTCTGCTTCAGGTGCGTCAAAATTCAAATCCAGCTCAAAGTCGTCGCTGAAATCCAGATCCAGCCCGTCAGAGAGGGCCTGTTCCATATCAAGCTCAAGCTTTTGCGCTTTTGTATTTTGTGCCATAGCCGTTTTACCCCGTACTCATACTTAACGCAAAAACCATGCTCTGAATTGCTGCCGCTCAATTCTTAACGGCAGATACAAAGACACGTTGCGCAGTCTATAGGTTAAAACTTCCGGAGCCATATGGGAACTACGGAAATTGCGGTTGATGAAATGTTTAAAGATAAGGTTAACGCGGCACTCGTAGGGGCATTGAAAACAAAGCAAATGCGGGCTTTTTTAAGCGTTATCTAATTGTGGAAATCTTTAAGCAGACATCAGATATGAATATAATATGCCCTGAATTGTGGCATATTTTGCCATAGTCCGGCAAGAAATTAGTGCTTCTGCACCGGTGAAACAGCGCTCAATCTTTCGGAAATGATTAACATATATAGTGACAAAAGGCTCCGTCTTTTTGTTTTACTATTTGCCTCAGCCGAGCACCGCTTCACAGCTTTCGGAATGTGCCTGAGTGATCGAATTGACGCAGACGGGCAGGGAGGTGCTGTTTACAGCTTGAACTCCTTGGCTGCAGCACGTATCTGCCCTGCAACGAACATTTTTACAGAGTGTCAGCTTTATCGGCTGCGGTTTGCACTGCACCGGATGATTTTGCCGGCATTTTACAGGATGACTACATGACCAAGATCACATTTGTTTCTGCTGACGGCGCGATGCGGAATGAAGTTGAAGCTGAAAACGGCTCCACTGTTATGGAAAATGCCATACGCAACGGTATTCCGGGTATTGATGCGGAATGCGGCGGTGCCTGCGCTTGCGCAACCTGCCATGTTTATGTCGATGAAGACTGGACAGATGTGGTTGGCGGTCCTGAGCCGATGGAAGAAGATATGCTGGATTTTGCCTATGATGTGCGCGGCAATTCGCGTCTGTCCTGCCAGATTATCGTGCGCGACGAGCTTGAAGGTCTGGTTGTTCAGGTGCCTGAGCGTCAGGGCTGACCTGTCCGGACAATTTGTAACGGTTCCTAAAGCGGTCTGCATAAAAGGCAGACCGCTTTTTATTTATTTGTTTTGGCGCAATATCATTCCGCATTCAGAGGTTTAAACACAGTTTTGTGTCTGTATCTCTGTTTTTTTGTCAGGCATTAGAATGAGTGCCGTAACATGCCTGTAAAAAGATCAGGTATTAGAGCGGTCCCAGTCATGATGAAACGGTGGAACCGCTCTAATTCTTTGCTTTTACGCATTGTTCTACGCAAAACCGGTTTCCACTTTTGCTGAAAATGCTTTTAATGAAATCAATTTCGGCAAAAACTATAGGCATTTGAATTAAACTTGACTATAGAACTCGTGTTGAATTTTGTCCGGTGCTGTTTCATCTGAGTTTTTCAGATGCATTGCACAGGATCGCCGGAGATCAGCGGGTTTCCGGTATTGATGTTGCCCCACTCTCCCGCGGGCAGCACTTACAGAGCATGTTCTGTGTGACAGCTGGCAGAGCATAAGATTAATGTGACAGATCGTAATGGCTGGCGCAGCTGTTATGATTCAGTGAGATTGAAGATATGAGCGAAGTTATCCGCACAGATGTTGTCATTATCGGTGCCGGTCCTGTCGGGCTGTTTGCTGTTTTTGAACTGGGTTTGTATGACCTGAAATGCCATCTGATTGATATTCTGGATCGTCCGGGCGGCCAGTGTGCCGAGCTTTATCCTGAAAAGCCGATTTATGACATTCCGGCATGGCCGGAAATCTCCGGTCAGATGCTGACCGACAAGCTGATGGAACAGATCAAGCCGTTTTCGCCGCAGTTCCATTTCAACCGTATGGTGACCAAGCTTGAGCGTCTGGAAGACGGTTCTTTCCATGTGGAAACCGACGAAGGCGAAGTCTTTGAGACCAAGGTTGTGGTGATTGCTGCCGGTGGCGGTTCCTTCCAGCCGAAGCGTCCACCGGTACCTGGCATTGAAGCCTATGAAGGCAAGAGCGTTTATTACGCTGTGCGCCGTGTGGAAGCCTTCCGCGATCAGGATGTAGTAATCGTTGGTGGCGGTGACAGTGCGCTGGACTGGGCGCTGAACCTGCAGCCGATCGTAAAAAGCATGACCGTTGTGCATCGTCGTCCGGAGTTCCGCGCGGCACCGGACAGCGTGAAGAAAATGTTCGAACTGGTTGATGCCGGTAAGATTCGCTTTGAAGTCGGTCAGGTATCCGGTCTTGAAGGTGAAGATGGTGATCTCTCCGCTGTGAAGATCAAAGGTGCTGACGGCGAAACTGTTTTGCCGGCAACACGTATGCTGCCATTCTTCGGTCTGACCATGAAACTCGGTCCGATTGCTGACTGGGGTCTGAACCTGCACGAGAACCTGATCACCGTTGATACCGAGAAGTTTGAAACTTCCGAGCCTGGCATTTTTGCCATTGGCGATATCAACTGGTATCCGGGCAAGCTGAAGCTCATTCTCTCCGGTTTCCATGAGGCCGCACTGATGACGCAGGCTGCCAAGCGCATCGTCAGCCCGGGTGAACGCGTTGTGTTCCAATACACGACTTCGTCGACGAGCCTGCAGAAGAAGCTCGGCGTTAGCTAATGAAAAAGTGCCATGCCGGTCTGCAAATGGCAATTTTTTACGCTTCCGGTGCTCACGTACTTTAAGTACGCTCCGCGCCGGTTCTCAAAAATCACCATTTTCGCCACGGCCTGACACTTTTTTACGTCGGCGCTTGAATGTGAGTTAAAATAAAAAAAGCCCTGCATTTGTGATGCAGGGCTTTTTTATTACCTGATAATTTCAGGATTTCTTCTGTTGCCGCAGGCGTTTCTCAAGGCTTTTGGTAATCAGATTTTCAAACCGCGATTCAAAATTAATGGTTTCCACGCGGTCAAAATATTGCTGCGCTTTGTCGTGCTTGGCAAAAATCCGGTCAGTGATCTTGTCGACATTGGCGCGCAATTTTGCGCAGTCACGCTCATTACGCATGGAGCGGATCTGCCGCTCAAGTTCCGAAGCATGGGAGCGGGCGATGATGATATGGCTTTCTTCGTGACGGCGGATATCTTTCACCAGCACATCCCAGACCATTCTTGTGTCGGCACTGGCACGGCGACGGCTCTGCCAGCTTGGCAGTGAAATAGTGGCGGTCACATTGGCGCGCACATCAGAGACACGGCAATATTTGCCGTCGGAACGGTATTTTACACGGGCATCAAAAGCGATCTTTGTCGCGCCCGGATGGCTTTCACCACCATTATTGAGTTTCGGACCGTTCTTAGCCAGAGATTTGTCCAGCTGCTCTGCTGTCGTGCCATAAACCGGAAAATAGCGATATTTCCGTGTCACTGAGGCCGCATCTGCCGTTGTAGAGGCGAGCGTGCCGGATAACAGAACCAGACCGGTGAGGGTAAGCGCGAGAAATTTGCCGGACATTGTCTGTTCCTTTATTGCGGGCGCTCACGGAATGAGCACTCAGAAATTACCGGTTGTAGCACAAATTACGGCAGAATTGTCTTCTGCTGCATTCTGCTGTTATCAGCCATTGGCTTTTATCAGTCCATGAAATGTGTAAAGAACTTATGGCTGGTTTGGAAAGCAAAGCAATTTTAAAAGGTTAATTCCGAATATGATTAAGAGTTTCCCTATAAAAAGAGAATGGCGGCTGGCGCACGGACGCGTTCTTGAAACGGGTGTTCAGTCAGTAATTATGGGAATTCTCAATATTACGCCGGATTCTTTTTCCGATGGCGGCAGTCATAAGACTCTCGATGCAGCGCTGAGTTCTGCCCGTGCCATGCTGCATGCCGGTGCGGTGATTATTGATGTGGGCGGCGAGTCGACCCGTCCTGATGCGGCGACTGTGACTGCGCAGGAAGAACAGGATCGCGTATTGCCGGTGATTGAAGCGCTGGCGCGGGAAACGGGATGTCTGATCTCTGTCGATACCTATCGGGCGCAGACTGCAAAATTGGCGGTCGCAGCTGGCGCGCATATTGTGAATGATGTCTGGGGATTACAGAAAGAGCCTGATATTGCCAATCTTGCGGCTGAAACCGGTGCCGGACTGGTGATTATGCATACCGGACGGGACAGAGATGTTGCCGCTGATGTGATTGAAGATCAGCATGTGTTTTTAGAGCGCTCTCTGGAAATCGCGTCTGCTGCGGGTGTTGATCGGCGGCAGATCATGCTTGATCCGGGCTTTGGATTTGCCAAAGACACGCAGCAGAATGTGGAGCTGATGGCACGATTTGAACAGTTGCAGAGTTTTGGCCTACCATGGCTGGTCGGCACCTCCCGCAAGCGTTTCACCGGTGCCGTTAGCGGTCGTGAAATTGCCGCTGAAAGAGATGCGGCAACAGCGGCAACCAGTGTTATGCTGCGTCTCAGCGGTGCGGATATTTTTCGGGTGCATAATGTTGCACTGAACCGTGATGCGCTGATGATGGCGGATGCGGTTTTAAATGCCGCAGCTCTTACAAAAAAAGCGTGAACCGGTTTTTCAGAATTGCGGTATAGTCTGCTGACGAATGAATGGCAGACGATGATGAACTTTGGTTATGAACAGCTGTTTCATAACGAAAAAGTAAAGAAATGAGGGCTTTTTGTACACGATCCGTATGAAAAATTGCGCGTTTTTTGCGCATCACGGCGTTTTTGAAGAAGAAGAAAAGCTCGGCCAGCGTTTCTATGTGGATGCCGCGCTGACGGTTGATCCGGGCGACTCGCTGGATAATGATGATATTGATAAAACAGTGCATTACGGTATTGTCTTCTCCATGATCGAGAAGATTATTACGGGCACCCGCCGCTATCTGATTGAGGCTTTGGCACTGGATGTAGCCAAAGCACTGTGCGATGCATTTCCGCAAATTCAACATGCAGAGATTACCGTGCGTAAACCGAATGCGCCGGTTGCCGGTGTGCTGGATTATGTTGAAGTGACGGTCGGGTGGCCGCATAGATGAAAGCACGCGAGGTTCACAAAGCCTGGCTGTGTCTGGGCGGTAATATCGGAAATGTTGTGCAGACAATGGCACAGGCGCTGCAACTGCTGGATGAACGGCAGGATGTCAGGGTTATAACCGTTTCGCCGGTTTTCCGTACACCGCCTTGGGGAAATACCGATCAGGACTGGTTCTATAATGCCTGTGCTGAAATCTCGACAATATTAACACCGCCGGAATTGCTGGAAGTGACCCAGACGATTGAGCGGCGGTTGAAGCGTGTGCGCAGTGAGCGCTGGGGACCGCGCACGATTGATATTGATATGCTGGCTTATGAAAGCGTTTTTGCGCTGGAGATGCCGGATCTGATTTTGCCGCATCCGCGCATTGAGCAGCGTGCTTTTGTGCTGGTGCCACTGGCAACAATTGCTCCCGAGTTGAAAATTCGCGGCGAGATTGTCTCTGACCTTCTGCAAAAAGTTGACAGTAGTGAGATACAGCGCCTGAGCTATGGCCATCGCTGGTGGCAGGATACGGGGCTGTAAAATCCCGTTACTGTCATTCTGCTGTCTTTTCGGCATGGTATCAAACTGCTCAAAATTCAGGAGTGATTATGTACCAGTCAGAAGATCAGTGGCAACAGGTTGATGCCTATATGGCTGAGAAGCTGATTGCGGAAGATGCGGTCATGGATGCCGTGTTGCAGCGCAATGCGGATGCAGGGCTGCCGAACCATGATGTGGCGGCCAATCAGGGAAAGCTGCTTAATCTGTTTGCACAAATGTGCAATGCCAGACATGTGCTGGAGATCGGCACTCTCGGTGGCTACAGCACAATCTGGCTGGCGAGGGCGCTGCCTGAGGGCGGTAAGGTTGTGACGCTGGAATATTCCGCAAGACATGCCGAAATCGCACAGCAGAATATTGATGACGCCGGTGTTGCGGAAAAGATAGAAATTCTGATTGGTGCGGCAGCGGAAACCTTGCCGCAATTGCAGGATCGCGCGCCGTTTGATCTGATTTTTATTGATGCTGACAAGCCGAATAATCCGGTCTATCTGGAATGGGCGCTGAAACTTTCCCACAAAGGAACAATTATTATCGGCGATAATGTCGTGCGCAACGGTGCTGTGACTGATCAGCAGTCGGAGGATGCCAATGTGATCGGTGTCCGGCGGTTTTTTGATATGATGGCGGCCGAGCCACGCCTTGAGGCAACAGCTTTGCAAACCGTAGGTTCCAAAGGCTGGGACGGTTTTACGCTGGCGATTGTGAAGTGAGTTCCTGATATAAAAATGCCCCGAGAGCGAAACTGTCGGGGCAGGGTTCTAGTTGCGTGCAATGCTGCTGACGGTGCCGCCGTCAACGCGTTTCAGGCTCATGCCGACAACCGGCACCATTGTATCTTCAACTTTGACCGACACGGTAACATTCATGGTGTTTTGGTCGGTGACGCGTGCCAGCATCGCGCCGTTGAGCTGTTTGCGTGCCAGTGACAGCACTACGCGGTTACCGTTGACCGAACCGGATGTCACATTCAGGCCTTTGCCTTCTGCGCCGTCATTGAAAGTGCCGCTATAGCTTTTGCCGGTGCGCACTACAGTTGCTTTCATCGGCTGCGAGAAGACGCCGACGCGGCAGGTGCCGTCGAGTGTCATGCCAATGTTGCCATCCGGCGTGGTGCCGGAGAGGTTGCAGACGAATTTCGTGCCCTTGTATTTACCGGCAACAACTTCACCGGGGCCGCTCCACTGACCTTCGACATTGCGGAAGAAAGCTTCGTCTTTATCCGATGCGTGCGCAGAAACAGTGCTGGCCGCAGAAGCGAATAAAATAAGGCAGGCGGCAGTGGCACGTGTAATCATAACAGAACTCTGTTCCGGATAGTTTGAGGGCGGCTTTTCAGTTCTTTGCAGGACCTGCATCATCACTTTTCAGGGCGCGAAATGCTGTCAAACAAGATACCAAAACCAGCCCTTATAATCGGCCGGAATGGTTAACAGCTGGTTTCTAGAGCGTGTTGAATTTAAGGAAATTCATGGTGTTCGCTCTAGAGTTTTTTAATTGTCGCATGTTCGCAAACGCTAAATGAACCCATTTAGCTGCGACATGCTTAGCACGATTAAAACAAGGGATAAACAGGTTTCAGAGTGGTTTTTTCTGAGTTGTGGCTTTTACGATATCGCTGACAAAGTCACTGATATTCGGGCGTTTTTCCGCATCAAACGGCAGCGGGCGCACAATATCCATGGCGGAAATGCCGATCCGTGCGGTCATCATGCCGTTTATCACACCTTCACCGAGTTTGGCAGAGAGGCGCGAGGCGAGACCCTGACCCAGCAATTGCTGAACCACGCTGTCACCCATGGCGATGGTGCCGGTAATCGCCAGATGGGCAATCACACTGCGGGCAAGCCGCAAAAAGCCTAAAGAACCCGGACGGCAGCCATAAAGCTCGGAGAGGCGGCGGATCAGCCGTGATGATTCGAAGATCACATAGGCAATATCCACTAAAGCGCGCGGGCTGACGGCTGTGACGATAGAAACGCGTTTCGCGGCGTTGAGGATCAGCATCCGCGCTTCACGATCCAGCGGATGCAGAATTTCCCGCTCAGTAATGCGGATAAGATCGCGTCCGTCGATAATATCACCACGCAGTGCTTCTAATGTTGTGCGTCCGCGTGCGGTCTGTGGCAGGCTGGCCGCCACTTCCAGCAACCTGTCTGTTACTTTACGGGCTTTCTCCGCATCATTGCGCTCGGTGGCCTCTGCTGCTGCAAAACGCAGTTCCTGTACTGCGGAGAGGCGGCGTAATGCCAGTCCTTCGCGCACGACCAGTGCAATCAGAGAAGCGAGCGCGATGAGCGCGACGCCGAATGTGAGCCAGCCGAGCCAGTCGGCACGGCTGAACATGGCGCGGATCAGATCCTCAGTCCAGATGCCGACGGCAAAGCTGATTAACAGACCCAGTGCGGTGAAGAACACGCTGCGCAGAGTAAAACGCCGCTTGAGGAGACTTGCAGGCGGCGGGGTCAGTTGCGCACCGGCATCAATCGCCTCCTGCTCGAATATATCTACCGGTTCTGCCGTGACCGCAGACAGGTCGCGGATGGCGACCGGTTTGCGTGGTGCCTGCGGCTGGCTGTCCCCTGTCTGTTGCTGGCTGATGCCGGCCTGCGACTCAACGCTAAAGCTCGTGGGTTTTCTTGGCTTATCCGACATGACTGCTCCTTATGCCAGCCGGTCGCCGAGCAAAAACTGCATGGCGCGGTCAAGGCGGATATGCGGAAGCGAGAGATGAATACCATCCAGATCCGCTTTAATCGCCGGTGGCCTGAAACGGACGAAGCGGATCGGTGCTTCATGCGCACGGTCGCGTGGCGATAATTCCGGCTGGTCAAAAATTGCCTGCACATTGTGCGGCAGATCACCCGGAAAAATCGCAGTTTCCGTTTCGCCGTCAAAGACTTCACCGTCGATCACTTCGCCCTTCAGCGGAGTGCCGACGATGACCGGTAATGTATCACCATTCTGGTTGACTGTCGCTTCGCGGGTGGCGCGCACCGCGGCCATGGCCAGAACATCAATCTCAGCGCCGGACATGTCCGCATTCTTGGCGGCGCGGTCAACCAGTCTGCGCACGATGGCTTCAAGCCGGTTATGGCTTTCATGATGCAGATGATCGGCTTTGGTGGCCGCAATAAGAATACGGCCGATACGCTTCTGGATCAGACCGGTGAAAATATTGGAGCGTCCTGCACGGAAACAGGCGAGGATTTCGGTCAATGCCCGCTCCAGATCGCGTACAGCAGCACCACCGGCATTAATCGCCTGCATCGCATCAACCAATACAATCTGCCGGTCAAGACGGGCAATATGCTCGCGGAAGAATGGTTTCACCACATGGGTTTTGTAGGATTCATAGCGCCGCTCCATCATCGCCGCCAGCGAGCCGGTTTTGAAACTGCCTTCAGGCAGATCAGGCAAGGGTGCAAAGGTGAGAGCCGGAGAGCCTTCCAGATCGCCGGGCATCAGAAAACGTCCCGGTGGCAGGGTGGATAATGCTTGTTCATCGGATTTACCTGCGCGCAGATAATCGGTGAAACTGCGTGCCAGCCGTTGCGCCGTCATTTCATCAGCAGGAGCCAGCGCATCAGCCGTTGCAGCTTCCCGCAACCAGTCTCCGGCAAAGCCGAGATGTGCTGTCTCATTGGCGAGCGCAAAGGAATCGCGACAAAATTCGGCGTAGCTTTTGCCGAGCAGGGGCAGGTCGAGCAGCCATTCTCCCGGATAATCGACAATATCAATCGACAACTTGCCCGCAGAGAGCATGCGCCCCCATGAGGAAGCCGACTGATATTCAATTGTCAAGCGTAATTCGGAAATCGCACGGGTGGAATCCGGCCAGATACGGTCTTTTACCAATGCCGCCAGATGATCTTCATATTGGAAACGCGGGACGGCATCATCCGGCTGCGGCTGGAGATAGGCGCGGGCAATACGGCCGGATGCATAGGCATCAAACAAGGGCAGGCGTCCGCCCTGTACCAGATTATGCACCAGTGAGGTGATGAAAACGGTTTTACCGGCACGGGAAAGACCTGTCACACCAAGGCGCAGTGACGGTGTTACCAAGCTGCCGGTGCGCTCCATCAATGTATCAAAAGCAATTTTGGCTTCATCTGTTAAAGTGGTCAGTCTGGCCAAAGATGCCCCCGTAAAGACTGTTGATATTCGCTAAGCGCAATACGCTCTGGTGTTTAACGCAGTTCCCTGAATATAGGATGTGAAATCCGTAATTGCAGGGTGTTAAACTATTATGCTGATTTATATCCGCATTATCACGGACAATTATGTTTTATAAACAGCCGGTAAGACCTTAATCTTCATGCGGAAGATAAAGGGCTGTCAGTTGTGCATTTTCAGGAGAGAAGGCTGAAAAATCTGCCTGTGTTTTAATTTCGGCCAGTCCGGCAGTAGGGAAACCATAGCCGATCCGCTGCTCAAACTGATGGCTGCTACGCGCAAACAGTAATGCGCAATCTTCAATACTCGGATTGTGTCCGACTATCAGGGCGCATCGGGATGTATCCGGTATCTGACTGCGGATTTCCTGAATGTATCCGGCGGCATTTGCACGATAGAGCGAGGGTGCTTCGTGTAACGTGACCGGATGTGCGGGGAGTGCATTAGCGAGGGTAGTTTTGAAAATATCTGCCGTCTGTCTCGTGCGTGCTGCCGGAGAACAGAGGATAAAATCGGGCAGAATACCTGCATTGATCAGGCGCTTTGCCTGATTTTCAGCATCGGTCTCACCGGCCGCATTCAGGCGCCGGTCAAAATCTTTTCCGCTGCTGTCAGGCAGAACGGCTTGGGCATGGCGAAGGAATAAAATTGTGCGCATGGGAGCAATTTTGCAGGTTTTGCACTGAAAAGATAGGGTGCTGAACAGGCTAAAAATAAGGGCCGAAAGCGGATTTCGGGTAACTTGTTTGTTATGTCAGCAGCGTATTGTTTTTGAAGTTATTGCCGGATTGAGAGGGAAATATATCAAAAAAGAAATTTATCCGGTGTTTGCGATAACGAAAATTCTGTAAGTCAGGATATAATATTGAGTAATTATATCGTTAATTTTTAGGTTTTTATTTTTATACATTGATATTTTAAAATAGTCACATGTGAAAATTTTGTTTTACTTAAGTTGATGCGGTATCTTCGATTTTAAATTTTGCAGATATCTGCTTATATGACTTTAGGATAATGCGGCTATTTTTTCAGGTGCAGGTTGAAAATACTTGAACTGCTGTTTTTTCAGGTTGTATCGTGTCGCTTATAGACCTATAAGGCGCTTCGTCTCCTAGGTGTGGGGTGATTCAAAATGAGTGAATTAATCGACCTTAACTACAAGCCCACGGATGACGAACCGTTCATGAATGAACGGCAGAAGTCATATTTCCGTGCCAAGCTAATCGCTTGGAAGAATGACATTTTGCGTGAAGCACGCGAAACGCTGGAAGCATTGCAGCGTGAAAATGCTAATCATCCTGATCTGGCTGACAGGGCCTCATCAGAAACGGATCGGTCTATCGAGCTGCGTGCCCGTGACCGCCAGCGTAAGCTAATCTCCAAAATTGATGCGGCTTTGCTTCGTATTGATGAAGGAACCTATGGTTTTTGTGAGGAAACCGGCGACCCGATCAACCTTAAGCGACTGGATGCCCGTCCGATTGCTACTTTGTCGATCGAAGCGCAGGAACGTCACGAGCGTCGTGAAAAAGTTTATCGCGACGACTAAATTATAGGGTTTTGTGCTTCGCACATACTCGCGAGAAATTAAAAAACGCAGTGCTGGAGGGCGCTGCGTTTTTTTATTATCTGTTTTTCGGAGCTTATTTGCGCGGGGAAATATCAAGCATTCCGGCTGGCAAACTCGATTGCGGTTTTTCAGCAGGCTCTGCTTTTTCCGTGCCTGCAAAATGCTGTTCCATTTCGGACGAGAGCAAATCTTCAAAGGAAATTTCGTTGTCAGATGACAAATCTTTGTCTGACAGGGCATCTGCGACCGCGCTTTCAAGGTCAAGCTCAAAATTCGGCTGCGCTATAGGCTTGGCAGCCGGAGCAGGCGCGGCGCTGAAGGATGGTTCCTGCTGTGCAGGGCGTGCGATTTGCGGAGTTGCCCGTTGCAAGACCAGAGGTGTGCCTTCTGCCGTTTTTGCATCAGGACCCGGACGCACATCATCGAGCGAAGGTGAGGCGCTGCGATTATCGCGCTTGGCAGCAGCAATCAGCTCCTGCTGCGCTGCATTGCTTGCTGCGGCCAGACCGGATGTTGCTGCAACCACACCACGAGAGACCTGACCCAGCGGATAAACCGGATGCAGCTTTGGTGCTGTTTCTGCCGGTCGTGCAGCCGGAGCCTGACGCTGCTGTTGCTGGCGGGCGGCAGCCGCTACCTGCTGCGCATGGGTTTGCAATGGCTGGCTTGGCGCGGCAACAGGTGTTTGTGCAGCAGCGGTAGCCGCAGGGCGCGGCTGTTGTGCAGGTGCGGCTTCTGCTTCCGGCTTATAGGCCGGTACGGCTGAGATAATATCAGCCGGAGCAATATTGAGCTCCGGTGTTGCAATCGCCGCAGATATTTGCGGGGCAGCAGGTGCAGCAACGATTGCTGCAGTAACCGGAGTAGCCGGTGCCAGTTCTTCCTGCGGACGGGCGCGGGGCGCTGCCTGTTCAGGCTGATTGCGTTGATGGCGGGTAATATTTTGCTCAATCACAATATCGGATGGTCCGCCGATCAGGATCAGGTGCTCCACATCATCGCGGCGCACCAGAACGAGGCGGCGCTGGCCGTCAACGGCGGCGGCATCAGTTACGGTCAGGCGCGGAGCCGCATCATGGTTTTTGGTCACATAGGTTCCGGCTGTCATGCGCTTGATAGCAGCAAAAACAACAAAAACACCTGCCAGAAACAGTGCAAAAAGCCCGATAAAGCTGATTATATGAGCTGTATTTTCGCCCACCAGCCCGCTCAGCCAATCCATCATATTTAATCGTCCTTATAAGAATCATGCAATTTCTGCAGCGTTTCATAAACGCATAATCAGACAAATTGCATAATCGGCTTGTTTTTCAACACGGTTTTCAGGCCGTAACGGGCGCTTGAAACCGGTATCCTGTAAAAAAAATCGGAACATAATCTGCATTTGTAAAAACGCATATTGCCCGGAAAGTAAATCTTTAAGCTGAATGAAACTTTAAAACATATTTATCGGCTTGAAAATGCCCGTGACTGACGCCTGTCATAATTGGTAATTATGTCTGTAAATTGCGCAATTTAACAAGAAAACAGTCCGGAATTAATGGCTTGTGAAGACTGTGCAGGCAATAATGGCACTATGAGATAATTCCATTTGACTGTGAAATACTCTAAAGCATAATTCTGAAAAACCTCATAAGGCTACGCTTTATCAGAATTGTTCAGGCCTGATATCACAAGCCTGATCCGATAGGCCGATGCCCGAAATTGCGGACGACGCATCAGCGACGGATCTGCTGAACCGCCGATGTTACGGCGCAAGAAAAGGGATAATGGGGCTTATGTCTCAGCCATCACGGACGCATTCTTTTCCGAAAACCACCGCTCCTGCCAAGAAAAACCCCGCTGCACTCAGATTGCTGACGCTGGGTATTCTGCTGATTGCTGTAGCGGGATTATATTTTGTGTTCCGTGAACAATTGGGTGATGCCTTTTTGCTGATCCTGCTCGGTCTGCTGTCGATTATGGGGGTTTTCTGCCTGATCGGCTGGGCAACCGGCCTGATCCAGTTCAGCCCGCGTGAGGATCATGACGATGTGGTCGATACGCTGCTGGATTCCATGCCTGAAGGTACGGTAATCACCGATGTCAAAGGGCATATTGTCTATGCCAATCAGGCCTATGCGCAGATGATGGGGGCGGATAATGCGGCAGAATTGCCGACACTTGATGCTGTACTGGCCGGTGAGCCTTCGGCGCTTGAAGCGGTTTACCGTCTGAATAATGCTGTGCGTGATGGTCTGGCGGCACAGGAAGAAATCCGTCTCACCGGTGCCTCGCCGAAGGGGATGGAAGCCGCTGCATGGTATCGCGTGAAAGCACGGCCGGTGATTGCACCGCAGACCAATCCGCTCAGCGAAACCGCAGGACCTTTGTTTGCGTGGCAGATTACCGATATTTCGGAAGAGCGTGCTGAGCAGGAGCGGTTTTTTCAGGATTTGCAGGAAGCAATCGACCATCTGGATCACGCGCCTGCCGGATTTTTCTCGGCCGATGCGCAAGGCCGCATCATTTATATCAATGCCACGCTGGCTGAATGGCTGGGAATTGATCTCACCAAATTCACCGCCGGTTCGCTGACCTTGCAGGATATTGTTGCCGGTAACGGCATGTCGCTGATTAATGCGGTTCGTGCCGATCCGGGCTCCAGCCGCAATACGGTGATTGATCTTGATCTGACAAAGAGCAACGGTCAAAGCCTTGCTGTGCGCTTTTATCACCGTGTGCAGCAGCCGCGTGACGGTTCGCGCGGCACCAGCCGCACCATTGTGCTGAACCGCGCCGAGGGCAATGATTCCTCCGCTGCGCAGCGTTCCGCCGAAGTGCGCTTTACCCGCTTCTTCAATTCCGCGCCGATGGCAATTGCTTCGGTGGATGTGAATGGCCGTATTCTTTCGACCAATGCGCGTTTTCTGGATATTTTCGGTTCTGATGTGGATCGCGATACGCTGGATAAACAGATTTCTCTGGAAAGCGTGGTGCATCCGCGTGACCGTGAGACGATTTCCCGTGCGCTGGCATCTGCCTTTGCTGGACAGGCGACAATCTCGCCGATTGATACGGTTCTGCCGGGCAATGATGAACGTCATATCCGTTTCTATGTCAGTCCGGTGTCTGACATTGGTGGCGAGGCGATAGAAGAAGCCGCGATTGTTTCTGCGGTGGAGACCACAGAGCAGAAGGCGCTGGAAGGCCAGATGGCGCAGAGCCAGAAAATGCAGGCTGTCGGCCAGCTTGCAGGCGGTATTGCCCATGACTTCAACAACGTACTCACTGCCATTATCATGTCGTCGGATTTGCTGCTGAGCAATCATCGCGCGTCCGATCCGTCATTCCCTGATATTATGAATATCAAGCAGAATGCCAACCGTGCCGCCTCGTTGGTGCGCCAGTTGCTGGCCTTCTCGCGCCGTCAGACTTTGCGTCCTGAAGTGCTTGATCTCACCGATGTTCTGGCTGACCTGCGTATGTTGCTGGCGCGTCTTGTCGGTACGGATATTGCCCTGAAAATTGAACATGGCCGAGATCTGTGGCCGGTGAAAGCCGATCTTGGCCAGTTTGAGCAGGTTGCCGTGAATCTTGTGGTCAATGCCCGTGATGCGATGCCGGATGGCGGTACGATTACAATCCGCACCCGCAATGTTGAAGAAGCCGAGACTATTGCGCTTGGCTATCGCGAATTGCCGCAGGCCGATTATGTGCTCTATGAAGTTGAAGATTCGGGCACCGGTATTCCGTCGGATATTCTTGCCAAGATTTTCGAGCCATTCTTTACGACTAAAGAAGTAGGCAAGGGCACAGGTCTCGGTCTCTCGATGGTCTATGGCATTATCAAACAGACCGGCGGCTTTATTTTCTGTGACTCGACACTGGGTAAAGGCACGGTCTTCCGTATCTATCTGCCACGTTTCATTGAAGAAAAAGCACCGGTTGTACTGGATGCCAATGGGCAGCCTGATGAGCAGGCCGTGGTCGCCAAAAAGCCTGCTGCCGTTGAAAAGAAAGCAGAAAAACAGGCTGATCTGTCCGGTTCCGCAACCGTGCTGCTGGTTGAGGATGAGGATGCGGTGCGTATGGGCGGTGTCCGCGCATTGCAGACCAGAGGTTACACAGTTCATGAAGCTTCGTCCGGCGTTGAAGCGCTGGAAGTGCTGGAAGAACTGGAAGGCAAGGTCGATATTATCGTTTCCGATGTGGTTATGCCGGAAATGGATGGTCCTACGCTGTTAAGAGAGTTGCGCAAATCCTATCCAAACATTAAGTTTATTTTCGTTTCAGGCTATGCTGAAGATGCTTTTGCAAAGAATCTGCCTGAAGATGCTCAATTCGGGTTCCTTCCGAAGCCGTTCTCCCTGAAGCAGCTGGCAACCGCTGTGAAGGAGATGCTGGAGAAAGAAGACTGAGTGTCTGACCAGTTATTGGGACAGGCGGGGGGCGAGGTTGAACCGGTGCGCAACTTTAAGCGCATACGGGGCTTATGTTTTAACTGTCCCGATGGGGACTGTATTGGAGGAAGAAATGCGTCTGTCTTTATTATCCGGAGTAGCCTTTGCTGCAACACTTGCGTTTGCTTCCCAGGCTCAGGCTGATATCACCATTGGTTTGATCGCACCGGTTACCGGCAGCGTGGCTGCCTATGGTATTCAGGTGAAAAACGGTGCCGAAACCGCTGTAGAAAATATCAATAAAAACGGCGGTATTCTTGGTGAGAAAGTTGTTCTGAAGCTTGTTGATGATGCGGCAGATCCGAAACAGGGTGTTTCCGGTGCCAACCAGCTGATCGGTGACGGCGTTAAATTTGTTGTTGGTCCTGTGACCTCCGGTTCGGCAATGGCCGTTTCCGATGCGCTGGCTGAAGCCGGTGTGGTTATGGTAACACCGACAGCAACTTCACCTAACCTGACAAATCGCGGTCTGGAAAATGTTTTCCGTACCTGCGGCCGTGACGACCAGCAGGCCGTTGTTGCCGCTGAATATGTGGCAAAAAATCTGGCTGACAAAAAGGTCGGTGTTCTGCACGATAAAGCCCCTTACGGTCAGGGTCTTGCAGACAGCTTCAAAGACAGCCTGAACAAGGCCGGTGTGAAAGAGGTTCTGTATGAATCCCTGACACCGGGTGAAAAAGATCTCAGCGCACTGGTGAGCAAGATCAAAAACAGCGGCGTGGAAGTGCTGTATTTCGGTGGTTATCATCCGGAAGCCGGTCTTCTGTCCCGTCAGCTTTCAGATCAGGGCGTGAAACTGCTGCTGATCGGTGGTGAAGGCCTGTCCAATACTGAATATTGGGCGATTGCCGGTGAAACCGGTGCAGGCACACTCTTCACCAATGCTGTTGATGTGACGCAGAATCCTGCTGCTGCTGAAGCTGTGGACGCGCTGAAGGCCAAGAATATTGCGCCGGAAGTGTTCACACTGAATGGTTATGCTGCTGTTCAGGTGCTGAAAGACGGTATCGAGAAAGTCGGTAAAGCCGATGATCCGGCAGCCGTTGCCAAGGCTCTGCATGATGGTCTGGAAGCCAAAACAATCATCGGTAACCTGACCTATGACAAAAACGGCGATCTGACTTCCCCGACCTTCGTGGTCTATAAATGGGAAGACGGCAAAATCGTTGCCAATTAATCAGGTCTTTTGAGCTAAAGAGAAAGCCGGCAGAACGATGGTTCTGCCGGCTTTTTTATTGGTTGTATTTATGGTCTCAGGTGCCGCTGCGGCGTGCATCCCACAGGGCAATTGCCCAGATGATCAGACCGCCCAGCGCCAGTGCACAGCCGACGTAGCCGGAGGAGGCAAAGCCATAGCCTGCGGCAATGGAAAGGCCAGCCAGCCACGGGCCAAGGGCATTGGCAACATTGAAGGCGCTGTGATTAAGCGCTGCGGCAAGGGTCTGAGCATCCTGCGCCACATCCATCAGACGGGTTTGCAGCACGGTGCCGAGGCCGCCGGTACAGCCGATCAGGAAGACCAGCGCGGTCAAAATCCAGACATTCATCACCACGAATGGGAAGATTGCCAGAAAGATTGCATTTGACAGCAGCAGAATACCGGCAGTCGGCATCAGGGCACGGTCAGCACCCCAAGAGCCGATCAGCGTGCCGCAGGTCATACCCGCACCGAAAACAGTCAGCACAACCGGAACCCAATAGGGCGCAACGCCGGTGACTTCCAAAAGCGTTGAGGCAATATAGGAATAGACTGCAAACAGACCACCAAAGCCGACTGCACCAATGCCGAGCGTCAGCCAGACCTGACGGTTCTTCAAAGCGGCCAGTTCACGCAGTGGCGTGGCACCGGGGCGTGGCGGGTCTTTCGGGGCAAAAGCCATAATCATCAGAAAAGTGAGCGTGGCCAGAATACCGGTAACACCGAAACCCCAGCGCCAGCCGAGATGCTGCCCGAGCCATGTGGCAAAAGGCACACCGATTACGGTTGCGATAGACAGGCCGAGCATAACACGGCCAACAGCCCATGCGCGGCGGTTCATTGGTACCAGTGAGGCGGCCATCAGTGCGGCCACACCAAAATATGCGCCATGCGGCAGGCCGCTCATAAAGCGAAACAGCAGCATCCAGTGATAGGATGGCGATAGAGCGCTGAGCACATTGGCGATGGCAAATACAGCCATCAGCCCCATAGCCAGCGTGCGGCGTGACATACGTGCGAAGAAGACAGCGAGAATTGGCGCGCCGACGACCACACCCAGCGCATAGGCGCTGATAACATGACCGGCGGTTGGTTCATCAATACCTAAGCCTGCGGAGAAATAAGGCAGCAGGGACATGGCCGCAAATTCGGTGGTGCCGATAGCAAAGCCACCCATTGCCAGTGCCAGCAAAACCAGTTTGAAATTTGTTGTATCTGCGCTTGTAGCAAGCGTTTCAGCATCGGCCAGAGCTGGGGCATCCAGCACCATGGCGGGGGAGGAATCTGTCATTTCATTTTTCCTGAAACAGCATGTGCAACTGTTTCTGATAGGGGGCGGACACAAATTGAAAGTGTCTGAGGCAACTCTCATTATGTGCGTTTATTTTAAAAGCTCAGGGCAGTAATCCTGCCTGAAGAGGAAATCAGCCAAATCCGTTTGTGCCTCCCACACGCGCGGCTCGTCTGAAATTTTGTCGCCTTCCCATTACATCGAAAGATGCATGGTTGGAAGAAAAGAGTTTTTATAAAAATCTCTACCGGAGAAATGTGAAGCTTATTATGGCCGGTTTCTGAAGCGCAGACCTTCCAGTTCTTTAATACGCGCGGCACTGTCTTGTTCCAGCTGTATGGTCATTTCCCGAATGATGCTTTCCGCCAGTACGAACAACGCGGCGGAAGAATCCCATGCCGAGGGAACGCCGGTGCGCCCCGCAATCACATGACGGGCAAAACGGGCAATCGGTGACAGCCACTGATCCGTTATCAGCACAATATCAACGCCACGGCTTTTGGCGGTTTCAGCCAGATGCAGCAGACTGTCCTGATAGCGGCGGATGTCGAAGACAATCAATATATCCTTTTTGCCCATATCCAGCAGCCTGTCGCGCCATGCGCTTTCCTGCCCCGACAGGTGGAAAACATGCGGGCGGATCACGGTCATATGCGCAGCCATATATTGCGCAATGGGATCGGTAAAACGCCCCCCGATCAGATAAATATTGCCGCGTGCACAGGCCAGTGCAGTGACGATATCGCTTAACTGTTTCTCACTGATATGGCGGAAAGTTTCGCGGATATTTTCAAGACTGTGTTCGACTGCCGGATAATCGGTGTCCGGCTGGCTTTGCCGGTTTTCATTGCGGTTATGCGGAGATTGCAGCTGGGCGGCCAGTTCATCCTGCAAACGCGCCTGAAAATCGGAATAATTCTGAAAACCGAGCCGGTTGATAAACCGCAGAATAGTCGGGGAACTCACTCCTGCCTGAGCAGAAAATTCAGCAACGGTTTTAAGGCCAAGCATCGGATAGCTGGCAATCAGCGTTTGTGCGGCATTGCGCTCACCCGGAGGCATTGTGTCAATCCGCTCGGTTATCAGTTCGGCGATACTGGTGAAATTGTTCATCATAAAACACCTGTTTGCATCAGTGGACTGAATGGCCCGCTTTTTGATTCAACCCATTTAAAAATACTATTTGACAAAAGATAATAATGCGTATGAGATGATACACAATAGTGCGAAATAAAAAATAACGTAACATAAGTTACATGTGTAAATGATAAAATTTACTCGCATGAGGGGGGAAGAATGGCGGAAATTCGCGATTCTCACGGCAATGATATGCATACCCGTTATTCTGATGCCGGTGGCGATAAACCGGCTGTCACTGTTCTCAATGAGCAGGGTGAAAGCCCGTATCTGCTGATCTGTGAACATGCCACGAATTTTATGCCGGAGAAATTTGTACGCCTCGGATTGAGCGAGGCTGATATGTCCGCCCATATTGCATGGGATCCGGGTGCCGCTGAGGTCGCGCGGCGTATGAGCAAAGCGCTGAATGCTACGCTTGTTGAGGCTGGTCTTTCCCGCTTGTTGATTGATTGTAACCGGCCGCTTTCCGCGCCGGATCTTATTCCTGAGATTAGTGAGTTTACGGTGATACCGGGCAATCACAATCTGTCAGAGGCAGAGCGGCAGGAGCGTATATCCCTGTCGCACAAACCTTTTCACGATAAAATTGAAGAAGTTATCGAGACGCGTAAAAAACGCGGACAAGAAAGCCGCGTTATAACCATTCACTCCTATACGCCGGTTTATAAAGGTGTCGGGCGGCCATGGGAAATCGGGATCATTCATGATGCTGATGACCGTTTGGGTGCGCGTATGATCGCGGGTTTACGCAAAGACGGCGAAAGCTCAGGCATCAATGTTGGCGTGAACCAGCCTTATTCACCGGATGACCGTGTTTATTACACCGTGGAATGTCATGCGCGTAAACGCGGTGATCTCTGCGCGATGGTGGAAATCCGTAATAATGAAATTGCTGACGAGAAAGGGCAGGCGCTTTGGGCTGCACGATTGTCATCAATCTTACAGGAAATTGAGCTGAAGTGAGGAGATGATGACCTTAACCGCATTCTGTTGAGGAGCAGGCGGGATTTAAGGGAAACAGGTAACTGGTGAATACAGGCAAAAGAGCCGGAAAACCGGCCATAAAACGCCTGAAACAACGGGAACAAAAAAGTGCCGAAAATACTCAGACTCTTCGTAAAATATGTCGATGCGCTGAATTATCGGGTCGGTCGCTGTGCGATGTATCTCATCTTTTTGATGGCAGCCTGCCTGCTTTATTCCACCTTTTCGCGGGTTGTGCTGGGCGCGCCGGTGAACTGGGTGCTGGAAATGTCGCAGTTCATTCTCTCGGCCTATTATCTGCTGGGTGGTGCCTATGCGATGCAGCAGGGCGCGCATGTGCGGATGGATTTGTTTTATGACCGTTTCGCGCCGAAAAAGAAGGCGCTGACAGATGTCATTACCATTCTCTGCGTGATTTTCTATCTCGTTGTGATGTTCGCGGGCGGGCTTTCCAGCACCAATTACGCCTATGTCTATAATCAGCGCAATTACACGGCATGGGCTCCGGTTCTGTGGCCGATCAAAACGCTGATGACGCTCGGTGTTTTCCTGCTGCTGCTGCAGTGCATCTCCAATCTTATCAAAGATTTCGCGATCTGGCGCGGCACGCCGATCAAACCTGCTGCTTACATACCTGATGCCGCACCGCAGGAAGGGCAAACTGTATGAGTTCGGAATTCATTACTCTTTTCATGTTTGCCACAATGATGGTGCTGTTGATGACAGGGCAGCGCGTATTCGGTGTGATCGGCTTTGTCGGTTCGCTGGCGGCGCTGCTGCTCTGGGGTAACGGCGCGTTTGAAATGCCGTTCAATGCCACTTTTGCGGTGCTGAACTGGTATCCTCTGATTACCGTGCCGTTCTTTGTGTTTATGGGCTATATGCTCTCGGAATCCGGCATTGCCAGTAATCTTTACCGCATGTTCCATGTCTGGTTCGGCGGTATTCGCGGCGGTTTGGCACTCGGTACCATCGGGCTGATGGTTGTGATTTCCTCTATGAATGGCCTGAGTGTGGCCGGTATGGCCATTGGTGCAACGGTGGCACTGCCGGAGCTGCTGAAGCGCGGCTATAACAAGATTATGGTGACCGGCGTTATTCAGGCGGGCAGCTCGCTGGGTATTCTGATCCCACCGAGTGTGGTTCTCGTGCTTTATGCGATGATTGCCCGTCAGCCGGTATTGCAATTGTGGCTGGCCGGTATCGGGCCAGGCTTGCTGATGGCCACATTATTTGCAGTCTATATTTATATCCGCTGCAGGATTAATCCTGAGCTCGGGCCAACATTGCCTAAAGAAGAGCTGGACAGCATTACTTGGGCGGAGAAATTTTCAACGCTGCGTGCCGGTCTGCTGCCTCTGATTATTTTCGGAACAATGATGGGGCTGTTCCTGACCGGTGTGACCAGTCTGGTGGAAAGTTCTGTGGTTGGTGCATTGCTGGCAACTTTGGCGGCATTGTTCACCGGACGGATGACCAAAGCGGTTTGGGAAACCACAACCCGCAACTCGCTGATGATCTCCTGTATGTTCCTCTGGATCATTCTCGCGGCGCTGTGCTTCTCATCCGTTTATGATGGTCTTGGCGCAGTAAAGGCGATTGAAAAACTGCTGATCGGTACATTTGATCTGTCGCCATGGACAATTCTGATCCTGATGCTGTTGTCCTTTGTTGTACTCGGCATGTTTCTGGATGACACGGCGATGCTGGTTATCGTGGCGCCGCTCTATATTCCGCTGGTCAAAAGCCTCGGATTCAATGCGATCTGGTTCGGTATTCTTTACACGATCACCTGTCAGATTGCCTATATCACCCCGCCTTTCGGCTATAACCTGTTCATGATGCGGGCGCTCGCACCGTCCAGCGTGACCATGGTTGATATTTATAAATCTATCGTTCCGTTCTTCTTCCTGATGGTGCTGACGGTCATCATTCTGATGATCTTCCCGCAGATCGCTCTGTGGCTGCCAAACTGGTATTCGGGACGCTGATAAAGTGTGAAGTGCATAACGCAGTTCAAAAAAAGGCAACAAGCCAAAACTGCGGTGAAGGGAACCAAAACTGAATGTGAAGTAGTTTGTTATCGCAGTTTCAAACTGAGAAAATTGGCGGAAAACCGGTTACCACTTTTCTCAGAAACTGCCCATTGCGACGGGAGACACGCAAATGAGTGACAGCAAATTTCTGAATAAGCGCGACTTTCTTAAAAAGTCTGCATTGACCACTGTCGGGGCTGTTGGCGCAACTGCACTCGCCACCCCTTATGTGAAAGCACAGAGCCCGATTAAATGGCGTCTGCAAACTTATGCCGGGCCTGCTCTGGCAGAACACGTCATCAAACCTTCCATTGATGCTTTCAACAAGGCTGCCAATGGCGAGATGGTGATCGAGCTTTATACCTCCGATCAGCTGGTGCCGCAGGGCGAATTGTTCCGTGCGGTACAGGCGGGTACGATTGATGCGGCGCAGTCTGATGATGACTCCATGGCATCGCCGGTGGATGTGTCGGTGTTCGGGGCGTATTTCCCGTTCGCCTCACGTTACAGCCTTGATGTGCCGGTGCTGTTCAACTGGTACGGCTTGAATGAAATCTGGGAAGAAGCCTATAAGGAAATTCCGGGTGTCACATGGCTCAGCGCCGGTTCATGGGATCCGTGTAACTTCGCAACCACCAAGCCGATCCGCTCGCTGGAAGACCTGAAAGGCCTGCGCGTCTTTACCTTCCCGACGGGTGGTCAGTTCCTTACCCGTTTTGGTGTGGTGCCTGTAACCCTGCCTTGGGAAGATATTGAAGTGGCCATTCAGACCGGTGAACTTGACGGCGTGTGCTGGTCGGGCGCGACCGAAGTTTATACAGTCGGCTGGGCTGATATTAATAAATATTATCTCACCAATAATATCAGCGGGGCATGGGCAGGTTCCTATTTTGCCAATACGGAAAAATGGAACGCCGTGCCTGCGCATTTGCAGCAACTGTTTAAACTAAGCATGGACAGCTCCCATTACTACCGCCAGCATTGGTACTGGTGGGGTGAAGCCCATTACCGCACCACCGGCGGCAAGCTTGAACTGACAACTATTCCGGAAGCGGAATGGGGCAAAGTTGAAGATGAGGCCATGAAGTTCTGGGATGAAATTGCGGCCAAGAGCCCGCGCAATGCCAAAGTGGTCGAAATCCTGAAGAAATATCAGGAAACCATGCGCAAAGCCGGTGCACCATATCGCTACGGAGCATAACGAAAATTTACAAAAACTGTCGCCGCCGGAGGGGCGGCGACACTCCATTCTAATAAAATGCCGATGAAGCACGGAGTTGTAAATGACCGGAAACCTGACTTTTGATGCGCTGAAAAAAGCGGTCGCGAATGATGAGATTGATACCGTGCTCGTCTGCCTGACAGATATGCAGGGACGACTGGTTGGCAAGCGTTTCTATGCGCAGTTTTTTGTTGAATCTGCCTATGATGAAACCCATGGTTGCAGTTATTTGCTGGCCGATGATATCGATATGGAACCGGTTGCCGGATATGAGGCTGCCAGCTGGGATCAGGGCTATGGCGATTTTGTCATCAAGCCGGATATGTCCACGCTGCGGATTGCGCCATGGCTTGAGAAAACCGCACTGGTATTATGCGATGTGCTCGATCATCACGATCATTCAGATCTCGCGCACTCACCACGTGCAATGCTGAAGAAACAGCTTGCTCGGCTGAAAGAGCGCGGTTACCGCGCCTATTTTGCCTCAGAGCTCGAATTCTATCTCTTTGATGAGACTTATAAATCTGCGCGCGATAAATACTGGAAGCAGATGGATACATCCTCTCCATATATTCAGGACTATATGATCCATCTGACCAGCAAGGAAGAACCGGTGCTGCGTGCGATGCGTAATCATCTCGCCAAAGCCGGTATTCCGATTGAGAACTCCAAAGGTGAGGCAGGTTCCGGTCAGCAGGAACTCAATGTTCGCTATGCCGAAGGGCTGGATATGGCCGACCGCCATGTCATCATGAAAAATGCAATGAAGGAAATTGCCGAGGCGCAGGGAAAATGCATCACCTTCATGGCGAAATATGATTACTGCAAAGCCGGAAGCTCCAGCCATGTGCATAATTCACTGTGGAGTCTGGATGGCAGCAAGTCGCTGTTTTATGATCCGGATGCACCTTATACCATGTCGCCACTGATGCGCTCATGGGTGGCCGGACAGCTGAAATATGCCGCCGATTACACCTATTTCCTCGCGCCTTATGTCAACTCCTACAAGCGCTTTCAGGCAGGCACTTTCGCGCCGACCAAGATCACATGGAGCCGGGATAACCGCACAGCCGGTTTCCGCCTTTGCGGCGAGGGCACCAAAGGTATTCGCATTGAATGTCGTATCGGCGGCTCTGATCTCAACCCTTATCTGGCTTTTGCGGCACTGATTGCTGCAGGCTTGCGCGGTATTGATGAGAAGCTGGAACTGGAGGAGCCGTTTGTCGGCGATGCCTATGCGGCGGTAAAGCTGCAAGAAATTCCATATACCCTGCGCGATGCCATTGAAACGCTGAAGAATTCTGAATTCCTGAAAGAGGCTTTGGGCGAGAAGGTTCTCAATCATTATGTCCATACGGCAGATTGGGAACAGGTTGAATATGACCGCCGTGTCACTGACTGGGAGCTACATCGTGGTTTCGAGCGCTATTAAGTGTCTGATCCAAAAGACATCATGCCGGTCTGCAAATAGCAATTTCTGTGCTTGCCGAGGCTCACGTACTTACACGTACGGCTCAAGTTCCGGTTCTCGAAATCACTATTTTCGCCACAGCTTGCCGCTTTTTGATTCAAACACACAGCAAATTTATAAAGGAATGAAGCCATGAGCGAAGTGGCGAGACTGATTTCTCCGATTGATGGTTCTGTTTATGCGGAGCGTGCCTGCCTCGATCTGGGGCAGGTGCAAGCCGTTGTCTCTGCTGCCAGACAGGCGCAGGCAGGTTGGGCAGCACTGACGATTGCTGAACGCGCAGGATACTGCTCGGCGGCACTCGCTGCTCTGGCCGCAATGAATGACGAGCTGGTGCCGGAGATCGCCTGGCAGATGGGACGGCCGGTACGCTATGGCGGGGAAAATGGCGGCGTGCAGGAGCGCGGCCAATATATGATCAATATAGCGGAAGAGGCGCTTAAGCCTCTGGTGCCGGAAGAGAAAGACGGTTTCCGCCGCTATGTGAAGCATGTGCCCCTTGGCGTGGTGATGGTGATTGCGCCGTGGAACTATCCGTATCTGACAGCGGTGAACACGATTATTCCGGCATTGATGGCGGGCAATACGGTTATCCTCAAACATGCTACGCAGACATTGCTTGCCGGTGAACGCTTTGCCAAAGCCTTTGAAATTGCCGGTCTGCCGAAAGGTGTTTTCAGCAATGTAGTGCTGGGACATGCAACCACGGAATCGCTGTTGGCTTCTGGCACGATTGACCATGTGAATTTCACCGGTTCAGTCGGTGGTGGTCGTGCGATTGAAAAAGCTGCTGCCGGTACATTTATGAGTATCGGGCTGGAGCTTGGCGGTAAAGATCCTGCCTATGTGCTGCCGGATGTTAATGTCGAGCATGCAGTTGCCAATCTCGTGGATGGTGCATTTTTCAATTCCGGCCAATGCTGCTGCGGTATTGAGCGCATCTATGTGCATGAGGCGGTCTATGACAAATTCGTTGACGGTTTTGTTGATCTGACCAGCCAATATGTGGTGGGTAATCCGCTGGATGCATCCTCAACACTGGGGCCAATGGCGCATGCCCGTTTTGCCGATCTGATCCGTGAGCAGAAGGCGGAAGCACTGCGTAAGGGGGCAAAAGCCCATATCAATATGCAGGTTGAGAATGACCGCGCCGGTTCACCTTATATCGCGCCGGAAGTGCTGACCAATGTTGATCATCAGATGAGCGTGATGCGCGAAGAAAGCTTCGGGCCGATTGTCGGCATCATGAAAGTGCGCAGCGATGAAGAAGCTGTTGCGCTGATGAATGACAGTAATTTCGGCCTCACAGCATCACTCTGGACACCGGACACGGATCGTGCGGCTAATATTGCCGATCAGATTGAAACCGGCACCGTGTTTATGAACCGCTGTGATTATCTCGATCCGGGACTGGTCTGGACCGGTGTTAAAGATACGGGCAAGGGCGCTTCGCTGTCTTCTATCGGTTACGGCAATCTCACCCGTCCGAAATCCTATCATCTGCGTGAGAAAATCTGATCCGCCTTTGAATTTTGATGTGAAAGCAAATGCAATGACAACATTGATCTCAAAATGGAATTTCCCGACCACTGTGCTGTTTGGTGCCGGTCGTATTAAAGAACTGCCTGCAGTTCTGAAAGCTGCCGGTATCAGTAACCCGCTCTTCGTCACCGATCCGGGACTGGCGAAGCTGCCGGTTGTGGCATCGACATTGGCAGTGCTGGATGAAGCCGGTGTGAAATACGGCACTTTTACTGAAGTGAAGCCTAATCCGGTCGAGAGCAATCTGACAGCCGGTGTTAAAGTTTATAATGACGGTAATCATGATGGTGTGATTGCATTCGGCGGTGGCTCGGCACTTGATCTGGGCAAGCTGATTGCATTTCAGGCCAAGCAGATACGTCCGGTCTGGGATTTTGAAGATATCGGCGATTGGTGGACACGTGCAGACAGTGCTGTGATTGCACCGGTGATTGCGGTGCCGACAACAGCCGGTACCGGCTCGGAAGTTGGCCGCGCCGGTGTGCTGACCAATGAAGCCACGCACACCAAAAAAGTTATTTTCCATCCGAAAATGCTGCCGGTGACGGTGATTGCTGATCCGGAATTATCAGTCGGTATGCCACCATTCATCACCGCTGGCACAGGGCTGGATGCGCTGGCACATTGCTTGGAAGCTTATTGCGCACCGGGCTATCACCCGATGGCGGATGGTATTGCGCTGGAAGGTATCCGGCTGGTGTTTGAAAATCTGCCGGTCGCCTATGCAAACGGGCGCGATATTACAGCGCGTGCCAATATGATGGCTGCGGCGGCAATGGGCGCAACAGCTTTCCAGAAGGGGCTTGGCGCTATTCATTCACTGTCGCATCCGATCGGTGCGCTTTATGATACGCATCATGGCATGACCAATGCGGTCTTTATGCCTTATGTGCTGCATCATAACCGTGCGGCGATTGAAACCCGTATCGGACGGTTGGCTGATTATCTGGGCATTGCAGGTGGCTTTGACGGCTTCGTTGCGGCAGTGATGAAACTGCGCAAAGAGCTGAATGTACCGGACAGCCTGCCGGAATTTATCAAAGGTCTGGAAATGGATGATGCCCGCAAGGATATGATTGCGGAAATGGCCATTGTTGATCCGACAGCCGGTGGCAATCCGGTTGAGCTGACAAAAGAAGGCGCATTGAAGCTGCTTAATCAGGCACTTAAAGGCACAGCCTGACAGTGTGAGTGACTGTACAGAATAAGGCGGTAGCATGAAGCTGCCGCCTTTTTGTTTTGGGGGATGGATTATTTGTCGGAGACAAAATCAAAGACCAGCGAGCCTCGATCGGCCAATAGCGGCGCAACAAATTCTTTGAACTTCTGATGTTCAGGATCGTAAAAAGCGGGATCGATCACGGCCGGTGTGCCGACATAATAGTTCCGGTCACCTTCAGAGCGGAATTTGACAATAAATGCCTGGTCGAAGCCCTGGCCAAGATTTTCAAAACTGTTTTGTCTGCCCGCATGAATGGAAACAATATAAGGCTCACCATTGCGCCTTGCTGTGTGCTTCATATTCCGGAAACGCAGTAAAACGGCCATGCGTTGTGCATCACTTACATCAGGCCTGTAGCGAAACAGGACAATGTGGCGAATGACACCGGGTTTATAGTCCGGCGCGGTAAAAATTTCCGGTTTTTCATCCTGCTGGAATGTAACGGGAATATGATTGCCGTGCCAGATAGATTGCGCCTGCGCGGAAGGGGTGAGGAAGAGTAATAATGCTGTGGCTTTAATGAATTGATGCATAATGGCCTCAAAATTTATTTTATGATATTCAATAAGTATTCTGAAATTAAATGCACTTTAGTATGAAATATTATGGATTTGAGAAATATACAAAATATGATTTTAATAAAAGTGTTTTTTGTAAGTTGTTGTATTTGCGGCGCAATTGACGGTTAAATGGCCGGATACGCCGGCAAAATTACACGATTTTGCCGGCATGAATTGATGCAGTTAAGGGCGTGAGCCTTCTTCGGCCAGTACCGGCACCGGATGGCCGCTTTCATCTACCGCTACCATGGTGAATTCACCTTTCGCGGTCATCAGGCGTTCGCCGCTCATCAGATCTTCCGACCAGAGTTCGGTGGAAACAACCACAGAGCTGCGACCGGATTTGATGACTTTAGACACGAGTTCAAGAATAGAACCCACACGCACCGGATATTTGAAATCCATTCTGCGGGAAGAAGCCAGCACAGTTGGCAGGCGGCAATAACGGGTAGCGGCAATGAAAGCACTTTTGCTCATTTCAGCCATAGCCTCACCGCCGAACATGGTGCCATAGGAATTGGCCTGATCCGCAAATACCACATCCGACATGCGCAAAAGTGTCGGCTGGTCATCAATAGTCTCTGCCGTTTCTGTCTTCGGCATAGGCGGCAGGCTCCATGCTTTGTCTTTTGTCAGCTCTGTCTTAGCAACCATGTGAAACAGTCCGCGGGTACAGAGCACACGCTCGCCGCCGATCATATTCTCAGCCACCATTTCCACTTCAACCGAAAGCGAGGTGCGGCCGACACGGATAACTCTGGCAGTCAGTTCAACAATTTGTCCGAGCTTAACCGGCGCTGTATAATCAATACGTTCACAGGAGGCGGTAACAAAAGGCACACGTCCGTGACGGGTGGCGGCAATGAACGCCACGCGATCCATCAGAGCAAAGCCTGCACCGCCGAATAATGTGCCGTGATGGTTGGTGTCTCCGGGGAAAACAACTGTCACGAGACGTGAAATCAGAGGCACATCCTGACCATAAATCATCTCATCAGATGGTTGGATTTTCTGGTCATCATTCAGGGGCGCTGTCATGGATTTGTCCTTGCATGCCTCTGTCG
Source organism: Pseudochrobactrum lubricantis (assembly GCF_041929865.1). NCBI lineage: Bacteria > Pseudomonadati > Pseudomonadota > Alphaproteobacteria > Hyphomicrobiales > Brucellaceae > Pseudochrobactrum > Pseudochrobactrum lubricantis. Next base: position 73,338 of record NZ_JBHEEE010000008.1, read on the forward strand.
GATTGCAGAAGGCATGTCCTTATCCGGTATTTAAACACTAGAGCGGTTACGTCCAGATTGGATCACAGTGCTCGCTCTAGATTCTTTAATTGTCGCATGTTCACTGACGCTAAATGAGTCCATTTAGCTGCGCCATGCTCTATCTTTCGCGCTTTTACGGCGCATAAGGCCATTATACAAGGTTTGGTGACGGCATAGTGATACCGGTTATTGACCCGTTATATCAGGAAGACATTCCATCTTATTGTTTTTCAATATTCAATCCGTATTTGTCACATAATGAAAAAGCCGTGACAGTGGGGACTGTCACGACATTTATCTTGTTTGTGCTGCTTGTCTTTATTGTCAGGCAGCGGCGCGCAACTGGCGGGCAGCTTCAACCAGATTGACAAGAGCCGGTTTGGTTTCTGCCCAGCCACGGGTTTTCAAACCGCAATCCGGATTGACCCAAATCTGCTGCGCCTTGAGTTTCTGCGCTGCTTTTTCGATCAGATCGACCATTTCTTCCACATCAGGAATACGTGGCGAGTGAATGTCATAGACCCCCGGACCAATTTCGTTCGGATAGCCCTGTTCGGAGAAAGCGCTCAGCAGTTCCATCTTGGAGCGGGAGGTTTCAATCGAAATCACATCAGCATCCAGTGCTGCAATCGCAGGCATAATGTCGTTGAATTCCGAGTAGCACATATGGGTGTGGATCTGGGTTTCATCTTTCACGCCGGCGGCGCTAAGACGGAAGGCTGTCACAGCCCATTCCAGATAGGCAGCCCAGTCGCTTTTACGCAGCGGCAAACCTTCACGCAGAGCCGGTTCATCAATCTGGATAATGCTGATACCTGCGGCTTCGAGGTCAGTCACTTCATCACGCAATGCCAGAGCAATCTGAAGGCAAACCTCGGAACGTGGCAGATCATCGCGTACGAATGACCATTGCAGCATGGTAACAGGGCCGGTGAGCATACCTTTCATCGGCTTGTCGGTTTTGCTCTGGGCGAATTTTGCCCATTCGACAGTCATGGCAACCGGACGGGAAACATCACCATAGATTACCGGAGGGCGCACATAGCGCGAACCGTAGCTCTGTACCCAGCCGGATTGGGTGAAGGCATAGCCGTCGAGCTGTTCGCCGAAATATTGCACCATGTCATTGCGTTCGAATTCGCCGTGTACCAGAACGTCAATGCCGATTTTCTCCTGCCAGCGGATTGCTGTTTCGGTTTCCTGCTCAAGGAAGGTCTGATAGTCGGCAGCAGACAATTCACCTTTAGTAAATCGCGAACGTGCCTGACGGACTTCTGTGGTCTGCGGGAAAGAACCGATGGTTGTTGTCGGGTAAAGCGGCAGTTTTAAATGATTTGCCTGCAATTTGACGCGTGTATCAAACGGGCTGTTGCGATGTGACTGCGCATCGGTAATCGCTGCAACGCGTGTCTGCACTGCCTTATTATTGACCTTGGCTGAGGCCTTGCGGGCGGCAATAGCTTCATCCGAGGCCTTTAAAGCGGCTTCTGCTGTTTCCGGCTTGTCGCCAAGAACTGTGCCGAGCACAGCCAGTTCTTCCAGTTTCTGCACAGCAAAAGCCAGGGACTGACGGATTTCCGCATCGAGTTTCTTTTCCGATGCCAGATCAATCGGCACATGCAGTAACGAACAGGATGGTGCAATCTGCACAGTATCTGCACCACGCTTGGCGATGACTGATTTCACGCGCTCGCTAATGCCACGCAGATCAGCACGCCAGATATTGCGGCCGTCGATTACGCCGAGTGATAGCACCAGATCGGGGCGGGCGATTTTAGCAGCGGCATCAAGATCCTGTGGTGCGCGAACCAGATCAAGATGCAAACCGGCAACCGGCAGTGTGATTGCGGTCAGCAGATTGTCGCCATAGGAGCCGAAATAATTGGTCAGCAGGATTTTCAGTTCCGGCAGTTTTTCCGCCAGAAACTCATAGGTCGTGCGGATAGCGTCATGGTCGCGGGCATCAAGATCAAGGCTGAGAACCGGCTCGTCAATCTGCACCCAGTCAGCGCCTGCCGCATGAAGCTGGGCAAGAATTTCCGTATAGACCGGCAGCAGGGCTTCCAGTGTCTTGTTCAGATCAAAATTGGCATCGTTGGATTTGCCGAGCTTGAGGAATGACACTGGCCCGAGCAGAACAGGGCGGGTGTGAATGCCGAGTTCTTTAGCTTCATTGAATTCGTTGAGCGCTTTATTGTCGGTCAGGGTGAATGTCTGACCGACGCTGAATTCCGGCACCATATAATGGTAATTGGTGTCGAACCATTTGGTCATTTCCAGCGCGGGTACGCCATTACCGGAGGCGCCGTTGCCGTGATCACGGCCGCAGCTGCAACTTGCCAGTTCTATCGGTATAATGACCTTACCCCCGCGTGCCAGTGCGAAATAGGTGTCCAGATCAACCTTGCCGCTTTTCCAGCCATAGACTGCCGGAATAACGCCGAGCGATACTGCCAGATCAAGCACATGGTCATAGAGGGAGAAGTCATTGGACGGAATGTTCTTAATGCCTTTTTCCTGCTGCAGCTTCCAGTTGGCGGCGCGCAAGGATTTGGCCGTGGCAAGCAGGTCTTGCTGTGAGGATTTGCCTGCCCAGTAGGATTCAAGAGCGAATTTGAGTTCGCGCTGTTTTCCGATACGCGGAAAACCGAGATTGGCTGTAGTAACGGTCATTTCAATACCCCGACGAATGCTGGCAAATTGTTGCTGCGGGCAGAAGGCGTAGCCCTTTTTGTCTCTTAAAGATGTAACGGGCAGGTCTCCTGACTTGCGGGTCATCCTTCGCTTCCGGTCTTCCCGAAATGTCGCCATTTCAGTTGCATGAAAGCCGATTTGTTGGCCGCTCCGCATTCCCTCTTAGCTTTCATACAATCGGGCAAAGGTTTGGGAGGATTGCGCAATTGCAGGAAGAACCACGATATGGAGAGACTGCCTCATTAAAAACTGAATGTCAATAATGATATAAAGATTTGTTTATATGGATATATAGTTATGAATTGTATTAAATTGCGCATTGATGCGTAAAAATCATTGGCAGGATGCAGAGGTGAAGTCTCGCTGATACGAATCAAATGGTGAAAATATGCGCCATCAGGGATTTGTGAGACGGCGGCGTCAGATTATTTTTCTAATATACATTTCCGCGTCAGCGCATGTCGCATTAATCATGTGCTTACGGTCTGATATTGTGCTGATTTTGCATAATGTCAGTATAGCTGCCATATTTTTATTGCGCGAATGGCTGGCAAAAGTTATGCAAAACGTAATTTTTCATGCTGCAATCGCAAGAAAGGGAAATTTCGATGTCGCAGGATAATCCTCTCGAAAATGCACTCGTTCGTCTTGATGAAGCCGCCAGCCATCTGGATATTGATGCGGATGTTATCGAAAAGCTGAAATTTGCCCGAGAGACTACCAAGGTGCGACTGATGATCCGTATGGATGACGGATCACGAAAATCCTTCATTGCATGGCGTTGCCGTTATGATGATACACGCGGCCCGACAAAAGGCGGCATCCGTTACCATCCTGAATCAACAGCTGAAGAAGTGGAAACACTGGCTTTCTGGATGACCTTCAAATGCGCGGTGATGAATCTGCCTTATGGCGGCGGCAAGGGCGCAATTCAGGTTGATCCGCGTAAACTTTCCAAAGCAGAGCTGGAACGGTTGTCACGCGCTTATATTCAGGCTTTTGCCCGTATTCTCGGGCCTGACCGCGATATTCCGGCACCGGATGTTTACACCAATTCGATGATTATGGGCTGGATGGCTGACGAATATTCGCAGATTGTCGGCCAGTCATCGCCTGCGGTGATTACCGGTAAGCCGATTGCGCTCGGCGGTTCGCTTGGTCGTGATGATGCAACGGCACGCGGCGGTTTCTATCTGGTGCGCCATCTGGCTGCCGATCTCGGCCTTTCGGAAGAACTGCATGTCACCATTCAGGGGTTTGGTAATGCCGGTCAGCATATGGCCAAGCTGATGACCAGTGATGGTCATAAGATTGTTGCGGTGTCGGATTCTGAAGGTGCGGTTTATTGTGCATCCGGTCTGGATGTTGCGGCGCTGATCCATGCGAAGCAGAATGGCCGCTCGGTTCTGGCAACAGTCGGGCATGGCGGTCATGAGGCACTGGCAGCGGAAGATCTGGTCGGCGTTGCCTGTGATGTGCTGGTTCCTGCGGCGATGGAAGATATGATCCATGCACGCAATGCCGGTTCGGTGAAAGCCAAGCTGATTGTGGAACTGGCCAATGGTCCTGTGACACCGGAAGCCGATGCTATTCTGGAAAAAATGGGCGTGACCATCCTGCCGGATATTCTGGCTAATGCCGGTGGTGTAACCGTTTCTTATTTTGAGTGGGTGCAGAACCGCCAGTGCTATTATTGGGAACTGGAAGAAATCCATTCGCGCTTACGCGTGATTATGGAGCGGGAAGGTCGCGCTATCTGGAATGTTGCCAAGGACAAAGGCGTAACCATGCGCACCGCCGCTTATGTTCATGCGCTGTTGCGTCTCTCGCAGGCGATTGAAGCACATGGCACGCAAAGTGACTTTGTTGCGTAAGATGCAACAGGGGCGATTTTGTTGCGTAAGACGCAACGGGGGTGATTTTGTTGCCTGAAAAGGTAACGGGAATTAATCCCCGATGCATATACAAAATATAATGAAGGCCGGTGAAAACCGGCCTTTTCCATTTTATAAAGAAGATGAAGTATCTTTTTGATTATTTTAAAGATTGTTTCCAGAAGAGAATGATTTTTCCGAGTGTAACACCGGCAATGGCACCAGCGGATTTGACAATGAAATCCGAGATTTCGCCATGTCTGTCGGGCGTCAGGCGCTGCATCAGTTCAAACAAGCCGGCAGCAGAAATCAGCATAATCAGAACCAGCGCCCAGCGCTTCGGATAGGCCAGACAAAACAGCAGGCCGATTACCAGCAGCATTGTAAAACGCTCGGCTGTCACATAGCCCGGAATATGCGGACGAAAGCCGATCGGACTAATGGTTACTGCAAGAAGCAAGGCCAGCATCAACCAGGCAAGAACAGGCAATACAGGGAAACGGCGCATTTATTCCTCGTCAGTCGGTAGCTGCTGGATTTCATCCTCATTGCAGGGAAGATACAGCATTTCGGTAAACAGCGTTTTGACAGTCTCGCCGAGAAGGAAATCACGGCCGGCGATTTCATCGACGCCGATGCACCATTGCACGCCACGCGGAGAAAGGCCAAATTCCGTCGAGAGATAGGATTTGGCATATTCTACGCCGTCTGCGCAATCTGTCTGACGGGTGTCTTTACAAAACCCGCCTTCCTGAGCAAGCTGTTTCAGAGACTGCTGTCCGGCAGACATTGTATAGAAATAGGTGCCAGCGCAGGATGCTGCGACCACACCACCAATGCCGATCAATGCAATGACTGCTTTTCTCATCGTAAACCTGTCTGGAGCGGGTTCGGAAGGCTTCTGTCTGCCGCCTTAGCACGGAGGGGGATTGAGGGCTAGAGCATTTCCCAGTCAAGTTGGATCAACTTGACGCTCTTAAATTCGCCAAGTTGGGTCAACTTGACGCTCTTAAATTCGCCAAGTTGGGTCAACTTGACGGCTGTGAAAATGCGACCAAATAAAGAATCTAGAGCGGACGATATGGTTCAATCTGAACGCAAACCGCTCTAGACTACGCTTTAATGAATTATGGCAGCTTTACAGAGCAGATTTATGGATTGAGCACCTTTTGCCCGTATTTCAGCTGTGTTGCACATCGGACATATTGGCGATGATAAGTCATTTTTCCGGTGGTTTGCTGCGGTGCAGTACCTTGTTATTATGCGTATGGCTTTTTATAGAGTTGCTGTGCGCATTGCACAGATACGACACAAAACGGATATACAGTTCTGTTAGACGCTGTTTTCCTGATTGCGTTCTTTCCCGTCCATTTTCTGCTCTCTCACTGAAACGGTTCATATGCAGCACACTGACCCGTCCCAAAATATTGATTCCGAAAAACATATCCGCGACGATGTGTATGATGAGGACGGTTCTGTCAGTGAGGCGCTTGTAACCCGTATTGAGGTTGCGCTTGAAGCGCGCGATGCCGATCTTCTGCGCGATGAAGTGCGCGATCTGCACCCTTCAGAACTCGGCCATCTGCTTGAAGCACTGGATGCCACTGAGCGTCAGTCTCTGGTAGAATTGCTCGGCGAAGAATTCGACTTTGAAGCGCTGACCGAGGTTGATGAAGCGATCCGTCTTGAGATCGTGGATGCCATGCCCAACGAGCAGATTGCCGAGGGCGTGCAGGAACTCGATTCCGATGATGCGGTTTATATTCTTGAGGATATGGACCAGCAGGATCAGGACGAGATTCTGGCCAAGCTGCCATTTACCGAGCGTATCCGGCTGCGTCGTGCGCTGGAATATCCGGAAGACAGTGCAGGGCGCCGTATGCAGACGGAATTTGTCGCCGTGCCGCCATTCTGGACAATCGGGCAGACGATTGACTATATGCGTGAGGATAATGACCTGCCGGACAGGTTTTCGCAGGTTTTTGTAATCGATCCGGCTTTTCATCTGCTTGGCACGATTGATCTTGACCGCCTGTTGCGTGTGCAGCGCGTTGTGCGTGTGGAAGACCTGATGGTTGAGGCACGCCACGCTATTCCCGCAACGATGGATCAGGAAGAAGCGGCGCAGATTTTTGAACAATATAACCTGCTGTCCACTGCTGTTCTCGATGAGAATGAACGTCTCGTCGGCGTGCTGACGATTGACGATGTGGTGGATGTTATTCAGGAAGAAGCCGAAGAAGACATCATGCGTCTCGGTGGTGTGGGTGATGAAGAACTGTCCGACAGCTTCATGACTATTGCCCGCTCGCGCTCGCCGTGGCTGTTCGTCAATCTGTTTACGGCTTTTCTGTCTGCCTCAGTGATTGGTCTGTTTGACGGCACTATTCAGCAGATGGTAGCGCTGGCTGTGCTGATGCCGATTGTTGCCTCAATGGGCGGTAATGCGGCAACCCAGACCATGACAGTGACTGTGCGTGCGATTGCCACCCGTAATATTGATATTCACAATGCGGCACGCGTTATCCGCCGTGAGGCGCTGATCGGGCTGCTTAACGGCATGATGTTTGCAATTATGATCGGCACAGTTGCGGGTTATTGGTTTGATAACTGGCATCTCGGCGGCATTATCGGCAGTGCAATGATTATCAATATGCTGGCGGCAGCCTTGGGCGGAATTCTCATTCCGCTGCTGTTGCACCGTCTGGGTGCGGATCCGGCCATTGCGTCTGCGGTTTTTGTGACCACCGTGACGGATGTGATCGGCTTCTTCGCCTTTCTCGGTCTGGCGACCTGGTGGTTCGGCTTCTCGTTCTCTTAAATCCCATGTGTTTTAAAGTTGCGTAATATTCGCCTTATGCGATTTTTTGTTGCGTATTTTTTATTATTTAATATTGAATGATATTTTGCTTTGTGAGCGGGGATTTTCGCGATTTACAGCAAAAGTGAGATTTTTACAGGCCGGATTGTTTTTCGGGTACTCCCAAAAACAATCCGGCAAAAATAATCCGGCAATGACTATCAAGCAATTGCGAATGAAATATTGACTTTTACGTAAATGCGATGTCACAAAGAGAAAAAAACAAGTTGGTGGACTGAATGCGTGAATATTATTCGATTACGGAGCTGACGAGGGAGTTTGGGATTTCCACACGAACTCTGCGCTTTTATGAAGACGAGGGGTTAATTCATCCTCTGCGTCGTGGTCGGACACGTCTTTTCCGTCCTTCAGACCGGCATTTGCTTAAACAGATTATGCGTGGCAAACGGCTCGGCTTTTCGATTGCTGAAATTCACGAAATTATCCAGATGTATCGCGAACCGCCGGGTGAGGCCGGTCAGTTGCGCCTGCTCATCAAGCGCGTTGAAGAAAAGCGCGAGGATTTACGCCAGAAACGCCGCGATATTGATGAGACATTGAGTGAGTTGGATCAGGTTGAAGAAGCCTGCATCGGACGCATGGCCGAGCTGGGTGTGCGTACCTGACAGCGAATTTTATTGAGCGGAAGGGGCAGTCTATTCTTGTTGAATAGGCTGTCCTTCTTGCGTTTTGGCAACACATTGTGCGGAGAATGTGCTGAGTTTTTCACGCTCTTCATCTGTTGTGGTGCTGCTTTTCAAGAGGCTGGTCAGCTGGTTGCTCTGGATATTTTCCAGCATACAACCGCAATAGATCCGGCATAGCTGCGGATCGCTGTCGGCACTGCACTGGATTGTGCATTGCTGGACAAAATTGGCAGCCTGAATTGCCGGTGATGGCGGAAAGATTGCCGAAAATCCGTAGAGCAGGCCGATCAGAACCGGTTGATGCACCAGATAAAAGATCAGGCTGTGACGGCCGATAAAGATGAGCAGGCGTTCCAGCCATTGCGGTTTGATCCCGCCTTGGAGCAAGCGCAGCAAACCGGTTGACTGCATAATGCGCGCCGCTGCAATGCCGAGCAGCACTGCGCCAAACCATGGAAACAGCGGGACATAATCATTGGAAATCGGATTGACGGTCGAAAGGCCAACCCACCACAGCGCCGGATGGTCGAAAATTTCTGCGCGGAAATAAACCGGTGTGACTATGATTGCTGCGGCCAGTGCAATGGTGATCCATACGGGTATACGAAGAAATAGCAGGCCGAGCAGGCTTGCCAGTGCGATCTGATGCAGAATGCCGAAGAAGATAAAGCCCTGCGGCATGAAAAACCATGTCAGCAGGCTGATTGCGGCAGCGGCAATAACCACTTGTGTCAGACGTTTGAAAAATGGCTGCCAGCGAATGGCGCGGCCATGGGCAAGCACCAGACTGAAGCCGACCAGAAACAGAAAGCTGGAAGCAATGCAGCGGGCAAAAATCCGCCACCAGCCTTGACTGGCGCTGCCCTGCACCAGATAGCCGAAAAATTCCAGATCCCAGCCGAAATGATAGATCGCCATGGCAATCAGTGCCAGCCCGCGGGCAATATCCAGTCGTCCGAGACGTGAACCGGATTTCATCGGTGTTTCAGCGTTAAGGGCAGTGCTGGCCGGATTCATTGCAGACTTTCAGCTGATGCGTTTGTACGGATTTGATTGCCTATAGCTATAATGAGTTCATGCCGGTGACAAGCTGACAGATGACCGGAGATTTGTCGTGATTTGGCGGTCAGACTGGCGCGGTAACAGAGGGTAACGAGCTTTAATGTGTGGTTATTACATGCAGTTCAGACAGAATTTGGCCGAAATGGTAAATATGACAAGATGAAGTTTTGCAATTAAACTATTGAATTTAAATGATAATTTCTATCATGGTAAATTTGCATAGCTGCTATGTCATGGTTTCGTCGCAATTGCAGATTGCTTGTGAACCGGCTTTGGATTATAAATAAAGGACAGGCATAGCAATGAGTGCGGTGCATGTTCTCATGAATGAAATACCGGAAACGAGTAAAATATTCCATGGATGAAACAGTTCAGAAGTCCTGCTGGGGTGTAACCCTTTGGGCAGTTATTGGATTGGCCGCTGTAATTTTGTTGACCTATTTGTTCTCCGTGTAATTACGGATATTCAAAAGAAATTTCAGAGCGTTCAGATCACCGGTGCTTACAAAGCCCGGTGATTTTTTATTGTGCTACCGGATTTGCTAGAGCGGTTTACGTCCAGATTGGATCACAGTGCTCGCTCTAGATTCTTTAATTTGCCGCATTATCACGGACGTCAAGTTGATCCAACTTGACTGTGAAATGCTCTAGAGCCTGCTTTTTCAAAGGGCGATATTTCAAACATTGTCGCTTTCTTGCTGTTTTTTGGTGCAATCCGCGCATGTTGCCACCATATTAAATGAGACACTTATCTGATCCGGTTTTACAGAACCGCATAACGGGTTATATAGGGCTTGAGATGAGGGAGTTTGCGGGCGGTGATTTGCCTGCACTTTTAGAGCGGTTTACGTCCAGATTGGATCATAGCGCTCGCTCTGGATTCTTTGCTTTGTTGCATATTCGCGGACGCTAAATGAGTCCATTTAACTGCGATATGCTCTGGAAATGAAAGAACGGTATCTTCTATGTTCCTGTCAGTTTTTGATCTGTTTAAAATTGGCATCGGGCCGTCCAGCTCCCATACAATGGGGCCGATGACGGCAGGGCATCAGTTTCTGAAAGAGCTGAAAGACGGCGAGTGGCCACGTCCGCATAATGCGAAAGTGACACGTATCAAGGCCTATCTGCATGGTTCGCTGGCTTTTACCGGTATCGGCCATGCGACGGATCGGGCGGTTATTCTCGGCCTTTGCGGGTTTTTGCCGGCCAATATTGATCCGGATAAAATGGACGATCTGCTGGCCAAGGTGAATGAAGAGCACAAAATTCGCCCGGGCGGTCATCCCGCCTATGATTTTGACCCCAAAGCCGATCTGGTAATGGATCGTAAAGTGGCTTTGCCGGGACATGCCAATGGTCTGGCTTTTGAAGCGCTGGATCGTGACGATCGTGTTTTGCTGCGCCGCGTTTATTATTCGATCGGCGGCGGTTTTATCGTCACTGAAGAAGAGCTGAATGCAACGCGTGTGAGCGGCGGCAAAAAACAGGTTGACGATAATGTGCCTTATCCTTTCTCCACAGCGAAAGAGATGCTGCAAATGTCGGCGGCAAGCGGCCTTTCCATTGCGGAAATGAAACGCGCCAATGAAGAAACCCGCATGAGCCGTGAAGAGCTGGATGCGGGACTGGATAAAATCTGGGATGCTATGCGCAGTTGTATTGAGCGCGGACTGACACAGGAAGGCATTATGCCGGGCGGGTTGAAGGTGCGCCGCCGTGCCAAGCAGCTGCATGACCGGCTCAATGAAGAATGGCGCCAGAACCGTCATAATCCGCTGCTCGCTAATGACTGGCTGTCCGTCTATGCAATGGCGGTGAATGAGGAAAACGCTGCCGGTGGCCGCGTTGTTACCGCACCGACCAATGGTGCAGCTGGTGTCGTGCCTGCCGTCATGCGCTATTACCTGCATTTCCATGATGATGCTGACCAGAAGGGCATTCGTGACTTTCTGCTGACCTCTTCAGCCGTTGGCGGTATTATCAAACATAATGCGTCGATTTCCGGTGCTGAAGTTGGTTGTCAGGGTGAGGTCGGCTCGGCTTCGGCTATGGCCGCAGCGGGGCTTGCCGCTGTGCTGGGCGGAACACCGGAGCAGATCGAGAATGCGGCAGAGATTGCACTTGAGCATCATCTTGGCATGACCTGCGATCCGATTGCCGGACTGGTGCAGGTGCCTTGCATCGAGCGCAATGCGCTGGGTGCGGTGAAGGCTGTAACCGGTGCATCATTGGCCGTGAAGGGCGATGGTGCGCATTTCGTGCCGCTGGATGCTTGTATCGAAACCATGCGCCAGACCGGCGTGGATATGAATGAGCGCTATAAGGAAACCAGTCTCGGCGGGCTTGCCGTGAATGTGGTTGAGTGCTGATTTCAGCTTTATAGAATGCAAAAAAACTCCGCATGATGAATGCGGAGTTTTTTATTTATATCAATAAGATATGATAATATTTTATTCTTTTGAAAGAGGTTTATTCAGTCGCTCAGAAATCCGTGCTTTGTTGATGGCAATTGCTGCTTCATCCGGCTGCCAGTCAGCGCACCAGTGTTGCGGAATGCCTTCAATAAGATGTGCTGTTGACTGATAAGACGGCTGATAACCGCGGCGCAGCATTTCATCAATCAATGCCTGTTGCCGTTGCACGAGAAAGCCCAGACGCGGATAGAAAAATCGCACATGGCCTTTGCCCAAAGTATAGCTGCGCGGATTGCGCGGATCATCCGGCTTCTCTCCGCGCTCAATGGCTGCGCGGGCAAGGGTGAAAATCCGCGGCAGTTCCCGATATTCAGCTACCAGATGCGGGCCCGTCAGCTCCTGTGGTGGTATGCAATTGATACGGGTCATCAGAGTGCGGCGGCTTTGCTGTTCAATTTGGCCGCGAGAGCAACTGCCCCTGTCAGAGCATCGGCTTCTGGTGTACGCAGGCGCGGCTGATAGCGTGCAGACAAACGAGGGCCGTAAAGCGCCCCGAGACCGCCAATCAGAGACAGAACCGGCTGATCATCACTCATGGATACGTCGAGAGCGGCTTCAATCGTCTCGACCGACTGTTTGAGAATTTTTTCTGCCAGCGGGTCATTTTGCGCAGCATATTCAAAAACCATCGGCGCAAAACGACCAAAATCATTCGGGCGTGCATCATGCGCGAAGCGCACAATGGCATGCGGCTCATTGTCAAAATGATCAAGCAGCGCATTGCTGAGCGGTGTGCGCTGATAAATACCGTCATAGGCCAGCAGGGATTCTTCCAGAAGTTTCTGACCAAGGCGTGCTCCGCCGCCCAGATCGCTGACTTTGAAACCCCAGCCACCTTTCATGGTGACAGTATGATTGTGGCGGGAAATATAAACAGAGCCGGTGCCGAGGATAACCACAACGCCGTCCTGATCGCCGATAGCGCCCTGTAACGCGATAATACCGTCGGAGACCACGCTGCTTCTGGCAAAGGGCAGGGCTTGCTGCAATTGTTCGGCAACGCCGGAAACATTGGCACCCGCCAATCCAAGACAGGCGGTAATGCGGCTATAGGATTTTACCGGCAATTCGGCAGCAAGCAGTGCAGCATCGGTAGCCGCAAGAATATTCACCACGGATATATCCATATCGGTCATGATATTGGCAGGGCCTGCCTGACCGGTACCTAAGACTTTACTTGTTGTATCTGCAATTGCTGCACGGCATCCGGTGCCGCCACCGTCTATGCCAAGAATATAATCCGCCACATTATGCTCCCGATTCTCTGCCCGTTTCTGATACGGGTTTTATTGCAGGTAACACAAATTGCCAATTCCGAGAATATTTTCATTTAAACCGTTTTAAATTATCCGCAAGGCCAGTTAATTGCCCGCCAAATGCTTTTGCGAGTCGCATCACTCAGCTTTCACTCCGGTTACGTGAATTGGTATTCAAGGATGGTCTTTTATGATGATCCATATGGTCGAAAAAAATAGAACCAATATTGCTGTTTGAATAAGACGACTGCCCGAGAATGCAAGTAATGGTGATAAAATCTTTGCTTTTGCTGGACAGGAAAAGATATTTACGCATTACTCTGTGTGAGGACAGACGGGAGAAGAGGTCTTAAGGGAGCTGTGAGTGCCGGACGGGGTATTTGAGGAATATACCGCAACCTGCATCATAAAAATTCCCGAAGTTTTTCTTTCTGCAATCAATGGTTCTGTTCTGAGGCTGAGGGACATGATTTTTTGTCCGTATGCCGGAATTGGCAGCTGATAATGAATAACCGGTGCAGCTTTTTGCAACGGTAAATCTGAAAGTGACTATCCGGAAAATCGGAAGTGCTCTGAGAACAGAAACAAACATATTTCAATGACGCCTCTGAATGAGTGCGCGCGGGGAGAGTAAAATGAACTTTAAAAACTTCAGTTCCGCTTTGCTGGCATCAAGTGTTCTTGGTGCTTCCGTATTGGGTGCTGTATCGGCCGCTTCGGCGCAGGATGTAACACTGACCATTGAAAGCTGGCGTAATGACGATCTGCCGATCTGGCAGGAAAAGCTCATTCCGGCTTTTGAAGCAGCTAATCCGGGTATTAAAGTTACCTTCAATCCTTCTACACCAACCGAATATGATGCGGCGCTGGGTGCCAAGCTTGATGCCGGTACTGCCGGTGACATCATTACCTGCCGTCCGTTCGACAAGTCACTGGCGCTTTATGAAAAAGGCCAGCTGTCTTCGCTCAACGATCTCGATGGTATGAAGAATTTCAGCGATGTGGCAAAATCCGCATGGCAGACCGATGACGGCAAGACATCTTTCTGCGTGCCGGTTGCCTCGGTTATTCATGGCTTCATCTATAACAAAGATGCCTTTGAAAAAGTAGGCGTCAGCGTTCCTAAGACTGAAGAAGAATTCTTCGCAGCGCTCGACAAGATCAAAGCTGACGGCAACTATATTCCGATGGCTATGGGCACCAAAGATCTCTGGGAAGCCGCAACGATGGGCTATCAGAATATCGGCCCGACATATTGGAAGGGTGAGGAAGGCCGTAAGGCTCTGATCGCCGGTACACAGAAGCTGACCGATGCAGACTGGGTTGATCCTTATAAGACCCTCGCAAAATGGAAAGATTATCTGGGCGACGGTTTTGAAGCACAGACCTATCCGGACAGCCAGAACCTGTTCACCCTCGGCCGCGCCGCAATCTATCCGACCGGTTCATGGGAAATCAGCGTTTTCAACCCGCAGGTTGATTTCAAAATGGGCGCGTTTCCGCCTCCGGTTCGTAAAGACGGCGACACCTGCTATATCTCCGATCACAACGATCTGGGTATCGGCATGAATGCCAAGACCAAAAATCCGGAAGCTGCAGCCAAGTTCCTGAACTGGGTGGCATCGGATGAATTCGCAACCATTTATGCGAATGCGCTGCCGGGCTTCTTCAGTCTGTCTTCCAATGAAATCAAACTGGAAGACCCGCTGGCTGCGGAAATGGTTGGCTGGCGTAAGGATTGTAAATCGACCATCCGTTCGACCTATCAGATCCTCTCACGCGGTACACCAAATCTGGAAAACGAAACCTGGATTGAATCCGCCAATGTTATCAATGGTACAGTGACACCTGAACAGGCCGGCGAAAAGCTGCAAAAAGGCCTCGACAGCTGGTACAAGCCTGCGAAGTAACATGAATTGAAGCCATTCGCCGCAACCCGTGCCACTGTCTGATGAATATGTGGTGCGGGGGCAGGCGGGTGGCTTTTTGCCGTGTTATTATTGTTACCTGTTTTTTATGCATGTTCCGGCACAAGACAAAAGTCGCTCTGCCGGAAATGCCCTGTTTGAAAGCTTACGACCGGTATGGCGCGAAATTCGACAAGCAAACCGCCTTTCCGCTGGCATATAGCGGTTTTTCTGGCACCGGCGGTGCTGGTTTATACGGCTATTATGATCCTGCCGCTTTTCGGAACCATGCAATTGTCGCTGTTCCGCGTCGAAAATCAGGAAAGCTTTTTTGTCGGTCTGGATAATTTCCGCACATTGCTCGGTGATGAGCGCTGGTCGGCGAGTTTCTGGAACGCGCTGGGCAATAATATGTGGTTCTTTATCATCCATATGGTGGTGCAGAACCCGATCGGTATTTTGCTTGCCGCATTGCTCAGCCATCCGAAATTGCGCTTTGCCGCTTTCTACCGCTCGGCGATTTTCATTCCGACCATTCTGTCCTTTGTGATTGTCGGTTTCGTGTGGAAGCTGATCCTGTCACCGCTTTGGGGCGTGGCGCCGAATATGCTGGATCTGGTTGGGCTGAAGAGCCTGTTCGCACCATGGCTCGGCCAGAAAGAATATGCGCTGACAGCACTTGGCCTGATTTCGGTCTGGCAGTTTATCGGTATTCCTATGATGCTGATCTATGCGGCTCTGCTGTCTATTCCTGACGAGATTATTGAAGCTGCGGAATGCGACGGGATTACCGGCGCATCACAGTTCTGGAAGATTAAGTTGCCGCTGATCCTGCCATCCATCGGGATTATCTCCATTCTGACCTTTGTCGGTAATTTCAATGCGTTCGATCTGATCTATTCGGCGCAGGGTGCACTGGCAGGGCCTAATTATTCCACCGATATTCTCGGCACATTCATGTTCCGCACCTTCTTCGGTTTCCAGCTTCAGGTTGGCGACAAGAATATGGGTGCAACGATCGCCTCGCTGATGTTCTTCATCATTCTGATCGGCGTCTGTGTCTATCTGTTCGGTATTCAGCGACGTCTGCGTCGCTACCAGTTCTGAGGATATTAATATGAGCCGCGCAACACAGTCTCCGGTACGCAGTATCGCCGCCCATGCGATCCTTATCCTCTATACGCTGATCGCCCTGTTTCCGGTGGTGATTATCATCATCAACTCCTTCAAGACCAAGGCGGCAATCTTTCGCTCGCCTTTGTCACTGCCGAATTCGGAAACATTCAGTCTGATCGGTTATCAAACCGTCACGTCACAGGGGAATTTCTTCCTCTATTTTCAGAATAGTATGATTGTCACTGTTGTGGCGATTGCGCTGGTGCTGATTTTCGGGGCAATGGCCGCCTTCGCACTGTCGGAATATCGCTTTCGCGGCAATACGCTGATGGGGCTATATCTGGCGCTGGGTATTATGATCCCGATCCGCCTTGGCACAGTTTCCATTCTGGAGCTGATGGTGGCCAGTGGTCTGGTGAATACGCTGACATCGCTGATCCTTGTTTATACAGCGCAGGGTCTGCCGCTGGCGATTTTCATCCTGTCTGAATTTATGGGGCAGGTGTCGAAAGACCTCAAAGATGCCGGCCGTATGGATGGTCTGAGTGAATATCGTATTTTCTTCCGCCTCGTGCTGCCGCTGGTGCGTCCGGCTATGGCAACAGTTGCGGTGTTTACGATGATCCCGATCTGGAATGATCTCTGGTTCCCGCTGATCCTTGCGCCGTCTGAGGAAACCAAAACCGTTACGCTGGGCGCACAGATGTTTATCGGGCAATATGTAACCAACTGGAATGCGGTTCTGGCCGCGCTGTCGCTGGCAATCCTGCCGGTACTGATCCTGTATTTCATATTCTCCCGTCAGTTAATTCGCGGCATTACCGCAGGAGCAGTCAAATGAGTGAAGTCGGGGCAAAAAAACTGCGCGTAATGGTCGCCGGTCTGGGGAATATGGGCTTAAGCCACGCGCTGGCCTATCATAAAAATCCGGGCTTCGAGATTGTCGGTCTGGTCAATCGCTCAAGCGTTAATCTGCCGGAGGAACTGCGCTCCTATCCGCTGCTGACCTCCTATGAAGAGGCATTGCAGCAGCTGAAGCCTGATCTGGTTTGTGTTGCAACCTATTCGGACAGCCATGCGGACTATGCGATTATGGCAATGGAAGCAGGTAGCGACGTTTTCGTTGAAAAGCCATTGGCGACAACCGTGGCGGATGCGGAACGTGTGGTGGCAAAAGCCAAGGAAACAGGCCGTCAGCTGGTGATCGGCTATATTCTGCGCCATCATCCGTCATGGGTACGCCTGATTGAAGAAGCGCGCAATCTCGGCGGGCCATATGTTTTCCGTATGAATTTGAACCAGCAGTCCAGCGGTGCCCATTGGCAGACGCATAAACAGCTGATGAAAACCACATCGCCGATTGTCGATTGCGGTGTGCATTATCTGGATGTGATGTGCCAGATCACCGATGCCAAGGCTATAGAAGTGCGCGGCATGGGCGTGCGTCTGAGCGATGAAGTTGCGGAAGGCATGTATAATTACGGCCATTTGCAGGTGTTATTCGCCGATGGATCGGTCGGCTGGTATGAAGCAGGCTGGGGGCCGATGATGTCGGAAACAGCT
Organism: Pseudochrobactrum lubricantis; assembly: GCF_041929865.1. NCBI lineage: Bacteria > Pseudomonadati > Pseudomonadota > Alphaproteobacteria > Hyphomicrobiales > Brucellaceae > Pseudochrobactrum > Pseudochrobactrum lubricantis. The sequence continues at coordinate 90,812 of NZ_JBHEEE010000008.1, forward strand.
TTCTTCGTGAAAGATGTGATCTCGCCTAAGGGCTGTGTTTCCATCGTGATGGAAGAGGGCGCAAGCTCTGCTGATATCAATACCCACACCAAAACCTCTGTGATCCGCGTGCATCAGGCTGAAACTGATGCAGAGGGCAAGTTCAAAAGGCAGGACGAGCTTTTATCTATGCAGGGTGAGCCGGATCATCAGGAATTGTGCGATCGTGAACAGGCTTTCATGCTGAAAGCGATCACTGAGAATATTGACCTGACCCGCCATATGGATGATGCGGTGCAGTCTTTGCGTATTTGTCTTGCCGCGGATGAAAGCGTGCGCAGCGGTCTGGCTGTGAAATTATAAAACAGCCTGCGATTTGCATTGCGTAGCTTTGGCCTTGAAAACATTCTGACAGGAAAACGACTTTGGGAACTCTGAAACTCAATAATATCCGTAAATCATATGGTCAGGTCGATATTATCAAAGGTATCGATCTGGATGTGCGGGACGGGGAACTGGTCGTTTTCGTCGGGCCGTCCGGCTGCGGAAAATCCACACTGCTGCGTATTATTGCGGGGCTGGAGGATGCCAATTCCGGTGAAGTGCGTATTGACGATCAGGTGGTCAATCAGACGCCGCCTGCCAAGCGCGGTATTGCCATGGTGTTTCAGAGCTATGCGCTCTATCCGCATTTGACGGTTGAAGCCAATATGGGGCTTGGTCTTAAACAGGCTGGCAAACCGGCAGCTGAAATCAATGAGCGGGTTACGCAGGCTTCCGGCATGTTGTCGCTTGAGAGCTATTTGCAGCGCCGTCCGGCCGAACTTTCCGGTGGTCAGCGTCAGCGTGTGGCGATTGGCCGTGCGCTGGTACGTGAGCCGAAATTGTTTCTGTTCGATGAGCCGCTTTCCAATCTTGATGCAGCATTGCGTGTGAATACGCGTCTGGAAATCGCCAAGCTGCATCGCCAGCTGTCTGCAACCATGATTTATGTGACTCATGATCAGGTGGAAGCGATGACACTGGCAGACCGGATTGTTGTGCTGAATGCAGGGCGGATTGAGCAGGTCGGTGCGCCGATGGATCTCTATAATGCACCGGATAATGAATTCGTCGCCGGATTTATCGGTTCTCCGAAAATGAATTTTGTTGATGCCGCTGCGCTGAATGACGGGCAGGCAAAGCGCATCGGTATTCGGCCGGAACATATTACGCTGGACAGCAATTCAGGTCAGTGGAAAGGCTCTGTCGTTCACGTTGAACAACTCGGTGCTGATACCAATGTCTATCTGGATACGGAGACTGCAGGGCTGCTGACAGTGCGTATTTTCGGCCAGTATCGTGTGGAGCCGGGAACTGTGATTTATGCGACGCCGGAGAGCGATAAAATCCATCGCTTTGACGGCGAGGGGCGTGCGATCCGCTAAGCGCCGCGATTCTTGAAATAAGCGTAAAATCCTTGCGGATTTTCCGGTTGCCCTTCTGTATTGCCCAATATTACGGGCAATTATGGATGTAATTATCAGCTTTAAAGCGTGTTTATTGAAGTGTGAAACTTTAAAACACGCTTTTCGCGATATGAATTTGACCTTACGTCCAAAATTAACCAACATGCTGCCGTATTTGCCGTTATCCTGCGGCACATCTTGAATCAGGAAAATTGAACCATGTTGAAAAAGATTGCTATTGCCGCAACCGCAGCGACCTTTCTGGCCGGTTGTACAACAGATCCTTATACAGGCGAACAGAAGATCTCCAACACCGCCGGCGGTGCAGGTATCGGTGCTGCTGTCGGCGCGCTGGGCGGTCTGATGGTCGGCGGCTCGAGCACTGCGCAGCGTAATGCTGTTCTGATCGGTGCCGGTCTTGGCGCGCTGGGTGGCGGTGCAATCGGTAACTATATGGATCGTCAGGAAAATGAACTGCGTGCTCAGCTGCAGGGAACCGGCGTTTCGGTTACCCGTAACGGTGATCGCATCATTCTGAACATGCCTTCCAGCATTACCTTTAACACCGATCAGGATGTTGTAATGCCGCAATTCTATTCGACACTGTCTTCAGTGGCGATTGTTCTGCGTAAATTCGACAAGACACTGGTTGATATTAAAGGTCATACGGATTCAACCGGTTCTGCTTCACATAACCAGAATCTGTCGCAGCGCCGCGCTATGTCCGTTGGTAATTATCTGAGTGGTCAGGGCATCGATGGCCGTCGTTTTGCGATTATGGGCTTTGGCTCAACCCAGCCGGTTGCTTCCAATGCAACACCGGATGGCCGTGCGCAGAACCGTCGCGTGGAAATCGAGATTTCTCCGCTCAAAGGCGTGTAAGGCTTTTAAAGCTGTTTCAAAGAGCCGCTCCGGTCATACCGGGGCGGTTTTTTATTGCCTGCCGGAAGGGGGCTAAGTCTGTGCCGCTACGACAATATGATCGAATCGACGTTTGGCTAAATTCGTTCCCGTCTTGTTTTAATTTTCGAAATCTTTTTTAGTGTTGCATTATTTATAAATTAGAACATCAGAAGAACAAAATGTTATATTGATTTAAAATCAATGACTTAATCCTATTGCAGATTGAGAACAAATAGGATACATATTATCCATAAAGTTTCATTCTGCGGACTTCAAGTGACGCAAAGGGATAGTGTAAAATGTCTCAGAATTCATTACGACTTGTTGAGGATAAATCAGTGGACAAATCAAAGGCTCTGGACGCGGCACTGTCACAGATTGAGCGCTCATTCGGTAAGGGCTCGATCATGCGCCTTGGGCAAAATGACAAGATAGTGGAAATTGAAACTGTCCCGACCGGTTCGCTGTCTTTGGATATTGCGCTTGGCGTTGGTGGTTTGCCGAAAGGGCGTATTGTTGAAATTTACGGGCCTGAAAGCTCGGGTAAAACAACAATGGCGCTGCACACCATTGCCGAAGCGCAGAAAAAAGGCGGTATCTGTGCGTTCGTGGATGCTGAACATGCACTTGATCCGGTTTATGCCCGCAAGCTCGGTGTTGATCTGGAAAATCTCTTGATCTCGCAGCCGGATACCGGTGAACAGGCGCTGGAAATTACTGACACGCTGGTGCGTTCCGGTGCGATTGATGTGCTGGTTGTGGATTCCGTTGCAGCTTTGACACCGCGTGCGGAAATTGAAGGCGAGATGGGCGATTCTCTTCCGGGTCTTCAGGCACGTCTGATGAGCCAGGCATTGCGCAAGCTGACAGCTTCGATTTCCAAATCCAATACGATGGTGATTTTCATCAACCAGATCCGTATGAAAATTGGCGTGATGTTCGGTTCGCCTGAAACCACGACCGGTGGTAATGCGCTTAAATTCTATGCTTCGGTTCGACTGGATATTCGTCGTATTGGTTCGATTAAAGAACGCGATGAAATCGTAGGCAATCAGACCCGCGTTAAGGTAGTCAAAAACAAGCTGGCTCCTCCGTTCAAGCAGGTTGAGTTCGACATCATGTATGGTGCTGGTGTCTCCAAGACCGGTGAGTTGATCGATCTTGGTGTAAAAGCCGGTATTGTTGAAAAATCCGGTTCATGGTTCTCCTATAATTCGCAGCGTCTTGGTCAGGGACGCGATAATGCGAAAAACTTCCTGAAGGAAAATCCGGAAGTGGCCAATGAGATTGAGTTGACCCTGCGTCAGAATGCCGGTCTGATTGCGGAGCAGATGCTGGACGGCGGACCTGAAGGCGATGATGCGCCGGATGCCGCTGAAGCGTAATTTATTGCGCTCAGATCATTGATAAGATCGCAATACCCCGCATTACATGCCGTGATGCGGGGTATTTTGTTGCTGCGGCACTTCTATGCATGCAGATATATGGGCGGATATCTGGACACTGCATGATCATCTGTTTAAAAGCAGGCAGTAACAATAACGGATATGGTTACATGCTGAAGGCGATCGGGTAATTATCTGGCCGGATCAAGCTGTTGCGCAAACCGGATCCCATACTTATTTGAGATATGACAGGCCGTGTTACTACGGTTTAAATCGGGCAGAACCCAAAGGTGAATAATGAGCGGCGTTAACGAGATCAGGTCAACATTCCTCGATTATTTTCGTAAGAATGGCCATGAAGCGGTGGCGTCGAGCCCGCTTGTGCCACGCAATGACCCGACTTTGATGTTCACCAATGCCGGTATGGTTCAGTTCAAGAACGTCTTTACCGGTCTTGAAACACGCCCTTACAGCCGTGCTGCAACTGCGCAGAAATGCGTGCGCGCCGGTGGTAAACATAATGATCTGGATAATGTCGGCTATACTGCACGCCACCACACATTCTTTGAAATGCTGGGGAATTTCTCCTTCGGCGATTATTTCAAAGAAGAGGCAATTACCTTTGCATGGAATTTGCTCACCAAAGAATTTGGTCTGAACAAAGATAAGCTGCTTGTTACCGTTTATCATACGGATGACGATGCTGCGAATTACTGGAAAAAGATTGCCGGTCTGTCGGATGATCGTATCATTCGTATCGCTACCAATGACAATTTCTGGTCGATGGGTGATACCGGCCCTTGCGGCCCTTGCTCGGAAATCTTCTTCGATCACGGCGACCATATCTGGGGTGGCCCTCCGGGATCAGCAGATGAAGACGGTGACCGTTTTATCGAGATCTGGAATCTCGTTTTCATGCAGTTCGAGCAGATTACAAAAGAAGAGCGCATTGATTTGCCGCGTCCGTCGATTGATACGGGTATGGGACTGGAGCGTGTTGCTGCCGTCTTGCAGGGCGTTCACGACAATTATGATATTGATCTGTTCAAAGCACTGATCCGTGCTTCGGAAGAAGCAACCGGCGTTAAAGCTGAAGGCGGACAGCGCGCCAGCCATCGCGTAATCGCCGATCATCTGCGTTCTGCCAGCTTCCTGATTGCCGATGGTGTTTTGCCGTCGAATGAAGGTCGTGGCTATGTGCTGCGCCGTATTATGCGTCGTGCCATGCGTCATGCGCAGTTGCTTGGTGCACGCGACCCGCTGATGTATCGTCTGCTGCCGACACTGGTTCGCGAAATGGGGCAGGCTTATCCGGAGCTGGTGCGTGCAGAAGCTCTGATTTCTGAAACGCTGAAGCTTGAAGAAACCCGTTTCCGTAAAACACTGGAACGCGGCCTTGGTCTCTTAAGCGATGCAACAGAGAATATGAGCGAAGGTCAGAGCCTTGATGGTGAGACTGCGTTCAAACTCTATGACACTTATGGTTTCCCGCTTGACCTGACGCAGGATGCCCTGCGCCAACGCGGCATTACTGTTGATACCGATGGTTTCAGCGCGGCTATGGAACGCCAGAAGGCTGAAGCCCGTGCCAATTGGTCAGGCTCCGGTGACGCAGCAACGGAAAAAGTCTGGTACTCTGTACGCGATAAAGTCGGCGCAACAGAGTTCCTCGGTTACGATACCGAAAAGGCTGAGGGCGTTGTAACCGCTCTGGTTCGTGATGGTCAGATCATCGATAAATCAGCGCAGGGTGAAACTGTCAGCATTATCGTCAACCAGACACCATTCTATGCGGAATCCGGTGGTCAGCAGGGCGATGCCGGTTTCATCTATGGCGATGGTTTTGTCATTGAAGTGACCGATACGGTGAAAAAAGCTGACGGTGTTTTTGTCCATCAGGCAATAATCCGTGAGGGTAAGCTCGCAGCCGGTGATGCCGTTGAGCTGGTGGTTGAACATGACCGCCGCAGCCGCATGCGCTCCAATCACTCGGCAACCCATCTGCTGCACGAAGCTCTGCGCGAAACGCTTGGCGATCACGTGGCGCAGAAAGGCTCTCTCGTTGCTCCTGAACGCCTGCGTTTTGACTTCTCGCATCCGAAACCGATCAGCGAAGAAGAGCTGCGCAAGGTTGAGAGCATTGCCAATGAGATCATTCTGCAGAACTCACCGGTAACGACACGCCTGATGGCCGTGGATGATGCAATCGAAGCCGGTGCGATGGCACTGTTCGGTGAGAAATACGGCGATGAAGTCCGCGTGGTTTCCATGGGTACTGCGACGCAGGGCGAAAAAGCCGGTAAAACCTATTCTCTGGAACTGTGCGGTGGTACGCATGTCCGCCAGACCGGTGATATTGGTCTGGTACGCATCGTATCGGAAGGCGCGGTTGCAGCCGGTGTTCGCCGTATGGAAGCGTTGACCGGTGAAGCCGCACGTCTTTATCTGGAAGAGCAGGATGACCGTGTTAAAGCGATTGCATCTGCTCTGAAGACCACACCGTCTGAAGCGCTTGATCGCGTGAACAGTCTGATTGATGAACGCCGTAAACTGGAAAAAGAGCTGACGGAAGCCCGTAAGAAACTGGCTCTCAGCGGCGGTTCTTCCAAATCGGACAATGAAGCGAAGACCATTAATGGTGTTCACTTCATGGGACGCAGTGTGACCGGCGTTGCACCGAAAGACCTGAAGCCATTGGCGGATGAAGGTAAAAAAGCACTCGGCTCCGGCATTGTTGCTTTCATCGGTGTGAGCGAAGACGGTAAGGCCAGTGCAGTTGTTGCTGTAACGGATGATCTGACATCCCGCTTTAGTGCCGTTGATCTGGTGCGTGTTGCGTCGGCAGCGCTTGGCGGTCAGGGCGGCGGCGGCCGTGCAGATATGGCGCAAGCTGGTGGCCCGGATGGTGGCAAGGCTGATGAAGCACTGGCTGCCCTTGCTAAAGCCATTGAAGGCTGAACTTTGATAAAATGCTGAGATAAGAAAGCCGCCGGAATTTTCCGGCGGCTTTTTGTTTATAAAAATGCTTTGAGATGCCGGAGGGGCATGTTTCTCAAAGAATGCAGACTGGAATAAAGGGTGGAGATAATGAGCAAGACTATTTTGATTACAGGTGCAAGCCGTGGTATCGGGCGGGCGGCAGCAATTTTATGCGGTGAAAGAGGCTGGTCGGTTGGGATTAATTATGCCGGAAATCGCGAAGCTGCAGAGCTGACTGCAGAGTATGTGCGCAAAGCAGGCGGACAAGCGATCACCTTACAGGGCGATGTCGCTGTTGAAGCCGATGTCATCGCCATGTTTGACGAGACTGAAAAGCAGTTTGGTCAGCTGGATGGCGTTGTGGTCAATGCCGGTATTGTTGCGCCGTCACAGCAATTGGCTGATATGAGTGCGGAACGGCTGAAACGCATGTTCGACGTGAATGTGCTGGGTGCCTATCTCTGCGCACGTGAAAGTGCACGACACCTGTCTGTTGAACGGGGCGGCAAGGGCGGTTCGATTGTTCTGGTGTCATCCGTTGCTTCGCGGATTGGCTCGCCGTTTGAATATATTGACTATGCCGGTTCAAAAGCTGCCGTGGATACATTGGCGCTCGGCCTGTCAAAAGAATTGGGTGCCCAGAAGGTGCGCGTCAATGCTGTGCGCCCGGGTTTGGTGAATACGGATATCCATGCCAGCGGCGGGCAGCCGGACAGAGCACACAGGCTGGGTGTGAATACGCCAATGGGGCGGCCGGGTGAAGCCGTTGAAATTGCCGAAGCAATTGTCTGGCTGTTGAGTGATGCTTCATCTTATACATCCGGTGCGCTGCTGGATGTATCCGGTGGTCGTTGAAGCATAATGCCCCAAGTCGCGCTGTTTTAAGCAGAGGTGAAAATGTGAGGCGTACGCAGCATTGCGCGAAAATCTGAGTCAAAATAAAGGCGCTGTGTTTGATGCACAGCGCCTTTACAATTTTAGAGCATATTACTTTAAACCTGGATCAGTTCACGGTAACATTATGCTCTGATTTTAAAGTGTTAGAGCGAGTTTGTGTGCCAAGTCCGGCACACGGCGCTCTACTGAAATTTATTTGCTGTAGATGAAGTCCGGCAGGTTCAGCAGCAGTTTTTTCAATTCCGGTTCATCAACACGCGCTGCAGCTTCTTCAGGGCTGACCCATTCACTGATACGCTGACCGCGCTCCGGCCAGTTCTTCGCCATGCGTTCAAATTCAACGGCATAGACATTAACTGTAAAGCTTGGAATGGCTTCGGCAGGCAGATCATATTTCATATAATCAAACTGACCAACAGGATCAGGATTAACAGAGCCGCGAATTCCCGCTTCCTCAAAAGCTTCACGCAGTGCCATGTCATGCAATGTCTTGCCGGCTTTCGGCCAGCCTTTTGGTGTAATCCAGCGACCGGTGCCGCGACTTGTAATCAACAGAATTTCAGGAGAGGGGCCGGGATTTCGATAGACCAATGCCGCAACCTGCAGAAGGCGTCCTGCAGCTGTTAAAATCCGTTTATCTGTCGCGACAATTCCGCTTCCCTGTATATTCACTGAGTTTACTTACCTTTTTATATATTTTGTTGGCCATTTTGAATATATGGCATTTATTCATATACTTATTCTGAGATGCATATTGTTTATGCAAATCATTATCCTCATCAATATGGTTTTAAATTGTCTGAGGTGTGATCGTCTTAAGAATAAGGCGAATTATATTTGTTAAGTTCCGGCGCTTTATCTGTCAGGATATCATGTTGACCACCCATTCCGGTCAGTATGATCTGGCAGCGCTTATTTTTTGTAGTTTATGCAGATAAAAATTTAGCACAGCTGCCGGTTTTATCAGTTGCTCGGAGCCGGCATTGCAGTGTCGCCATCAGAAAAATCTGACGGCGACACAAATCATTTAACCACGATGGCCTTTGGCAATCGGTTCCTGATAGGTGAAACCCATATCCCAAGGGAAATAAATCCATGTGTCCTGCGAGACTTCGGTGACGAATGTATCAATCAGCGGGCGTCCCTGCGGCTTGGCATAAACAGTCGCAAAATGTGCTTTTGGCATCATATCGCGTACAATTTTTGCGGTCTTGCCGGTGTCGGTGAGGTCATCAATGACCAGAACGCCTTCGCCGCCATTTTCCAGCAGTTTTTCACCGATGGATTTGATAACGCGCAATTCACCCTGTTCACTGTAATCATGATAGGAGGCAATGCATACGGTCTCGATCATGCGGATGCCAAGCTCACGGCAGATAATGGCTGCCGGTACCAGACCGCCGCGGGTGATGGCGACAATTGCGTGCCAGTCTTTACCCTGTCCGGAAATACGCCATGCGAGTGCGCGGGCATCGCGATGAAATTGGTCCCAGGAAACCGGGAAAGCTTTATCAGGCAAGGACATCGAAATGCTCCGTTTATAAAATAGTCTGACAGATCCGCTGTCTCAGATGAAAGTTGCGGTGGCTCTGTACTGTTGTTTCGTTTCAGTATGATTCAAACCGGCAGAGAGTTTGAAAACAGTAAAATATCCGCCGGGAACCGGATTCATTACATCCGCTTCTTATCAGAAATAATGACGGTATTCCGGCAGAGTACAAGACCCTAAATTCGGCACATCATTGCAGATTTACCGTTTTCAGGTGATTTACCGTGATAAACGAAAAAGCGCTTTTCTGGCAATATTAACTTTGCCACAACCGCAGATAAATCTGCAGTTGTGTGTGATTTTCACTTGTTTTCGTTTTTTTTCGTTTCTGGCGCCGGATATAGAGCACTTCTGCGCTGGAGCATATCGCGGAAAAGTGGTTACCGGTTTTCCGATAGTGACATGCGTAAAAACAAAGAGATAGAGCGAGCGCAGTGAATGCAATTCAACGCAACACGCTCTAGAGCGGTTTACGTCCATGCTGGATCGCAATACTCGCTCTAGATTCTTTAGTTTGTCGCATTATCCTACGCAAAACCGCTTCGCACTTTTGCCGGAAATGCTCTGGAAACAAGGATCAGCGTGAAAACAGTGTCAGACAGGGCATGTTCGCCAAAAATGAGCGTGTGACACCGCCAAAGATCAGCTCTTTCAAGCGCGACTGGCTGTAAGCCCCCATAATCAGCACATCAATTTCATTGGCTTCGACATAGGCGCGCAGGCGATCCTGAACGGTTTGCCCTTCGGAAGGGATCAGATCAATTCTGGCTGAGATATCGTGGCGCTGATAGGCCTGCTGCAATCTGACCGCGATTTCCGGTGCTTCGCGCGGCGCGTCAGGGTCGCGGTGCGGGGCAGGGATAACCGTTGTTGCCGCTTCTTCACTCTCGGGTTTTGGCGCATTGACCCAGACAATGCGCACGGTTGCGCAATGGCGTGCCAGCGGCAAAGCATCGAAAGCAGCGCTGGACGCTTCATATTTTCCGTTAAAAGCGATAGCGAGCTGGCGGATGCTGCGGGGCGGATGGAAATTATACGGCACAATAAGTGTCGGGGTTTTGGTATTATATACGAGCTGATCCAGAGGGGTGATCTGTGTGTCCGGATCATCCGGATCGGCCTGTCCGGCAAGGATGAGATCTGCAGCCATGCCGAATTCATTGATGGTCTGGCTCGCATTGTCGCTTTCGGAGCGGACGATCAGGAATTCAGACGTTGTGGCATAGCGGGCAATCTGTTCCTGAAAGAGGTGGGCAACAGCCTCGGCATTTTTCTGATGATGCCGAAGATGCCCTTCATAAAAACTGGCATCTATAAAGCCGCTTGCATCAGAATAAATAACCGGTGTCGGAATAACATAGAGCCCGGTTACATGCATGGGCTCCCCGTCTTGCGCGAGCAGCGCAAGAGCCCTGTATATTCTCTGCAATTCCTGTGTGCTGCGGATATAGGCGATGACGGTACGATAGGACATGGATAACACTCCGTATTCGTTACGCGTGAAAGCTGCGCAAATTCAGATGATTTTATTTCTCGGCATCAATCCCCCTTTTATAGCGGGGGATCAGTCATAATCTGCTGTCCGTTTCCTCAATAATACCTGACATGTATTATAACGTATTTTATGGCGGTGATAAACGCAAATGCTTGCAATTATTGCTGAATATCTGCCAGCATTTTCTCAACGGCTGCGGCTGCTGCGGCGAGTTTTTCCTCATCGCGTGCACGCACAACCAGCTCTGTCGAAAACTTGCCGTTCTCGAATTTCGGATAAGAGCCGATGATTGTTTCAGGATGGGTTTCCTGAACTTCACGCAGGGGAATGCCGATCACACCCTCGCCAAACGGGCAGATAATTGTGCGGGAATGAAAACGGCTGCCGGTACGCAAAGTCGGCAGAATATTCTCGACCATTGCCTGAAAAACGGAAGGCACACCGGCCATCACATAGACATTCGCAATAATGAAGCCGGGGGCAACAGAAACCGGATTGTCAATATGCTGTGCGCCTTGCGGCATACGCGCCATGCGCTGGCGCGACGGCGTGAATTCCATGTCTCTGGATTTATAATGAGCAGCCAGCAAGGCCATGGCTTTTTCATCATAAATACAAGGCAGGCTGAAAGCGGCAGATACGGCATCCGCAGTGATATCGTCATGGGTCGGGCCGATACCGCCGGACGTAAACAGATAATCATATGCTTCGCTCAGCTCAAGCACGGCTTTAACAATGGCCGGCTGATCGTCGGCGACAATACGAACTTCGGTCAGGTCGATACCGGCATCATAAAGGCGGTCGGCCATATAGCCGATATTTTTATCTTTGGTGCGGCCGGAGAGCAGTTCGTCGCCGATTGCCAGCATTGCCGCACGGATAATCACGGGTTGTTTATTCGTCATGGGAGACTCCATTCACAACCAGAACATGACCGGACAGGGCACCGATCGTCAAGTGATGCTGATGTGCTGATTTGCGATCCGCATTGTTTCATAAAGCGGAAGCATTGCTGTGTTAACAGCCGGTTATTGTCCTGAATGTTGAACAGTGCGTCCTGTAAGTCGCGACTGGTGCATTTCAATTTCTGTATTAAATAGGATGCATGGATATCAATGTGGTTGTCGGTTTTGTCTCAGAACAGCATCGGCAGACCTGATTAAAACGGAGAATTTTCGAATATGGCTAAGGTTCTGGTACTTTATTATTCCGCTTATGGTCACATGGAACAGATGGCGAAAGCCGCTGCAGAAGGTGCGCGCGAAGCCGGTGCTCAGGTGGATATTAAACGCGTTGCAGAACTGGTGCCTGCTGAAGTTGCCAAGGCTTCCGGCTTCAAGCTGAATCAGGAAGCAGAAGTTGCAACACCTGCAGATCTCGAAAATTACGATGCGATCATCGTTGGCGTTTCTTCGCGCTTTGGCACCATGTCCTCGCAGATGAAAAACTTCTTTGACCAGACCGGCGGTTTGTGGGCCAAAGGCGCATTGGTGAACAAAATCGGTTCCGTTATGGCTTCGTCTGCAACACAGCATGGCGGTCAGGAACTGGCGCTGATCTCCACCCAGTGGCAGCTGCAGCATCACGGTATGATCATTGTTCCGCTGTCTTATGCCTATCAGGGTCAGCTCGGTAATGATGTTGTTCGCGGTGGTGCACCTTATGGTATGACAACCACTGCCGATGGTGACGGCTCCCGTCAGCCTTCAGAGCAGGAGCTCGAAGGTGCACGTTTCCAGGGCAAGCGCGTTGCAGAAATCGCCGCTAAAGTTCACGGCTGATTTATAGAGCAGGGCAGGAATGTCCTCGCGGATAATTTGAAAAAAGCGGCTCCGGCCGCTTTTTTTATTGTGCGCTCACGGCCGGAAACTTGCATGAAAAATGACCGGCAAACAGGTGAATCCTGGCCTGTCAGCGACAGAATCCCTTAGCAGTCTGTAGATTCGCAATGCCGGCATTTCGTGCCTTGGATCGTGTGAAATTAGGAACCTCTTGGTGCTAGAGAGGGCAAAATGCCGGTTTTCAGGGGTTATTTCTGTGTTTAACCCTGCTTTTGCGGGGTCGAAAAGGAAAACTCTGCTTGGTTCAGCTGTTTCTTTGAATAAACTTCGCCAATCCGGCTGAGTCGTAACCAGCGGAAAAAAACACGAAAGGAATTACCTCATGAACAAGAATGAACTGGTTGCTGCCGTTGCAGAAAAATCAGGTCTCACCAAGACCGATGCTGCTTCAGCCGTTGACGCTGTGCTTGAATCCGTCACCGGTGCATTGAAGGACGGCGGCGAAGTTCGTCTGCCAGGTTTTGGTATTTTCTCCGTCTCCCATCGCGCAGCTTCCACAGGCCGTAATCCTTCGACCGGCAAGGAAGTTGAAATTGCTGCGCGCAACGTACCAAAATTCTCGGCTGGTAAAGGCCTGAAAGACGCTGTTAACAGCTAATCAGTCTGTGACGAGGGCAGGGGAAATTCAGATTATTCCTGCTCTGCCAGAGATCTGCGGAAACGGCATTGCTGTGATTTTTAACAAGAGCAGCAAGTGCCGGTAATTTCCGGCCGATCTGAATTGATATAAAAAAGCCGCGAAGACTGTCTGGTCTCTGCGGCTTTTATTTTATGCAGGAATATATGTGACCCGAATTTTGAGCGGCGCTTGTTATTTATTGCTCGGCGGATTGTTGCCGATATCCATGATGATCGAGCCGCTGATTTTCACTCTGGTCTTGCCGACCATAAAGCTGCCGTCCGGATTGCTCTGAAGATAGGTTTCATCCGGTTCTGCCTGCGGCGGTGTCACAATGGGTTTGGCAGGTTTAACACCGGGCAGGGAGTAGACAGGTTCGGGAGTTTCCTGCGTTGCCTTTACCGGTGCGCGCATGTCCTGAGCCGTGGCGGGCAAGGTCAGCAGCAGGGCTGCCCCTGTCATGAATGCGGATAATGTTGCCGTTTGTCGTTTTCTCATGGGAAAGCATTGTCCGTTTGTTACAGGCTGAGATGAATTTGGCATAATAGCTGTCTTCATAATCAGCAATGAATCATGGCATAATATAGTGCAGGAAAACAATTCCCGTAGTGCACAACCGCCGGATCGCGCCGGCGGAATGGTTAAAATTCATAACAATTTCGTGAGTAATGCCGGAAGATGCGCGGCCGATAATATAAGGTGTAAAAATCCGGTTTTTAGTCTAAGCTTCAAAGAATTGATGTGAAAACGGCAAAAATTATATTGATCGGAGATAAATTTACCGTTTGCAGACAAAATCTTGTGCCGAAATTGGGTAAATCCTGACATTTCTGATCCGCATTTTCCTTCTTGTGAATGCGTTGAGCCGGAAACGGGTTTACCAACCGGCCTGATATGAGCCGGTAATTTCGTTGCCGGACAATGCTGATGACCATAGCGTGACCAAGCATGAGTTGACAATTTTCAGCTTAACGTACAGTTATCGCACCCTATTTAATAAAAACGTGTGTCCAGCCATGCCGATTGGACATTCTTCGTTCTGTATCCATTCTGCGGCAGGAGTGCCACATAAGATGATTAAGCGTTTCATCATCGCGATTATATTGCTTGTTCTGGTATGCGGAGGGCTGATCGGGTTTAACCTGTTCCGTGCGCAGGCCATTAAGGACTTCTTTGCAAATATGAAGCAGCCGTCACAGGCCGTTTCAACCCTTGAGGTCAAACCGGGCCAGTGGCTGCCCGGCGTTGAAGCAATCGGTTCCGCCCGTGCTGAAGACGGTGTCAATCTGACTTTCCAGATCGACGGTATTGTCAAAGAAATCCTCTTCAAGCCTAACCAGCACGTCAAAAAAGGCGATCTTCTGGTGCAGCTGGATGATGAAATCCAGAAAGCTGATCTCGCAGCAAGCAAGGCTGAAGCCGAACTGAGCGAGCAGAATTACAAGCGCGCGCAGACATTGCGCACACAGGGCGTCGGCGCTGTATCCAATGTTGATACAACCGCTGCGGCTTTGTCTTCTGCAAAGGCAAATGTTGCCAAGGCACAGGCAACAGTTGATCTGAAGCGTCTTATTGCACCTTTCTCCGGTGTGATCGGTATTTCCCGTGTGGATATCGGCCAGTTCATGGCACCCGGCAATGTTGTGGCAACATTGCAGAATGTTGACACGATGCGTGTGGACTTCACCGTGCCGGAACAGGAACTGAAGAACCTGTCGATCGGTCAGGAAGTTCAGATCGGTGCATCCGCTGCGGATTACGCTTTCAAAGGCAAAATCATCGGTATTGACCCGAAAATCGACCCTGCGAGCCGTCTGGTTTCCATTCAGGCACAGGTTGATAATTCTGAAAAATCACTGGTACCGGGTCAGTTCGTACAGGTTCGTGTTGTGCTGCCGGAAGAAAACAATGTGATTGTTCTGCCGCTGACCAGTGTCGTGACCAGCCTTTATGGTGACTATGTTTTCACTGTTGTGAAAAAAGAAGCTGCGAAAACCGATACCGCTCAGGCAGCAGATGCACCAAAGACAGATGCAGCAGCAACAGCTGATGATCTGATCCTGCATCAGGTGTTTGTGAAGCTTGGCCGCCGTACCGGTAATAATGTTGAAGTTCTGAGCGGCGTTAAGGAAGGCGATATTGTCGTGACTTCCGGCCAGAACCGCCTGAGCAACGGGATGGGTGCGCATATTGACAATAAGGTCAATCCTGCCGATGCCCAGAAGAAACCATAAGGTCGAGAGATGAGCTTTTCTGATAGTTTTATACGCAGGCCGGTTCTTTCGATTGTTGTTGCGCTGATGATTATCCTGCTTGGTTTGCAGGGGATTTTTAATCTGTCAGTGCGGCAGTATCCGGAAGTGGACGAAACGGTTATCACCGTTACGACCGCCTATGCCGGTGCCAGCGCGGAGCTCATTCAGGGCTTCATCACCGCGCCTATTGCGAAAGCAGTGGCGACGACTGAAAATGTTGACTATGTGACTTCCAAAAGTAGCCAGTCACTCAGCACTGTTACGGTTCAGATGAAGCTCGGGGCTAATCCCGATGCGGCGCTGACAGAGGTTATCTCCAAGGTCAATCAGGTTCGCGGCGATCTGCCGAGTGAATCGGAAGATCCGGTCATCTCCAAAGGTACCGGTCAGTCCTTTGCGACCATGTATCTCGCCGTTCAGAACCCGAATATGACCAATGAGCAGATCACGGAATATATTGACCGCGTGATCCGTCCGCGCATGTCCACCATTGAAGGTGTGGCCGATGCGCAGATCCTCGGTGGTCAGGAATATTCCATGCGCGTATGGGTTGATCCTATCCGTATGGCTGCCCGTAATGTAACCGCATCGGAAGTGCTGGCTGCGATTAAAGCATCCAACTTCCTGTCGGCACCGGGTAAGACAAAGAACGAATATTTCGCAACTGCGATTACTCTGCGTTCCACTTTGCAGACGCCTGAGGCTTTTGCGGAGATGCCGATCCGTGCGGAAGGTTCCGATATTATCCGTATGCGTGATGTTGCCAATGTTGAACTGGCCGCAAAGAGCACGGATACTGTTGTGACATTCAACGGTTCCAGCGGTACATTTATCGGTGTATTCCCGACGCCTTCGGCTAACCCGATTGACATGGCAACAGCCGTGAACAAGGAACTGCCGAGCATTCAGGACAGCCTGCCGCAGGGCATGAACATCATTCTGGTTTATGATGCGACCGAGCAGATTTCTTCTTCGATTGTTGAGGTTTTCAAGACAATTGCAGAAGCGATGATTATCGTTGTTATCGTGATCCTGCTGTTCCTTGGCTCGTTCCGTTCGGTTTTGATCCCGATTGTTACCATTCCGATCTCGCTGATCGGTGTGTGTTTCTTCCTGTTCATTCTTGGATTCTCGATCAATCTTCTGTCCTTGCTGGCGATGGTTCTTGCCATCGGTCTGGTGGTGGACGACGCGATCGTGGTGCTTGAGAATATTCACCGCCATATTGAAGAAGGTCTGACACCGATCCATGCATCCTTTGTGGGCATGAAGGAAATTACCTCTTCCATCGTGGCGATGACGATTACACTGGCTGCGGTGTTTGCACCGCTCGGCTTTACCGGTGGTTTGACCGGTTCGCTGTTCCGTGAATTTGCGTTCACACTTGCCGGTGCGGTTATTCTGTCCGGTGTGGCGGCGCTGACCATCTCTCCGATGATGTGTTCGCGCATGCTGAAACATGGTGAAGCCAGCCGCTTTGCCCAGTTTGTAGACCGTTTGTTCACGCGTTTTGAAAACGGCTATGAACGCTGGGTTTCCGGTTCTCTGAACTATCGTCCGATCACCATGCTGGTCGTTGTGTCTCTGGTTGGTGTTATGGGCTTCCTGTTCGTGAACACCTCATCGGAACTCGCTCCTGAAGAAGATTCCGGTGCGTTGTTCTCGATGTTCAGCGGCCCTAAATATGCGACATCAGACTATACCAAGCTTTATGCAGACCAGATCGATGAACTGACAAAAGATCTGCCTGAACTGAAAGCCCGTTTTAACATTGTCGGTTTCGGCAGTGCGACAAACGAAGGTATTGCTCTGTGGGCATTGAAAGACTGGTCGCAGCGTGACCGTTCGCAGAAGCAGATTCAGGAAGACCTGACCAAGCGTATTAAAGATGTGACCGGCGTACAGGCCTTCATCTTTGCTCCGCCGTCGCTGCCGGGTACCGGTGGTGGTCTGCCGATTTCGATCGCGATCCAGTCGACAGGTTCGTCGGATCAGGTTTTCGAAATCTCTGAGGAAATCAAGAATGAAGCGCAGGCTTCGGGACAGTTCATCATTGTTCAGAACTCCCTGTCGTTCAATTCTCCGCAGACAACGATTGAAGTTGACCGTGAACGTGCATCCGCAATGGGCGTGACTGTCAGCGAAATCGGCGCGACCCTCGGTCTGATGACCGGTGGTGGTAAGGTTGCCCAGTTCGACCGTGATAATAACAGCTATGATATTATCATGCAGGTGCCGGATGAGTATCGCCGCAATCCGTCCAAGCTCGGTGAATTCTATGTTCGCAGTGCTTCGGGTGAGATGGTGCCACTGTCTGCCGTGGTGAAGATTGTAAATCAGGCTTCCCCGACTGCAATTGAACAGTTCAACCAGCTGAACTCCTCAACGATTTCGGCTCTGCCGCTGCCAGGTGTTACCACCGGTGATGGTCTGAAAACGATCCTTGATATTGCCAATGCCAAGCTGCCGGAAGGCTTCTTCATTGACTATTCGGGTCAGTCGCGTCTGGAAATCGAGCAGGGTAATACAATCCTGATCGCATTCTCGCTGGCTGTTGTTGTGATTTATTTGGTGTTGGCTGCACAGTTCGAAAGCTTCCGCGATCCGTTCATTATTATGATGACCGTTCCGCTGTCGATTTTCGGTGCGATTGTGCCGCTGAACCTTGGTCTCGGTACGCTGAATATCTATACGCAGGTTGGTCTGATTACCCTTGTGGGGCTGATTACCAAGCATGGTATTCTGATGGTGGAATTTGCCAATCAGCAGCGCCATGAACACGGACTGAGCCGTCACGATGCGATTATCGCTTCGGCTAAAACCCGTCTGCGTCCGATCCTGATGACAACTGCAGCTATGGCGCTCGGCGTTGTGCCGCTGATGATGGCAACCGGTGCCGGTGCGGCAGCGCGTTACTCCATGGGTCTGGTGATCTTCACCGGTCTGATGGTCGGTACAATGTTCACCTTGTTTGTGGTGCCGATGTTCTACACGCTGATCTCTGCGAAGACCGTTAAACCTCTGGTTTCGGTTCCTACAGAGGAAGAGCTGAAGGCGGAAGTGCAGTCTGCCCATCACTAGAGCGGTTATATAAAATAAGAAAAAGGCCGGTCAAAAGACCGGCCTTTTTATTTGAAGATGTTGCTTCCAAATTTTACCGGTAAAAATACAAAATTTTTCACTGTGGTGATTTCAGGCTCTGGTATTGTGTAGTCATTACTATATATATGATCCATGACCAAATTTTCCGTACTCGATCTCGCGCCGATCACACTCGGCAGCACCGCAGCACAAGCCATGCAGAACAGTGTTGAGCTTGCACAACATACCGAAAAACTCGGCTTCCGGCGTTACTGGCTGGCCGAGCATCATAATATGCCGGGCATTGCCAGTGCGGCGACAGCCGTGCTGATCGGCCATGTGGCCGGTGCCACAAAATCCATCCGTGTCGGGGCAGGCGGTATTATGCTGCCGAACCATTCGCCACTGGTGATTGCCGAACAATTCGGCACCTTGGCCTCGCTTTATCCGAACCGTATTGATTTGGGCTTAGGGCGTGCGCCGGGCACGGATCAGGTGACATCCTATGCTTTGCGGCGCAATTCCAGCTCGGATGCGCAGTCCTTTCCGCAGGATGTGGTGGAGTTGCTGGGCTATTTCGGCGAGCCGACTACGGAGCAGCGTGTGCGTGCTTATCCGGGTTCGGGCCTGAATGTGCCGGTGTGGATTCTTGGCTCCAGCCTGTTCGGGGCACAGCTGGCGGCTATGCTTGGCCTGCCTTATGCTTTCGCTTCCCACTTTGCACCGGGTGATCTGGATGATGCGATTGCGCTTTACCGGCACCGTTTTGAACCGTCGCAATATCTCGATAAACCTTATGTGATGGCTGGATTTAACGTCTTTGCAGCCGATACAGATGCGCAAGCCCGTTTGCTGTTCACTTCCATCCAGCAGGCTTTTGTTAATTTGCGTACCGGTAATGCAGGGCAGTTGCCGCCGCCGGTAGAAGGCTATGAAGAAAATCTCGATCCGCGCTTTGTGCCGATTATCAAGGCCGCTCTTGCCTGCTCTGCTGTGGGCAATAAAGAAACGATACGCCAGCAGATTGATGCTTTTGTTGCCCGTACTGATGTTGACGAACTGATGATTACAGCGCAAATTTTTGACCATCAGGCGCGTCTGCATTCATTTGAATTGCTGGCAGAAGCCGTTGGGTTGAAACCGGAATAAGAGCATGGTTGGATTGGCAGTACGAACCAGAGAAACAGGCGCAGTAGCGACATTACAGGGGCAGGAGAAGCCGCTGATCCGCTCGCTGACCGGCGGTGAGCTGACGCTGGAAAATACGGTTTCCGGTGCGGGTTTCAACGCGATTGATCTGCTTTATGCGTCTCTCTCGGCCTGTCTGGTGATGAGTGCACGTATAGCCGCGCGCAAGCTCGGTTTGATTGAGCGTATCAGCAGCTATGAGGTCAAAGTCAGCGGTGAGAAAACGGAGCATGAGCCATATCGCATCACGCGGTTCACTGTGCAGTTTTTGATTGCCGGTGAACTGTCTGATGATGAGCGCCATGAACTGGCAGAAGCGGCTGAAGCCATGTGTACGGTCAGCAATACGCTCAAAGCCAATGCTGATGTGGCTTTCACGGTCTCTGCATAAATAAAAAAGCCTGCCGCGATTATCACGGCAGGCTTTTTTATTGGTGGAATATTGGCGATTAGCTATTGAGCTTCAGCCAGTCTGCCAGCGATTTTCGGCTGTTACCGTCACGGCCGGTAAAGCTCTCTGCAGCGCACATGGAATTGAGGATGGCTTCCTGCGTGGATTCTGTTGCTGCACGGAACAACTGGTCAATCTTGTCTTCATTCAGCGCCTGCATGGTCACCAGATCGGACTTCTGGTCGTGATCAATAGTGTTGCCGGTGGTAAAGCCGATAACAATATCCCCGCTGCCATGACCCCAGAATGCACCAAGGCGTGCGATACCCGCACCGCAGCGGCGAATGACACGCTGTAACTGGCGGTGTTCCAGCGGAATATCGGTCGCCATAATCATCATGATCGAGCCTTTTTCTTCGTTGTCGGGGAAATCCGGTGTCGGATGACGACCATCCGGCAGTGTCAGATCGCCTTTGCGACCGAAATTGGAAAGCACCAATGTGCCCAGATGATAGTCTTTGCCATCCAGTTTGATGCGGCGGGATGAAGTGCCGATACCGCCTTTAAAGCCGAAACAGGTCATACCGGTGCCGGCACCGACATTGCCCTGTGCCACTGCGCCCGTGGTTGCAGTATCGAGTGCCGCATAAGCGTGCTCTTCGGTAACGGCCATAGCCTGAATATCATTGAGCGGGCCGTCATTGCATTCGCCGACAACCGCATTAACGGTTGAGGTGGTGCGGCCGATATCGCTGTTCGCAGCAATAGCGCGTTTGATAAGTGCATTCACGCAGGTGCCGGTGCTGAGTGTATTGGTCAGCAGGATTGGCGTTTCCAGTGAGCCAAGCTCGTTGACCTGCACAAGACCGGCGCTTTTGCCAAAACCATTGATGGATTCGGATGCTGCCAGAACTTTCTTGCGGAACATATTGCCGTCATGGGGCACAATCGCGGTTACACCGGTATTGATATTGCCTTCACGGATGGTGGTGTGGCCGACTTTAACGCCCGGAACATCGGTAATGGCATTATGCGCACCGGTCGGCATGATGCCGCAAACAATACCGAAATCGCGTGCTGAAGCAGACATAGGATACTCCTGTTAAAGCATTTCCAACAAAAGTGCGAAGCGGATTGCGTCGGATAATGCGTGAAAACAAAGATTTAGAGCGGTTAAAAAATCCATCTTAAATGCAACGGCTCTAAATCCGTAGAGGCATGCGGTAAGAAACAGATCGCAGATAAAGAATGACAGCCCGACCGGTTTCCGGAGGGGCTGTCAGGGCATTATCATCAGGCATTAAAAAGAAACGTAGTATCACTTCTGCGGCGATACTGCCGTTTCAGTGTGGTGCTAATGCCCGACATATGATCAGTGCCAAGGAAATTAAACGGTCTTTTCCGGGGGAGGCCCAAAAGATCAGAACCGTTTACGGGGCGCTTGCGATCATGACGGTATCCGGCCAGAATTACGAAATTATGGCCGGATGAATTCAGTTTTATCGAAAAATTAAGCCGACAGTTTTTAGAAACACAGTTTTCAAAGAAAACCGGTTCTGTTTTTTAAACTGCTTTAGCAATCTCGATATATTTTTCCTGCAGGCTGCGGGTAATTGCACCCGGCTTGCCGTCTGCAATGACTGTGCCTGCAATTTTCACAACAGGGGTCACAAAACCGGAAGCACTGGTCTGGAAGGCTTCTTTTGCTTTGAAGGCTTCTTCAAGCGTAAAGCGGCGTTCTTCAATCTTCAGGCTCTGTTCTTCAGCAATTTTAAGCATGGCCAGACGTGTGCAGCCCGGCAGAATTGCATTCGAATTCGGGCGCACAATCAGTGCGCCTTCTGCGGTGATGATGAATGCACTGGAGGACGCACCTTCAGTAATATAGCCGTCTTCCTGCATCCATGCGTCCTGACAACCATGCGCGGTTGCTTCCTGCTTGGCAAGTACCTGAGCCAGCAACATCACAGTTTTAATGTCGCGGCGCTGCCAGCGGATATCATCCACAACATGAATGGCAATACCGTTCTGCTGGGAGGCGGAACCGATCAGCTTTTTCACCTGTGTGAAAGCAACCAGTGTCGGTTTCATATCCGCGCTGTAAACGAAGTCACGATCCGCAGCACCACGGGTGATCTGCATATAGACCACACCTTCAGTGAGATTGTTGCGCTTGATCAGCTCTTTTTGCATGGTGATGATGTCTTCGTCGCTCATCGGCGCCGGTACATCAATCATCTTCAAAGAACGGCCGAGACGCGCCATATGGGCATCATTGTCAACGAGCTTGCCATCGATAACTGCACTGACTTCATAAATCCCGTCTGCGAATACGAAACCCCGGTCAAAGACCGAGATCTTGGCTTCTTCTTCAGGGACATAGGCACCGTTTACATATACAATTCGGCTCACAACGCATTCCTTGGCGTTAAAATTTTATGGGAATCTGCTGAAACTGAAGCTATGAAAAAAAATCCGGCAGAGCCAATGCTTTGTTTTTTGGTTGTTATGCAAGATTTGCATATTCTGCATGACAGATATTCTGTCTGTGATAATGCGACATATAATGCCGGAAAAGCGTGTTTCGGGGCGCAAAAAGAGCAATAACTTTTAATAGCGGTCAAGTCATAACCACGGGTTATCGGAACCGCTATTTTTTATGCTCTCGCTGGCACGGCCAGTTTGCCTAAGCTGATAAGCATAAGAGGAACTATGCCGGTTACAGGCTCTCAGTCTGTCCGGTTTATAAATATGTATGACGGGCTTTGTTTTATAACAATAAAAACAAAAACAAGCCGGACGGCATAAAGCGTCGGTCTGCAATCAGATAAAAGAACGCTGCGATCCGTTGAAATATCCTGTGCCGGTTGTGCAATGTTGCGGACAGGCATGGAGAATACGTAAGGGGAGAAACTGCGGGTGAAAACCAGTCAGAAAACGGTTATCCGGCTTGAAAAACTGCAAAAGCATTATGGCGCGCATATTGTTCTCAAAGAGATCGATCTGACTGTGACCTCCGGTGAGGTGCTGGCGATTATCGGGCCGTCCGGTTCGGGCAAAAGCACATTGCTGCGCTGCATCAATTATATCGAGCCGCCGGATGCCGGTATTGTCACGGTTGGTGATGTGACCCTGCAGGCCGAGAAAAAAGCCTCTGCCAAACAATTGCATGATCTGCGCCATTCTATCGGCATGGTGTTTCAGTCGTTTAATCTGTTTCCGCATATGAGCGTGCTGCGCAATGTCAGTCTGGCGCAGGAACGTGTGCTTGGCCGCTCTAAAAAGGAGGCCGCTGAGCGCTCGATGGATCTGCTGGAGAAAGTCGGCCTTGCTGATAAAGCGCAGCAATATCCGATGCGTTGCTCCGGTGGACAGCAGCAGCGTATCGCTATTGCCCGCGCTCTGGCACTTGATCCGAAAGTGATGCTGTTTGACGAACCGACCTCGGCACTTGATCCCGAACTGGGGCTGGAAGTGCTGAGCGTCATGCGCAGGCTGGCCGACAGTGGCATGACCATGATTGTTGTGACCCATGAGATGGGCTTTGCCGAGAATGTCTCCGACACAGTGATGGTAATGGCCGACGGTAATGTGATTGAAAGCGGGCCCAGCCGAGAAGTGATGCGCAATCCGCAGACGGAGCGGGCGCAGCGTTTCCTCAAAGCGGTGAATGAGCGTTAAATGCTGGCAGATTTCTCCTATATCATTCGCGGATTGCCCTGGACTGTTGCGCTCACAGTCTCGGCTCTGGCTGTCGGTACGATACTCGGGCTGGTCCTGATGCTGATGCGACGCTCCAAGTTCTGGCCGCTGCGCCTGCTGGCAACTGTCTATATCAATCTGGTTCGCGGTATCCCGCCTCTGGTGTGGCTGTTTGTGATCTTTTTCGGTCTTGGCACCGGTTACATAACAATCAATCCGTTTATGGCGGCGCTGACCGGTTTCGGCATGATTGCCGGAGCCAATATGGCAGAGATTTTTCGCGGCGGCATGATGGCTGTCCATCACGGGCAGTTTGAAGCCGCAGAAGCGCTTAATCTCAGCCGTTATCATGCTTTCAAGGATGTGGTAGCACCGCAGATGCTGCGCGTGTCGCTGCCTTCTGCCGCCAGCTATGCGATTGGCCTGCTTAAAGACAGTGCGATTGCCTCAGCCATTGGCGTGACAGAACTGGCCTATCAGGGCAGCCAGCTGTCGCAAATGACCTTCCGCGGTCTTGAGGTATTTGCCGTGGTGGCGTTGCTTTATATTCTTCTCAGCCTGCCGGTTGCATGGCTGTCACGGACTGCGGATATCTATCTGCGGGCGAAGGTGGCGCGATGATTGATTTTCCGATTGATGATGTCATTTCATGGATGCCGGAACTGCTCGACGGTCTGGCTCTGAGCGTCAAAGTCACGCTGGCCAGTCTAGCGATTGGCATACCTTTCGGCTTGCTACTGGCGCTGGGTGTGCAGGCAAAGTCGAAATTCACGCGCGGGCTGTGTTTGGTGATTGTCGAAATCGGGCGCGGTGCTCCGGCTCTGATCCTGCTGCAATTCATCTATTTCGGATTGCCGAGTGCCGGCATCACAATGACATCGATTGTGGCGGCTATTGCGGCACTGAGCTGGAATACCGGCGCTTATACAAGCGAAATCATCCGCGCAGGGCTTGAATCTGTGCCTGCAGGGCAGAAAGAAGCGGTGATGGCGCTGAATATGAGCCGGATTGACGGTTTGCGCTATGTGATCCTGCCGCAAGGATTGCGTGTAGCTGTGCCTGCTTTGCTCGGTTTTTCGATCCTGATTTTTCAGGCAACATCTCTGTGTTTCACCATTGCCATGCCGGAACTGATAAGCCGTGCCTATGAAATCGGTTCGACGACCTTCTTGTATTTTCCGGCTCTGCTAGCGGCAGGTATTCTCTATGCAATGATCTGCATTCCGGCATCTATGCTGGTAAGCTGGGTTGAAAAACGTGCGGGACGTTTCTCCCGTTAAAAATAAATAATAACATAAACAATATGGGGTAGTGATATGAAATTAATGGGAAAAATGATCGTCGCAGCATCGGTTCTTGCCGGTGCGACGGCGCTGGCTGCAGTGCAGGCCAATGCACAGAGTTGTACACCGAAAAACAGTTTTAAAACTGTTGAAGAAGGTGTGCTGACCATCGCTGTTACCACTTATGCGCCTTATTCCTATCTCTCACCGGAAGGCGAAGCCAAAGGCGTTGACGGCGATATTGCCAATAAGATCGCCGAGATGGAATGTCTGAAAGTTAAGGCTGTGGCCGTGGATACCGCTGCCGGTATTCAATATGTGCTGTCAGGCAAGGCCGATATCACCACCGGTGACTGGTATCGTACGGCAGAACGCGCCAAGGTGATGAACCTGTCGTGGCCGCTCTATAATGACCAGATGGGTATTTATACCAAGGAAGGTTTTGAAGAGGTCAAGGATATTGAGGGCAAAAGCGTTGGCACCGTACAGGGTTATCTCTGGGTTGCTGATCTGAAGAAGCTGCTCGGCAGCAATCTCAAACTCTATCCGAATTCTGTGAGCATGCAGCAGGATCTGGCTGCCGGACGTATTGCTGTTGGTATTGACGGTTATTCTACCGGTGTTGTCGCCAAGAAAGCCGGAGCCATGCCGGATATTGAAGTGAAGGTTGCCAAGAGCGATGATCGTGTGAAAGCCACGACTGAGGCCGGACAGGGCAGCTTCCCATATTCCAAGAAAAATCCGGAACTTGGTGCGGCGCTTGATGCCAATATCAAGGCACTGCATGAAGATGGTACAATCAAATCTATTCTGACTGCCAATGGCATGGAAGCTTCAGCCGGTGATGTCGGCGAGCCACGTCTGATTGACTAAAAATAATAAAAGATCGGATTAATTTTAGTCCGGTCTCTCTTTTGCAGAAAGAAAGCTCATGGCGCTGGATCATTATTATACGCTTGGTCGCTCAGGTTTGCGGGTTAGCCGGATGGCGCTCGGCACCATGACTTTCGGCAATGCAGCTATTCGCGGGATCAGCGGCAGCTGGGGCAGCGCCGATGAGATATCGGGCGCGATATTTGATCATTATACCGATATGGGCGGCAATTTTATTGACACCGCAAATTCCTATGGTGCGGGTGCCAGTGAAAGCCTGATCGGGCAGTTTATGCGCGAGAAAGGTAATCGTGAACGGCTGGTGCTGGCGACCAAATACAGCAACAGTCTTGAACCCGGCAATCCCAATGCAGGCGGTAACAGCCGCAAGGCCATGATGCGGGCGGTTGAAGATTCCCTGCGTCGTTTGGGAACGGATTATATCGACCTCTATATGGTGCATACATGGGATCGCATAACGCCTGCGGAAGAGGTGGTGCGCACGCTGGATGATCTGGTGCGGGCGGGAAAAATTCGTTACGGCGGACTGTCTGACGTGCCTGCATGGTATGCGGCTCGGGCGCAGACATGGGCGGAGTGCCATGCGCTGACACCTCTGATTAGCCTGCAATTGCCCTATTCACTTGCCGAGCGGAATATTGAGCAGGAATTTGTGCCGCTAGCGCAGAATATGGGCTTGGGCATTACTGTCTGGAGCCCGTTATCCATGGGGCTGCTTTCAGGGAAATACCGCGTTGAGGGTGATCGCTGGGCAGGAGAAGGCCGCCTGACTACAGATGCATCCGGCAAAGGCATGGGGCTGTTTACGGTGCGCAATCACGCCATTCTCTCGGCTTTGCAGGATGTGGCAGCAGAGCTTGACCGTTCGATGGCACAGGTGGCTTTGAGCTGGGTGCTGAACCGCCCGTCTGTTGCATCACTGATTATCGGTGCGAGTAAATTGGCACAGTTGCAGGATAATATTGCGGCCTTTGAATTGCAGATGCCTGCGGAACTGAGCGCAAGACTGGATGCCGCAAGTGCTCTGCCTTCACCGCAGCCTTATGCTTTGTTTGATGCGGATTATCAGGCGGGGGTGCTGAATACCGGTACATCGGTTGGCGATAAACCTGCCTCTTACGCGCCGCCGCAATGGATGCCGAAGGTGGATGATTTCACCTATGGCAAAGGCTGATTTTTATTATACGGAGAGCGGTATATATTGCCGCTTTTATTAAATTTATATCTTAAGAAATTTATATAAAATCATGAATTGTAATAATTAATGATGTTTCATTTTCTTTACGTGGTGCGCAAAATAATCGCGTTTTATATATGAGATTTTTATATCTCTCCTTCTTTCCCTCTCTCGAACCACTATGCGTTTTGGCGCCATAGTTCCGCCTGATTTCGGCTCGTCGCGCTTAGCGCTGCTGCCGGAAGTGGCCGCTGCACTTGCACCGGCTGAAATTCAGGAGTTCGAAAAATGGATGTCATCATGATTGCCGCAGGCGCCGGATTTATCGGCCTGTCTTATTTCTACGCCCTTGTTTGCGACCGGCTGTGAGGGCGCATCATGTGGTTTGATTATGTTCTCGGCGGCTCGGTAGCCGCATTGCTCAGCCTCTATCTGCTTTATGCACTGGCACGACCTGAGCGCTTCTAACACTTTGTTTTGTCGCATTGTCCTACGCATCGAAGCGGGAACAGAAATCAGTCCGGTGAACTGATTTCCCCGCGTAGGCGCTTCGTACTAATGCTTTAAAAGACAGAAAGTATCTTCCAATGACTTTCAACGGAATATTGCAGATTGCGATCCTGTTCGGGCTCACAATTCTGCTGGTGAAACCGGTCGGCGGGTATCTGACCCGCGTGTTCACCGGTGAACGAACCTTCCTTTCGCCGGTGATCGCACCGGTTGAACGCGGCCTCTATAAACTGGCCGGAACCCATGAAAAAGAAGAACAGCACTGGACGGTCTATGCGGCATCGCTGCTGATGTTCAGCATTGCCGGTTTTGTGGCGCTCTATCTGTTGCAGCGTCTGCAAGGGGCATTGCCTTATAATCCTGCGGGTATGCAGGCTGTGGAGCCGACATCTGCCTTTAATACGGCCATCAGCTTTATGACTAACACCAACTGGCAGGGCTATGGTGGTGAAAGCACGATGAGCTATTTCACCCAGATGGCCGGAATCACAGTGCAGAACTTTGTCTCTGCAGCGGTAGGTATTGCCGGTGCTATGGCGATTACCCGCGGCTTTGCCCGTTCTTCGAGCAACACTATCGGCAATTTCTGGGTCGATCTGACCCGCGCCACGCTCTATGTGCTGCTGCCGATCTGCATTATCGGCACGATTGTGCTGGTCTGGCAGGGTGTGCCGCAAAATCTCAATGCTTATACGCTTGCAACCACACTTGAAGGTGCGCAGCAGACCATTGCGCAAGGGCCTGTGGCCTCGCAGATGATTATCAAACATCTGGGCACCAATGGCGGTGGCTTCTTCAATGCCAACTCGGCACATCCGTTTGAAAACCCGACTGCACTGACTAATCTTATCCATCTGCTGTCGATTTTTGTAATCTCTACCGCCATGACCAATGTGTTCGGCCGTATGGTCGGCAATCAGCGTCAGGGCTGGGTATTGTTTGCAGTCTTCGGCGTGCTGGTGGTGCTGGGGACTTCGGTGCTCTATTGGGCAGAATCCGGCGGTAATCCGCTGATGCAGGCGCTTGGTGTTGTTGGCGGCAATATGGAGGGCAAAGAAGCGCGCTTCGGCATTGCCTTGTCTGCCTTGTTCTCCGAAGTGACCACAGCCGCCTCTACAGGTGCGGTCAATAATATGCATGACAGCCTGATGCCACTCGGTGGTTTAGTACCACTGTTCAATATGCAGATCCCAAATCTCGGCGGTATTGGTGCCGGTATCTATGGTATGTTGCTGTTCTTCATTCTGGCGATCTTCATTGCCGGTCTGATGGTTGGTCGTACACCGGAATATCTGGGCAAGAAAATCGAGGCCAAAGAGGTCAAGATGAGCCTGCTGGCCACGCTCGGACCATCACTTGCCATTCTCGGTTTTGCTGCATTGGCTGTGGTTTTGCCGCAAGGGCTGTCGAGCATTCAGGATGCAGGTCCGCATGGCTTCAGCGAAGTGCTCTACGCTTATTCTTCCGGTGCCAACAATAACGGCAGTGCCTTTGCCGGTCTCAATGCCAATACGCCTTTCTACAATCTCACCATTGGTTTTGCGATGCTGATGGGGCGCTTTTTGCTGATTGTGCCGGTGCTGGCGATTGCCGGTTCGCTGGCCGCCAAGAAAACCGTTCCTGCCTCGGCCGGTACATTGCCGACCACGGGTCCTCTGTTTGTCGGTCTGGTCTTTGGTGTGACGATGATTGTCGGCGGTTTGACTTTCTTTCCGGCCTTGGCGCTGGGGCCGGTTGTCGAGCATTTCGCAATGCTCTCCGGTCAGCTGTTTTAAAGGTGCATGATGGCGAAGAATTCTTTTCTGATGAAGCAATTATTCGGCTCCAAAACTGCACAGAAGAAAAATCTGTGCGGCTCCAATACCGCGCAGAAGCAAAATCTGCGCGGCACGGACAAGGATGATTGTCCCAAACTCACCAGTATTATGCTGATCCTTGTGCTGGCGATGCTGGCCGGTGTTTTCCTCGTGAAGGCGCTGACCGGAGTTTAAGTTAAAACATTAACTTATCACTCTACATCAATGAAAATTCTATGCAGTTTTGAATTAACTTGCATAAAATCAAGACGGAGGGCTCTCATGAGCCAGTCAAAATCTTCCAGTATTCTGGATGCCAAAATCCTGGTGCCTGCCATTGGCGGCGCTTTTCGCAAACTCGACCCGCGGGTGCTGGCGAAAAATCCGGTGATGTTTGTCGTTGCCGTTGTCACCGTGCTGACCACGGTGCTCTTTATCCGCGATCTGGCGGGTGGCGGTTCTGATCTGGGTTTCTCGTTCCAGATCATTCTGTGGCTGTGGTTTACCATTCTGTTTGCCAATTTTGCGGAAGCCGTGGCTGAAGGGCGCGGTAAAGCACAGGCGGAATCTCTGCGCCGTACCCGTACCGAAACCGAAGCAAAATTGCTGAGTGGTGACAGCAAGACCAATTATACGGTTATTGCGGGCAACAGCCTTAAAGTCGGCGATATTGTGCTGGTGGAAGCCGGAGACATTATTCCGTCCGATGGTGAGGTGATTGAAGGTGTGGCCTCGGTGAATGAGGCGGCGATCACCGGTGAATCCGCGCCGGTAATCCGTGAATCTGGCGGTGACCGTTCGGCTGTGACCGGCGGTACGCAAGTGCTGTCCGATTGGATACGCGTGCGCATTACCGCTGCTGCCGGATCGACCTTTATTGACCGGATGATCTCATTGGTAGAATTTTTTTTCAAGCAGAAGACGGCATACGAGATTGCGCTGAATATTCTGCTTGCAGGTATGACGCTGATCTTTGTTCTGGCTGTGGTGACCATTCCGAGTTTTGCCACTTATGCGGGCGGTTCCGTGCCGGTGATTGTGCTGGTGGCTTTGTTTGTCACGCTGATCCCGACCACCATCGGCGCTTTGCTCTCAGCCATCGGTATTGCCGGTATGGATCGCCTGGTGCGCTTCAATGTGCTGGCTATGTCCGGCCGTGCGGTGGAAGCCGCCGGTGACGTGGATACGCTGCTCCTAGATAAAACCGGTACAATTACGTTTGGTAATCGTCAGGCCACAGAGTTCCGTCCCGTCACAGGTGTCAGCGAACAGCAACTGGCCGATGCGGCGCAGCTTGCCTCACTGGCCGATGAGACACCGGAAGGCCGCTCCATCGTCGTGCTGGCTAAAGAGAAATACGGCATCCGTGCCCGTGATATGGCAAGCCTTCATGCAAGCTTTGTGCCTTTTACCGCACAAAGCCGGATGAGCGGCGTGGACGTGGATGGCAGTATCATCCGCAAAGGCGCGGTGGATGCGGTGCTGAAATATGTCGAGGCAGAAGGCAGTAAAGCTTCTACTCCTGCCCAGCTACAGGAAATCCAGTCAATTGCCGCGCAGATTGCCAAGGCAGGCGGTACACCGCTGGCTGTGGTCAAAGACGGGCAGCTGATGGGCGTTGTCTCGCTGAAGGATATTGTCAAAGGCGGTATTCGTGAACGCTTTGCGGAACTGCGCCGCATGGGCATCCGCACGGTGATGATTACCGGCGAT
The DNA here is from genome assembly GCF_041929865.1 of Pseudochrobactrum lubricantis. Classification (NCBI taxonomy): domain Bacteria; kingdom Pseudomonadati; phylum Pseudomonadota; class Alphaproteobacteria; order Hyphomicrobiales; family Brucellaceae; genus Pseudochrobactrum; species Pseudochrobactrum lubricantis. Next base: position 121,897 of record NZ_JBHEEE010000008.1, read on the forward strand.
AATCCGATGACAGCGGCGGCGATTGCCGCAGAAGCGGGCGTGGATGATTTTCTCGCGCAGGCAACACCGGAGAACAAGCTGTCGCTGATCCGTGAGGAGCAGGCCAAGGGCAAGCTAGTGGCAATGTGCGGTGACGGTACCAATGATGCGCCGGCACTGGCACAGGCTGATGTGGGCGTGGCGATGAATACCGGTACAGTAGCTGCACGTGAGGCGGGCAATATGGTCGATCTCGATAGCGACCCGACCAAGCTGATTGAGATTGTGGAAATCGGCAAACAATTGCTGATGACACGCGGTGCACTGACAACCTTCTCGATTGCCAATGATATTGCCAAATATTTCGCGATTATTCCGGCAATGTTCCTCGCTTTCTACCCGCAGCTCGGCGTGCTGAATATTATGGGGCTGCATAGTCCGCAGAGTGCCATTCTCTCGGCCATCATCTTCAATGCGCTGATTATCGTGGCGCTGATCCCGCTGTCACTGCGCGGGGTTAAATATCAGGCGGTTGGTGCGGGCGCACTGCTGAGCCGCAATCTGATGATCTACGGTCTTGGCGGGATTATCGTGCCTTTCGTAGCGATTAAGCTGATTGATATGGCGATTACCGCTCTGGCACTGGTGTAAGGAATAAACCCATGTTGAAACAATTACGTCCTGCTGTGGTGATGATTGTCAGTCTGACTGTAATCACCGGTATTGCCTATCCGCTGGCTATGACCAGTGTGGCGCAGACCCTGTTTCCTTCTCAGGCCAATGGCAGTCTGATCGTGAAGGACAATAAGGTGATCGGCTCATCGCTGATCGGCCAGCAATTCACCTCTGAGCGTTATTTTCATGGTCGCCCAAGTGCGGCTGGCGATGGCTATAATGCTGCATCCTCGGGTGGCTCCAATCTGGCGCCAACCAGCGCTGCGTTACTGGATCGCGTAAAGGCGGATGTGGCCAAGCTGAAGTCTGAGAATCCAAATCAACCTGTACCTGTTGATCTGGTAACAGCATCCGGCAGCGGGCTTGATCCGCATATTACGCCGGAGGCTGCTTTGTTCCAGATACCGCGTGTTGCAAAAGCACGCGGGCTGGATGAGGCCAAACTCAAGACACTGGTGGATGCTCAGATACAGGAGCGTTTGCTGGGTGTGCTGGGCGAGCCGGTTGTGAATGTGCTTGCGCTTAATCTCGCACTGGATCAGGTTAAATAAGACAGAACATGCAGAGTCCGGATCATAATTGATGAATGATGACAGTCAGCTGCAGGAAAGTATGCGTAATGGTGACAAAAGACCGTCACCGGATGCGCTGCTCGCCAAAGCCGAACAGGAAACACGCGGCCGCCTCAAGATTTTTCTCGGGGCGGCTCCGGGCGTTGGTAAAACCTATGAAATGCTGATGTCCGGCCGCAGTCTGCTGACTGACGGTGAGGATGTGGTGATCGGGGTTGTCGAAACCCACGGACGTCAGGAAACGCAGGCTCTGACCGAAGGCTATGAGATTATTCCCCGTGCGCGTGTCGATTATAAAGGCCATGTACTTGAGGAGATGGATCTCGACGCTGTGCTGGCGCGTCGCCCCAAACTGGTGCTTGTGGATGAACTGGCGCATACGAATGCACCAGGCAGTCGCCACCCCAAGCGTTATCTCGATGTTGAAGAACTCTTGGCTAACGGCATTGATGTTTATACCACGCTGAATATTCAGCATGTCGAGAGCCTCAATGATGTGGTGGCGCAGATCACCCGTATCCGTGTGCGCGAAACCGTGCCGGACAGTATTATCGACCGTGCAGATGATATTGAGATCGTTGATATTACGCCGGAAGACCTGATTAAGCGCCTGAAAGAAGGCAAGGTCTATCTGCCCAAGACGGCGAAACGCGCGACACAGAATTACTTTTCTGCCGGTAATCTCACAGCATTGCGCGAACTTGCCTTGCGGCGCACAGCGCAGCGTGTGGATGATCAGTTGCTCAGCCATATGCAGGCCAATGCCATTTCGGGGCCATGGTCGGCAGGTGAGCGTGTATTGGTCTGCATTGATGAGCAGCCGCATGGCGCGGCGCTGATCCGCTATGCGCGCAGGCAGGCCGACCGGCTGCGCACGCCGTGGACAGCGCTCTATGTGGAGACATCCCGCGCGGCAACGCTCTCGGAAGAAGAGAAAGACCGTATTGCCGCCACCTCACGGCTGGCAGAGCAGCTCGGCGGTGAAATTATTACGCTGACCGGCCATGATGTGGCGCAGGACATTATCAATTATGCTTTGGCGCATAATTTCAGCCATATTGTTATCGGTAAGCCGAATAAGTCACGTCTGCGTGAAATGTTTGAAGGGTCAGTCTCGCATGACCTGATCCGCAAGGCCGGTAATCTCAGTATTCATATTATTTCCGGTACGCAGCAGGAAGCTGCGCCGGTGCGTCAGGTGGCGACCGCAGAGGAGAAGGCGTTTTCACTGCGGCCTTATCTGATGAGCCTTGGTTATATCGCGATTGCGCTGGTTGTTGGCACTTTGCTCGATCATGTGCTGGATGTGCGCAATATCGCGCTGGTGTTTCTGATGGCCGTGCTGGCGACTGCGGTAGCCTCCGGTCTGCGGCCTGCCTTGTTCGCTTCGCTGGTCAGTGCGCTTGTTTTCAATTTCTTCTTCCTGCCACCGCTCTACACTTTGCATATTGCAGGGCCGGAGAGTGTGATTGCACTGGCATTCTTCATTTGTGTGGCGCTGGTCGCCAGTAATCTGACTGCGCGTGTGCAGAGGCAGGCTGCTGCGGCGCGTAACCGTGCCAGAACAATGGAAGGGCTCTATCAGTTCAGTAAAAAACTGGCCGGAGCCGGAACGCTGGAAGATGTGCTCTGGGCAACGGTCTATCAGATTGCAGCGCTGCTCAAAGTGCGTGTTGTGGTGCTGTTGCCGGATGAAGGAACGGCCAATACGTCTATTTCCGTGCGTGCCGGTTATCCGCCGGATGATACGCTTGCCGATGCAGATATTGCTGCTGCCCGATGGGCATGGGAGCATGACCATCCTGCAGGGCGTGGTGCGGACACCTTACCTGGTGCCAAGCGCCTTTATCTGCCGTTGCGTGCTGTCGGTAATACAATTGGTGTGGTCGGGCTGGATGATGACCGGCAAGGGCCGATCCTGACGCCGGAGCAACAACGGTTGTTTGATGCACTGGCAGAGCAGGCGGCACTGGCGATTGCGCGTATTCAACTGGTGGATGATCTGGATCGTGCGCAGCTTGCAGTGGAGGCAGACCGGTTGCGCTCGGCCTTGCTGACCTCGATCTCTCATGACCTGAAAACGCCGCTCGCTGCTATTCTTGGCGCTGCGGATACATTGAAGAGCTATTCCGGCTCTCTGCCTGATACTGACCGTGCAGAACTGCTGACAACTGTGGTGGATGAGTCCGAGCGGCTCAACCGCTTTATCGCCAATTTGCTGGATATGACGCGGATTGAATCTGGTGCCATGCAGCCGAATAAATCGCTGCATTATCTGGGCGATATTGTCGGCAGCGCTTTGAAACGTGCTGCGAAAATTCTCCAACATCACCGTGTTGAGACCGATATTGCCGCTGATCTGCCGATGCTGAAACTTGATCCGGTTTTGTTTGAGCAGGTGTTGTTCAATTTGCTGGACAATGCCGCTAAATACGCGCCGGAAGGCAGTCTGGTTTATATTCAGGGGCAGGCTGAGCAGGGCGATATTGTATTGCGCATCAGTGATGAGGGCGCTGGCATACCGGCGGGTGATGAATTGCGGATTTTCGACAGTTTCTACCGGGTGTGCAAAACCGATCAGGTGCGTGCCGGTACAGGGCTTGGGCTGGCAATCTGTAAGGGCTTTACAGAAGCGATGGGCGGCACCATTACAGCTGCCAATCGCAGCGATCACGGTGGTCGCAGTGGTGCTGTTTTTACAATCCGATTACCGCTTAGCAGCTGCGCTGAAATGATGAGCGGAACAGAAGAGGGATTATCTCCCCGATGACACAGAATATTGTCAAAATCCTTGTGGTGGATGATGAGCCGCCAATCCGTAAACTTTTGCGCGTCGGGCTGGGGACAGAAGGTTTTTTGATCCTTGAGGCACCATCAGCGGCCATCGCCCGAGAGATTATGCGCGATGACCGGCCTGATCTGGTGCTGCTGGATCTCGGCCTGCCGGATATGTCGGGACATGATCTTCTGACGCTGTGGCGTTCGGAACTGATTGATCTGCCGGTGATTATTCTTTCAAGCCGCACAGATGAAAGTGGAATCGTCAAAGCGCTCGAGCTTGGTGCGGATGATTATGTGACCAAGCCATTTGGCATGAAAGAACTCGCAGCGCGAATCCGCGTGGCACTACGTCATAAATTGCAGGAGCAGGGTGAAAAGCCGGTCTTCCAGACCGGTGAGCTGTCGGTTGATCTGGTGAAGCGCATCGTACGGCTCAAAGGGCAGGAGATTAAGCTCTCGCCGAAAGAATATGATATTTTGCGGATCATGGTGCAGCACGCAGGCAAGGTGCTGACTCATAGCTTCATTCTCAATCAGATCTGGGGCGGCATGAGTGATGTGCAATATCTGCGTGTCTATGTGCGCCAGTTACGCCAGAAACTCGAAGATTCGCCCGATCAGCCGTTTTATATTTTGACTGAAACAGGGGTTGGCTACCGGCTACGCGAACCGGACGCTTAAATGTGACGGATTCGCCGGAGATTTTACAAAGTCTCTGGCGAAACGTATTTTATACGCGTCGAAAAGCACTGAGTAATAGAATTAGGATAATTTTTGATCGGGATATTTTTGCAGATTGAAACTCTTGAAAGAAGAGTGGCTCCCCGGGCCGGATTCGAACCAGCGACCAACCGGTTAACAGCCGGTTGCTCTACCGCTGAGCTACCGAGGAACAGTTGCTCTGCATTTGCATGACAGCCGTATAGCAACGCAAAATGCTCTTGCCAAGCCCTAATTTCGATATTGTACAGGAAAAAAGCAGATTTATGACAGGGAGTATTGTTTTCCAGTTTGAAAGACAGCGACCATCATCTGAAAATGATAAAAATCATTTATTTCAAATAATTAGATGATGCGTGAAAACGAGCGCTACTATACGCAGTATAGGCATTTCTGATTTTAGCTTTTGGAAATTTTATGCACGCTCTTTATGAGAAAAGAGTGGCTCCCCGGGCCGGATTCGAACCAGCGACCAACCGGTTAACAGCCGGTTGCTCTACCGCTGAGCTACCGA
>NZ_JBHEEE010000008.1:127236-153560 GCF_041929865.1 Pseudochrobactrum lubricantis
TGGAACAGGTGCTCTTGCTTTCAGCGATTTGGCGTATAGCAAAAGCATTTTGGTTTTGCCAAGCCCTTTTTCGCTTTTCATTCAACTTTTTAGCGGAACTGTGGATGAGGCGTGCATTTCAGGTGTTAAAATCTGAAATATCGCAGTTTAAAGACGCTGCTTTGAGTGTTTCCAACATCTTAGAGTTGCTGGCGCTGTGCATTGCACGCAACGCGTTGCGGAATCAGGAGCAATGATTATGCGCTCTGATTCCGGATGCTCGGTGGAAGAGCATTTCATAACCCCATTCACAGCAGTCGTAATTTTCAGAAAAATGCAGCTTTGGCGGAAGTGGTATTTTTTTGAACAAAAGGACACTTATATAAAGGGCATATAAACAGAGAGAGTGCAGGCAGGGCAGACAGATTGCTGAAACCGGATGCTGATATAAATAATGCTGCAGAACAGCAGAGTACTGAAAGCGGGGAGGCTGCTACGCAGCACCGGATCAGATTGTTTGGGAAACATTTGCCGCTCCCGCAGTCTGTCTGGCTCAGGCGAATCCTCGGTGGCGGGCTTATTGTCGGTGGTGTATTCAGCTTTTTGCCGGTGCTTGGCGTTTGGATGTTGCCGCTCGGACTGATCATTCTTTCCCGTGATTCCAGACGCATCAGACGGATCAGGCGTAAGTCTGAGGTTGGTTTGTTGCGCCGCTGGCGTGAATACAGAGCGCGCAAGAAAGCAGAGAAGGCGGAACAGCAGGAGTAACCGGCTTTTTCTGAGTGATTATTGTATGTGCTGTGAATAAAATCCCGGCTATCTGCATTATTTTGATAGGAAATTTAAAATTTCGCGGAAAGCATGGCGGGGGTACTTGACGAGTCATGCGGCTTAACCTATTCAGCACTCAACCACATACGGATGGCCTCGTGGCGGAGTGGTTACGCAGAGGACTGCAAATCCTTGCACCCCGGTTCGATTCCGGGCGAGGCCTCCATCCAAAATCTAAGCATTTGTTATATATGATTTATTTTGCTTAAATCCCTCACTAATGAACGAGGTGAGGGCAAAGTGCGTAGATAATCTCTGAATTTCTATCATGAAAAACAATGAAATAAAAAAGCCAGCTAGAGAATTAGCTGGCATTTATGGTTGTAAAATTCCATTTTTAATCGGCTTGTTTTTTATTTTTTCTTCTTGAGCGGGTGAGAGCGATTTCACTCTCAATCTGGTCTGCAACGCGTCTGGAGTTTTTAATGCCCAGGCGCACTCTGTCTGCGCCTTTGGTGTAAAGTTCTGCCTGTTTAACATTTGACCAGCCATATTGTGCCATTAGCTCATGTGTGGCTGCACCGGCTTCTGCAGATAGAGTTGCAGAAAGTTTGCGCAACCCGTGTGCGCTTTTCTTGATACCGGCATCATTACATCTGTCTCTGAACCAGTTTCCAAAACTGGCAACTTCAAATGCATTACCAGCTTCACTGATGAGGAATGTGTTGATGCCGGTTTCAGTAACGGAAATCACATCCAGCAACGCCTTAGGAAACTCTACGGTAATCTGGGAACCGGTTTTTTGAGTTTTAATGCTGAAAATATTGCCGCGCATGTGCTGGCGGCCAGCGCGCACAACGTCAGATCGACGCAATCCGGTATGCAGTAACAATTCTACCGCAAGACGAGCTTTGGTCCCTACTGGCCATCGATCATAGAACTGTAGCAGATCTTCCATTGTCCAGGGCGCGAAACCAACGGTTTTGTATTTTAACGGCAATACGCCTGCAGTTGGATCAATGGTCACATAATCATTTTGGAGTGCCCAGCTGAAGAGACCTCGCATTGCTTTCAGGAAGTGATTAGCTTGGGCAGGCGTGTCAGCTCGTGCTTCAAGAGCCATAACCATCGAGCGGCGGTCAATTGCTGTGTAGCGGGTATTATTGGAGCGTTTGATTGCCTCAATAAAAATGTTCTCTCGTTGGCGCTGTGTTGCAATCGAAAATGCTCTCCATGTGGAACTTTCACGATACCGGTCAATAAGCCATCGCAAGCTATAGGGCTGGGCAGGAATACCACGAGGGGCTTCTTCGATTTTATAGCCCATTACAGCCTGCTTGTAGCCTTCTTTGAATTCCCGTGAGTTCACATCATCGGGCAGACGCACGCGTAAACCTTTCCCGATCCTGTAGAAATATTTCACTTTGCCGTGGCGGCTCACTTCACGCACAACATGAGGTGGGAGTTTGCGTCTCAGTTTGGTCATTACAGCCGCACTATGTTTTTATGTTCAATCAAATGAGGATAGGTATCTGTGAGTGGTGCAGGTTGCACTGATAAAGAGCCATCAGCTTCTAGGCGCACGCTCACGCCCTGTTCTTTGGCAATGATCGCTGCACTGCGGATTTGCGCGCGGGTGTAGCGCACTTTCTCTCTTTCGACTTTATGATCCATGCTTACTCAGCTCCTTGCGCCAAGGCTGCACGGCCTGCGGTGGTAATAATAACTTCGCTGTGAAAACCAAGGCGGATTAATCCTCGTTTTTCTAATGTCCGAGCAGTATGGTTTTCTCTCAATCCATCAGCGAATGTTTCCCCACCGCAATATTCAGCTTGTTTCAGCAGTTCACGCTGTCTTTTTGTCAGCTTCATTTGCCTGCCTCCAATGTGCTGCATGGCCTGTGAATAGCTGGGAGAGAGCTGTTTTTGCGGCCTTATAAACGGACAAAATCAAATATTTGTAGCAAGATTGGCGGTGATGAATCGCGCTGGAACGCGATCCATCACCTCTCATTCCTTCATGGAAACAGCACAAAGGAACGGTCTGAATGAATAGAAATCTTGAATATGAAATCAGAAGTTTGGGAACGCGCCAGCCGCGACCAACCTCCTCAGGTGGAGTTGGTGCTGGTGTAGGTCCGCGCCAGCCAGCGACACGGCCTAGCGCGCCGAAGCCCGGAAAGTAGGAACTATGGAAGACAGACTTGAGAATATCCGTTTCAACGTTCTCAGAAATGCGCTGTATCACACGGCCAGACGTTTGCGTTTTGAGCGCTTGAATAGATTTATGAATTTCGCAGTAGTCTTGCTGGGTGCGGCTGCTTTCAGTGAGATATTCTCCGGTCTGTCTATTCCGCAATCCTGGATCGGTGCGGCCGTTGCTATAATAGCTGCGGCTCAGCTGGCCTTCGATCTCGGAGGTATGGCTAGGACACATCAACAATTGCAACGTGATTATTACAACCTGCTGGCGGATATTGAAGTTACGCTCAATCCAGATGAGCAGCAATGTGCTCATTGGTATAGTAATATGGTTCGCATTACGGGAGATGAGCCTCCGACGATGCGTGCGATTGATGCTAAGGCTTACAATGATGCGCATGCCGCGATGGAATTGCCCGCAGATGATCGTTTGGTCATTCCCTTTTGGCATTTGGTGTTTAAAAATTGGAACTCCTTTGAAGGGCATACGTACCAAAAGGTGAGTGAAATCAATCGTTGAGCGTGGTGCTACATGATTAACCTTGGCGACATTCAGCAGTGCTTGCAGATCTACAGTCTGCAGCGTAATGCGCTTCGTACAGCAGACACTGGATAGCAGGAGCTTGTAGCTGTGTATGAGCTTTGCCTGTTCCTTTGTCATGGCTGCACTAACTCAAACAGGTCGCTGGGCTGGCAATTTAATATTTGGCACAGTGTAGCCATCTGCTTGTAAGAAATGGATTTGGATTTGCCGTTTATGAGCAAGGAGACATTTGGCTCGGTGATATTGAGCAGTGGTGCCAATTGGCGGCCGCGGATGCCTGCTTCAGCCATACGTGTTTTAATATTGACCTTAATTTGCATACAAGTTCTCCTTCTGCCGGAAGGTGCGGCAGTTGTGGCAGTGTCTGGTTGTTGGGGTGATTAGGTTGGCTGGTTGGTCAGTTCAGTTGTAACGTCTTCAAAGTTCACAATTGCACCAGTGGTCGCGCTTTGCCCGTCAAGCCTGACGATGTACTTTGCTGGACCGTGTTCGAATATTTTAACGATGACTCCGCAACGGTCATCCCAGCCGCGTTTTACGGCTACACGTGTGCCGACAGAATAGGGTGGCTGTATGTTATTCCGGATGACCCAATCTTTTTGCAGATCATCTATGGCGCTCCGTGCATCATCTCCGTAGTTGTCAAGAATTTGCGCGATTTCCAGTCTCGGTATCCAGCCGCAACGCTCTTCTAATTCTCTGGCAAGTTCATAGCCGTCCATGCTGATTGAAGCATTGTTCGATATATCGTTTGCACATGGTATTATGCTTTCCTCGCCGTTGATCAGGTCATCGTCGAAGAGTTTTTGCGCGATTTCACGCGCGATTTTCATGCGGAGGGTATAGGTGAGCTGGTGTGGCCGTGGTTCCAGTGTTGTTGCGATGCTCATCACATCACCGTTTTGACAGAGAGAGAACGTGCAAGATGGGCGGCTTTGAGCCCATAGCGTGTAATATCTTCGGATGAGTAGCCGCGCAGTCTAAGATTGTCTGGTGTTACCGGATCGCCTGCAGCATCCATATCCTGCATTGTCGCGGCCATGCCAGAGACGATGCACAATTCTTGAATTGATGGTGCCGGAGCAGGGCGGGTTTCATAAATGATCATGATTATAACCTCTGGTGATCATAGCTTTGATTTTGTAGCCGTTTTGAAATGGCAAACAAAATGCTAGATACAGAGATAGAGGTAAAATTACCGCTAGTCAATCGTATGCGGTAAAAAAACCTCTTTTGGTGTGTGGTGATGAGATGAAAAATATCACTCTGAATTTGCTGCTTTATGCAGCATAGTTCAGTTGCTTATAAATTATTACAATTGATGTTGAATGATTACATGTCGATAATTGATCGACGAACGCGACCTATAACGGTGATGGTGCCGTCTAGCTTTGGTGCAGGAATATCTTTGTAAGATGCCGGTTGGAATGGTGGATCATCATTGGGGCGATAACGCTTATATGTAGCTTGCCCTGTTTCGTCAGTGATAACGTAGCATCCGTTTGTAACCAGTCTTTTGTCGGCGCGATTTACAAGAATGATTGAGTCAGGTGGAGATATCTTGTTCATAGATGGCCCATCAACACGCAGAGCAATCCAATCCCCCTCCGGAAGGTCGGCGGTTGCGACTGTTGGATAGCCGTTGAAATCCTCAACCCCGTCTTGGTGGCCTAATTCACCAGCGCTTACCCATGATATGAGCGGCACATAGTTTAATATCGATTGTTTAACTTCATGGATTGCTTCTTCTGGTTCAGTTCCATCAAGAAGCCATGCCGGTGTTGTTTGAAGGATGGGTGCTAGGGCAGCAATGGTGCCTGTGGATACGCCCTTGCGTCCGTTGTTGGCTTTTACTGCGCGCTGAATATTGCGAATTGCATCCCGGCTCAGCCCTGCCTTTAAAGAGGCGGCTGTGGCTGATAAATTTACTTTATCAAGGCGGATTTGAATTCGATCAATGACATCATTTAGCATAATGCGGTAATATGACCGCTTTTGATGGGTTTTGTTAGCGGTATTAATACCATTGACATAAGCGGTAAAATAACCGCTTATGTCCGTATGTTGAAAATCACTCATCTATTAGACCTTGCTGACAGATATCAGGCTGTTGAGTTTTGTGCTGACAAAACTCTCAGTAATCGACTGTTTAGTGATACCAAAAAACTCTCAGCCCTTAGAAATGGGGCTGATATTACTGTTTCCCGTTTCAATGACGCAGTTCTGTGGTTTTCCCATAACTGGCCGGATAAGGCGGCATGGCCTGATAATATCATGCGTCCTTGTACTGATGAGGTGGTGCAATGATCGCTTTGCCTCACAGAGCACGACTGCATTGCAGTTGTCACCGAAAATCACACAATAGTTTTTTCCCTTATCTCTGCCGGTACCTCCCACGGCAGATGCTGACCTGTCTTCGTGCTTTGGCTCCCGTGAGCGCGAAGACAGGTCTTTTTTATGAGGTTCTGTCATGGTGAAAATTCGACCAACTACTGAGCAAGACCGGCAGGCTCTCAAGGCAGCTGTACGTCGCTTGCTGCCGATGGCTGGTGGTGTTTCTGCCTTTGAAAAAGTGACACGGGTTAATGCCTCTACGCTTTCTCGATACGGCGCACCTGATGAGGCGATCAACCATATGCCGATTGATGTGGCTATGGATTTGATGCTCGACACCCGCTCGAACGGCATTGTGTCCATCATGGCTGCACAGCTCGGCTATAAACTGGTTTCGCTTGGCAATCAGAATTTCGGCAACACCTTGCCGGATATCGGGGATATGTCGCGCCTGAGTAAGTCTGTATCTGATGTGATGCAGGAATACGCGCAGGCGATTGCAGACGGTTCAATCACACCCCGTGAAAAGCAGCAAATAGACATTGAAATTGAAGAAGCCGTGCAAATACTTCGCGCATTTCAACGGAAGGTTGATGGCGCGCTTTCAAAAGGCGGTGACGCATGAGTGCTGCGTATGATCCGTATAACCCATCGCAAATAAAGGCCAAGAAAACTACATCTGACGTAAAGGCGAAGAAATCAGAACCCGTGCCGGTGAAAAATGAGCCTTTGCCGATCCGTGAGGAAGGTGAGGCAGTCAGCTCGGTCGCGGTAGGGCAGCTTCGTGCTTTTATTGAACGAATTGAGCGTCTTGAGGAAGAAAAGAAAACTGTCGCTGATGATATCAAAGAGGTTTTTGCCGAACTGAAAGGCTCCGGCTTCGACACGAAGGCTGTACGCACGATCATCCGGTTACGCAAAAAAGAGGATCATGAGCGGCAGGAAGAGGAGGCCATGGTGCAGCTCTATGCTGATGCGCTTGGCATGCCTTTGTTTCGGGGGCTGCTATGAATTTCAATCCTGCAGTTATTGCGATGCGCAATGCGACAGCCGTCAAATTCGAGCGGTTTATTGCTTCCGTTGTAAATGACGCGGCCCTGATTGCACAAATGCCAGGCGATAAGGGGTATAGGCCGCGTCTTGATAAGATTGCGCACCGATTCTGCCGTGTGTTCAATGTCAGCTTAACGGAAGTCCGTTCTCAACGCCGTGATAGTGAAGTCTCTATGGCACGGCAGGCCATCTATTATTGGGCTTGGCGCCTGACCGAGCTTTCATCCTCCCAGATCGGCCGTCGCATGGGTAATCGTGATCACACCACGGTTTTGTATGGGATTAGAACCTACCGGCGCAAACGGGCTGCTATGGGGCGGAATTTGCGCGAACTGCGGAGGGCTGCACAATGAGCATTGCAGTCATGTCGCGTCTTTTCAAGGCACAGATCGGTTCTCCAAGCCGCAAGATACTTGCGATCCGGCTAGGTGACTTCGCTGATGATGAGGGGCGCGGAATTTGGCCGACTGTTGGGCGTTTGGCAAACGAAACTGAGTTGTCAGAGCGTACCGTGCAGCGCCTTCTGAAAGAGTTCGTGGATGAGGGGCTGTTGATCGTGGTTGCTGAGGGTGGCGGTCGCCCCGGACAGGCTACACGATACGATTTCGATATGATGAAATTGGAAGCTCTTGTGAGGGGTAAAACTGTGTCTAACGGGTGTCACCATGTCACGGGTGACACCATGACACCCGTGACACCGGATGCAGGGACGGGTGACACTGACGACATAGACGGGTGTCACCATGTCACCCAAACCGTAATAGAACCATTAAATAAACCATCACTTGAGAGAGGGCGCGCAAGCGAACTTGAAAACAAGGAAAATCGTAAGGCAAACGAACGGGCTTTCAAAAAGGCTTACCAGCAATGGCCAACATTCGTGACGGATAGTGAGCCAAAGGCGTTCAAAGCATGGATGCGTCTGAGCGCCGATGAGCAACAGCAGGCTTTTGAGGGATTAGGCCGCTATCTTGAGGCTTCCAAGGTTTCTGGTCGGAGCAAGTTTTGTACGTTTGCGGTTTATCTCAGCGAAAAGCGTTGGGAAAAGCTTCCAGCACCGGCGCAAGTTGCTGCAAATGCTCCGGCTCAGGTTCAGGCTGCGCCTTTCGGCAAAATGTGGGGTGCACGGGTTTATGAGCTTTTACTTGCCGGTGCTACGCATGTCGGTCAGTTGACAGCTTTGGAGCGGAAGATGGTTGATGCTGGTCAATTCACGGTTGAGTATCTGTTGGCCGATAAGCATGTGAAGCTTGGTTTCCCAGCAGTGAATGATTTGTTTGAACGGGCTTCAAACCGCCGTGGCGATCTTGTTCCTGCTTATTTGCAGCCGGTGGCTGGGCGCATGGTTGCGGTGAAGGTTGGTGGCGATCTGTGGCAGGCGTGGATTGATGCTCATGCTGCGCGTGGCTGGCCTTGGCTGCCTAACACCGGAACGCTGGAATATGTCTACCTGCCGGAAGGCGGTCCCGATGTGTTGAATGAATTACAGGCTCTGTTGCGAGGAATTGAAAAATGATGATGCCAAATAACAGACCATTTGAGGAAGCGCGTATCTTGGAAACAGCACGACAGCTTGATGAACGGGATCCAGATCGTATCAAAATACGGATGCAAGAGAAATTTTTGGCTATTGCTGCGGGTAATGAGCAGTCTGAAAAACAGTGGTTTGTTCTCAAAACTGCGAACAAACAAGAGAAAGCTGTTAGTAAATCGGTGAGTAACTTTGGAATTGAGACATGGTTGCCCATGAAATCCGAGGCACGCTCAGTCAAATATACTATGAAAAAGAAGGTTGTTCAGGTACCCATTTTTAATGGATACGTGTTTGTAAGAGTAGTGCCATGTGCTGAAAGTTGGGTTGGATTATCGCGCATTGATGGGGCGATTTCTCTCATATTTGGTCAGCATGGAGCAATTATTGTTAGTGATAAATATATGAATGATCTCAGGTGTTTGACCGAGGTTGGTTCATTTAATGATTTAAATGATTTTCCGCGTTACAAAAATGGTGAACGCGTATCGTTTCCGGTTGGCTCTGCAGGTGTTTTCGAGGGCGTCATAGAAGGCTATGTCGGGACAAGAGCAGCCCGTGTTCTTGCCTTCATATTTGGTCAACAGCGGACGATAGAAGTGCCCCTTGCCAATTTAATCAAATCGGCATAGCCCTATGAACAGGGACGACCTGTGGACTGTGAAGCGCAATGCTTCCGACACGGTGAGCAGTATAAGTCGACATCTGTCGCATTGAGCTCCCCACGGATCCCGGAGAAGCGACCGATAACTCGGCAACCGCTTCTCCCCAAGTGCGAAGCTATGAGGAAATTTCGAGCCCTAAGAAATTACTAAAACTGCATCATACCTGAGTTGTGGATTATATTCGTATGATGCACAAATGTTGGTGTTTCTGAAATCCATATCGGTAAAACTGCATGGCGGATTAAAAAGCTAGATTGCAGTTTTTTTAATAAGATATGATCCCGGAAGGTGGGGCGGTTGTTATCGAAGTTTGTGTTGAAACGAACGGCAATAGTCGCAGTATTTGCAGCGGCTATTTCAATATCATTTTCAACTGGTGTTCGAATAATCACGGGAACAGAGTCCGATTTAATAACGGTCTTTGTCAGATTGACACTACCATTTCTGATCGCAATACCGATTGGTATTTATTGGTTTTCTCGTCTGGAGAAACTGGAACTCTCTTATCGTAGCGCCATCCGCAGAGCCAATGAGCTTACGCGCATCGCGAGTGTGGACCCTTTAACCGGTGTCCTTAACCGCCGTAGTTTTATCGAGCAGTTTAATGCAGCAAGTGCCACGGGTGTTCGAGGCTGGTTTATGTTAGCTGATATTGATTATCTGAAAGTGATAAATGACAAATATGGTCACCTTGTTGGTGATGATGCTGTTGTTTCTGTCGCTCAGGCAATGGTCAACGTATTGCCGACAGATAGTTTGATTGCTCGTATTGGTGGGGATGAGTTTTGCGCTTTCATACCAAAGGCTTCATGTGCTGATGTTGATGGAGCAATTGAGCAGATGAATGCGAAAGCGCATGATGAGTTTCAGCATCGACAGACTGGTATTGCGCATGTTTTATCGCTTTCTGTTGGATATATGCCATTAAAATCTAATCAGAAATTCAAAGATATTATGTCTCTTGCTGATGAGCGAATGTATCGCAAGAAAAGAGCAAGATAGCGGCTCTATGGCAGGCACAAACCAGATAATGAAGGTGCTTAGTGATGGGTGCTGCTGGCTGAGGGGAAAGGGCGTGACTCTTCCTAAAAGTTAAAGGAAAGCTGATTAGGATGTGAGCGAAAATGCGCACATACATATTCTAACTTTCCATATCGCTTACGAACATAAGCCCGAACGGCGACTAACTTGCGTTTCAACTTTGTTTCCATTGTATTCACACTCCGGTGCAGACGGGGTCGAGCCCGTCACTCAAGCCACGTTCTAGTCGTGACCTTGCTGCACGTAAGTACAATAGAAATTGCCGACCGGATTATTTTCCCCGCCAGCAGCATCTTTCACTAATCATGCGAATATTATTCCGTCAAATGCGTATGAATTAATGTAGTGCGCGGTAAAATGCGTGCGGACCATGAGTGTTGAGATTCATGCACATTTCAACATGCGCGAATATTTGGCGGTCAGGACTGAGTATTGCTGATCTCTCTTTCACTGGAATAATTGACTATGCTGAATGTCACCTCATCATTGAGTGGACCATTGTTATCTGATGGTCCATCTGTGTTCATGAATTTTGACACGAAGGGGTGGGAGCAGGAGCTTGACCGGTTCGAGCAGGAAGTAGTTCCAAAGGCAACGATCAGTGCATTGAACAGAACGGCGGCAGTTGGCCGATTGGCTGTGCAGGATGAGATGGAGGCTAAGCTTGATCGAGTGACACCTTTTGCAAAACGGGGTGTTGCCTATGAGCAGGCCAGCGTTTCCAATCTTTCAGCTGCGGTTATTATTGCCGGTAAATCATGGGCTAAGAATTCAACGCCGCCTGCTAATTTTCTGACGCCGCAATTTTTCGGTGGTCAGCGCAATCTCAAATCCTTTGAGCGCCAGCTGATCTCCGCAGGGCATATGGACAAGGGGCTTTATGCCGTTCCTTCAAAGGATTGTCCTCTTGATCAGTATGGCAATGTTCGCGTGGCATTGATTGTACGCATTCTGGCTGATTTGCAAATTGCTGAACGTACTGCTGGTTATAATCGTAAGCGAACGGCAGCTTCAACCAAGCGCAATGCGCGATACAAGAATGCTCGCTTCTTTGTGCCAGAGCGCGGATCACATTTGCATCCGGGGGTATGGCAGCGAAACCCCATGGATAACTTAATAAAACCCATGCTGCTCTTTGTTCGTATGCGCTCCTATGTTCAAACCGTTAACTTCCATGTGACAGTAAAGCGCGTGGCAGAAGAACGTTTCGCCCGATACTTCGCGGAAGAGGTCGGCAAGCGAAGCCACCGATAGTTGGTCAGTCGATATGGATCATTTCTAACATTTCGGGTCCTTCCTGACGCACCTTGCCTGCGGGTATTTCGCACCGCGGGTCTTGGTCAGTCTGAGCGTGAAATCAAAGCCTAAAGTCAAAGGCTAAAGAACTAAAGTCAGGCACTAAACTCAGAGGATTAAATATCCGGCTTTATTCTCAGGAAAAGTTATGACGGGCATCCAGTCAGATCAGACGATGAGCAAGGGCGAGTTTGCCAAGCTGATCAATGTCTCTGCCGGACGAATATCTCAATATATTGCGTCCGGCCAGATTGGACCGGATGCTTTGCAAGGTGAAGGACGAAGCGCCCGTATTGTAGTGGAACGCGCCAAGCGTCAGTTGAGCGGGCGGCTGGATGTCTCTCAGCGTGTCGGCATTAATGGTCTGGGCACGCGGATATCTGTTTTGCCGGTAACACGACCTGCTGTTGAACAGCCGGCTGCACCTTTACTGGCGAATGCAGAGAAACGACCACCGGAAGTGTTTCAGACACCGAGTGATCTGGTTGCTGATCAGATAGCCCGCGAAAAGCTTGAACAAGCCAAAATGCAGACAGCGCGTGCCAAACGCGAAGAAGCGTTAGCAAGCGGTCGTTTCATGCTGGCGGATGAAGCCAGATCAGAAATCACACGATCTGTGGCGATGGCTTACCGTGTGATGGAAGGCGGGCTGGCTGATATGGCAACGCATCTGGCCGGCCAGTTTGAACTACCACAACGCGACATCCTACATCACCTGCAGCAAGCTTTCCGCAAAGTACGTGAGCGAGCAGCACAGGGTTTCATAGAGCAACAGGCTTCAGAGCCGGAAAACGTGATTGATCCTGATTTATTTGAAAGTGAGGATCAACACCCAGACTGAATGGTTGGTACATGACACTGCTTTGCAATCCGGCATGGCTGACATATTCCATTCTGGCACAGGAGACGATGCCACCGCCACCAGTGGATTATCTGAGTTGGGCAAAACAGAATATCGTCTTTTCGGATCGTATCACACAGTTTCCCGGTCCCTATAATGAAGCGCTGTTTCCGTTCTTCTCGGAGATATTGAAAGCTATTTCACCGGAAGACCCGTGCCGGATTGTGACCATTGCCAAATCGGCGCAGGTCGGCGGCACGGTACTGGCGAATATCTTCACGCTCGGCACTATGGATATGGATCCGTGCGATTTTCTGTATGTGCATCCGACAGAGGAAAATGCCTCTCGTTGGTCGAAACAGAAGCTGATGCCGCTGATCCGCGAAACCACGGCTTTGACGGCATTGTTTCCTGAGAAGAGCCGCGAGGGTGGTAATTCCATCCATTATAAGGAGCGTGCAGACGGGCGCGGGGCAATTCAGGCAGCGGGCGCCAATTCACCTTCCGGCTTGTCGATGATCTCACCGCGCAAGCAGGTGCAGGATGATCTGTCGAAATGGCAAAACAATGAGGCAGGTGATCCGGAAAGTCAGGCAGAGAGCCGGTCAAAAGCATTCATCGCGGCGAAGATCCTGAAAATCTCAACGCCGCTGATTGCGCCGGGCTGCCGTATCAGCTCCAACTTTGAGCAGGGCACGCAGGAGCGCTACCATGTTCCTTGTCCGCATTGCTTGGAATTGCAGCCGCTGGAATGGGAGCAGATGCGCGATCATATAGATCCGGAACACCCTGAGAGAGCGTGTTTCTACTGCGTTAAATGTGGCGGCGAAATCAAAGAGCATCATCGCGCATGGATGGTAGCGAGAGAGAATGGTGCCAAATGGATTGCTAAATATCCGGAACGAGCACGCTATCATCGCTCATTCCATATTTGGGTTGCCTATTCGCCGTTGGAGAGTTGGGAGGCGCTGGCGCGTGCCTATCTCAATGTGCAGCGCGGCGGTCCCGATGATAAAGGCAAGAAGGCCGGTGCTGAGCAGGTATTCTTCAATGACTGGCTGGGACAACCCTTTGAGACTGACGGGGAATCTATTGGCTGGGAAGTGTTGCGCGATAGGGCAGCGCAAACTGGCCTGCCGCGTGGGATTATCCCACCAAAGGCACTGATCCTGACAATTGGCATAGACGTGCAGGGGGATCGTGTTGAATGGCTGCTGGTTGGCTATGGCAAGAACCGTTACCGTGTGGTGATAGATCGCGGGATATTTGACGACAATACCGGTCGTAACCTACCGGGCTTTACAGCGCATTCCGGGCATATTTCTGAACCGGCAGTGCAACAGGCTTTGTCCTTGTTGGTCAAACGCGAATGGCTGGATTGCTGGGGCAACAGACGCAAGGTCGATCTGACGGCCATCGATGGGAACGCCTATACTGAAGATGTTTGGGAATGGGCACGCCGTCATCCGATCACGGATGTAATTATGGTGCGCGGTGATAACCGTGAAGCTGCACCAATGCTGGCGCAGGTTAAAAAAGAGAAAGACAAAAAGGGCAGGCCGCTCAAATACTCACGGCGTTTTTTCAACTTCAATGCTTCCGTGATGAAGGCAGCCCTGTACCGCTCATACCGTAAGGAAGATCCGGAACAGACCGGTTTTGTCGATTTTGTGCATGGACTGGGCGATGACTTCTTTGAGCAGGCTACGTCCGAGATCCGTGTGCAGCGCCGTGGCCGGTCAGGTCATCCCTATTATGAATGGGATTTGCCAGCTGGAAAACGCAATGAGGCGCTGGATATGCTCAACCAGTCTTTGGCCGCGACCCTGCGCTTAGGGATCAATTACTGGACTGAGGATGAATGGGACGCATTGGCAGAACGTCTTTCACAAGAGCAGCCACCGGCACAGCTGGATCTTGAAGACCAGCTTTTACGCCAGCCTCAGGTGCCGGTAGCCAAACTTGTAGATGAACAGAAACAATCGCCCTTGGTAAAAGCGGCAATCGCCCGTGCGATGGCGCGTGCCAGTCGCCGCGGCTGATCGGAAACAACATGACAGACAGAAGCATTTTATTGGCACGTCTCACAGAAGCAGAGGCGGCGCTGCATAAACTCATGGTTGGCAAAGCATCAGTACAGCTTAGCTATCAGGGGGAAAGTGTGACTTTCACCACGGCAGATGAGGGGCGATTACGGCTCTATATTGGTGAGCTGCGTGCACAACTCGGGATTGCCAGTGCAGCACGTGCCCGCTCGCGCCGTGTGGTGTTTCTATGAGCGAACCGGTTATTCTGGACGCTCACGGCGCGCCGATGCCACCGGAGGTGCGTGTTGCAGCCCGCAGACGTTACGCGATGAATGCGGCAGCTTATAGCGCTGCCGGTTCGGATCATTCGTCTATGGCTGGTTGGCGACCTGGTACATATTCCGGACAAGCTGCACTCACATTGTCGCGCGATGTTGTTATTGATCGTGTCAATGATGCGGTGCGCAATAACGGTTGGGCATCGGCTGGTGTGTCCCGTCTCGTGGATACAGTGATCGGTTCCGGATGGCGCTTATCCAGTCAACCAAATGCCAGAACTCTGAATTTGAGTGCTGATGAGGCAGATGAGATTGGCGACCAGATCGAGGGGCTATGGTCGGATGTGGCGACCGATCCCGGTAATTGGTTTGATGCAGAACGCACAAAATCTATTGCGGGATTGCTGGGACTGGCCGCACGCCACCGCTTCTCGGATGGTGAGGCCTTCGCAGTTTTGCCATTTCGGATGGGTGCCAATGGTTACGGCACATGCGTACATGTGATTGATCCGGCGCGTATCTCCAATCCGAAAGGGGCGATGGATAGCGAGTTTCTGCGTGATGGTGTTGAGCTTGATGCCTATGGCGCGCCGCTGGCCTATCATGTGCGCCGCACACATCCCGGCGATATCACCAGACCGATGCATGATATGTTTATCTGGGATCGGGTGGAGCGCGAAACCGAATGGGGCAGGCCGGTCTCGGTGCATGCCTTTGAGGCCAGCCGCGCCGGTATGACGCGCGGTGTCAGCCCTTGGGCATCCGTGTTGCAGCAGCTCAAGCAAGTCTCTGATTACAATGATTATGAGCTGCAGGCAGCATCACTCAATGCGGTAATGGCGGCTTTCATCAAAACGCCGCTGGATATGGATCAGCTGGCTGATAGTTTCAGTGCCGGTGATAGTGGCAAATCGATTAACGCATTTTTTGATGCGCAGGCAGCGGCACAAGGTGCAGCATATAAGGCTGATCCGATCCGGTTGAAAGGTGCGCAGCTCAATTTCCTCAATCCGGGTGAGGATGTGGTTTTTACCAAATCCGAACATCCGAACGCTGCCTTTGAGGTATTCGTCAATGCAGCACTGCGTAATATCGCGTCATCCATTGGCCTGACCTATGAGCAGCTGACCATGGACTGGTCAAAGGTTAATTATTCCAGTGCGCGTGCGGCACTTCTGGAAATCTGGCGCGGGCTGACTGCACGCAAAACCAGCTTTGCTCATAGCTTTATGCAGCCAATTTATATGGCCTGGCTTGAAGAAGTGTTCGACCAAGGTCGGATCAAACTACCGTCACATGCTGTTTCCTTTGAGGCCAATCCGATCGGATGGGCAAGGGCAGCTTGGATCGGTTCCGGTCGTGGTTGGGTTGATCCGGAGAAAGAAGCGCGTGCCGCGGCTATTCGTTTGGCTACTGGCCTTTCAACGCAGGAATCAGAGTCCGCCGAACAGGGACGCGATTGGAAGGAAGACATGCTGCAACGTGCCCGTGAACAACGGTTTGCAGCCAAGCATGGTGTTACCTCCGGTGAAGTAGCCAGTTCCGGCGTGGTGTCACGCTTTGGAAGTGAGACACCGAAAGATGAATCGGACGAAACCAATAAGGATCAGAGCAAATGACATTTGCAATGCCGGAAATTGCGGCGCGTTTGTTCGATACGCCGCTGATGCTGCATGAGGCCAAAGCCAATATTATCGCTCGCGCTTTCGGACCGCGTGTGCTGGGGCAGAATGTTGCGATGGCAGACACACCGGAAATGGGTGTGTTGTCAGAGAATATGCGGGAACTGCGCGACGGTTGGACGGGCGAGAAAATCTATAGTGGCCCCAAAATGGTTGGCAATGTTGCAGTCATTGAGGTGGAAGGGTCCCTCGTCAATAAGGGCTCATGGGTGGGGAAAACCTCCGGCATGACCTCATATGAGGGGTTGAGTATCCAGATCGCTGATTGTCTTGCCCGTGATGATATCAGGGCTGTTGTCTTTGAGTTTGACAGTTTCGGTGGTGAAGTGGACGGATGTTTCGCCTGTGCCGAGGAGCTTTATGCACTTTCACAAGAAAAGCCGACGATTGCCATTCTCACCGATCATGCGTGTTCTGCCGCCTATCTTCTGGCTGCTGCCTGTCGCCAGATCGTGATCCCTACCACCGGTTATATCGGCTCGATTGGTGTCATCACCATGCATGTCGATGCATCCGGCTGGGTAAAAAATCAGGGGCTTGCAGTTACCATTCTACGTGCCGGTGAAAAAAAAGCCCGTCCCGGCATGTTCGAGACGATGAGCGAGGAAGAATATTCCGAAGCCGTCACTGATCTTGAAGCCATGCGCACCTTATTTGCTGAGACGGTGGCGCGCTACCGTGGTTCACGTCTCTCGGTAGAGGCCGCACTTGCCACGCAAGCGGATACGTTTCGTGGGCAGGCGGCAGTTGATCTTGGTCTTGCCGATGCGGTGGGGCGCCCCAAACAAGTCTTCGAGGCATTTCTTGCCGCGATGAGTGCCTGATCTCTCTCCTATAAAAACTCTCAACATTATCAAAAAGGAACACGCTGATGTCGCTTGCAAGCGCTATCCGCGCGGCTGTTGGTGGCCGCAATACACGCAAACGCCTCGAAGAGGATAAGCCGGAAGAATTGGAAGACGATCTGCAGCCGGATGAGGCTGAGGATGATTCGGAAAATCCCGACGCTGAAACCGATCCTGATCCGGATGCGGAGGAAGAGGAACCCGTTGCCGATGATGAAGAAAAGCCCGGCGATTATGCCCGTGGCCGCAAGGCTGAACGTAGTCGCATGTCGGCAATCTTAGGCTCGGCTAAAGCGGAACAGAACCCGTCACTGGCAGCTCATTTGGCGTTCAATACCAATATGTCGGCCAAACAGGCCGTCGCCACATTGGCGGCTTCCGGCTCCTCCCGTGCACTGTCCAGCCTGTCTGGCCTTATGCAGGGTCGTGTACCGGCGCTTGGTAATGGTGGTGCTGCCCCTAAAGCCGGTAGTGCTGATGAGCGCCTGGTGGCACATGCCAAAGCGCGTTCCGCGTCACGTAAACCGCAGCGTTAAGCTCGGTAATTCTGTTCCCTTAACTTTTCAGGAGTGTCGCTATGCGCACTGAAACTTATATTCCCGGCGATTTGCTCGTCGGTGATTTTCCCGTTGCTGTCCGTGTTGTGACTATTGCAGGCGGGCAGGGTGTTCTCAAACGTGGCACAGTGCTGGGTGAGGCCAGTGGCAAATTCCTGGTCTCAGCCTCTGCATCCTCGGATGGTTCTGAAGTGCCAAGCATGGTGCTGGCTATCGATCTGGATACCACTGCCGGTGATGTGATCACGGATGCCTATGCATCCGGTAATTTTGATGCGGCCAAACTGATCTACGGGGCGGGCCATACGGCAGCGAGTGTCGAAAGCGCATGGCGCAAAGCTTCTGCTCCGCTCTTCCTGCACAACCTCGCCTGATCCGGCGCTCATTTAAGGAAATCTCAAATGGATTTATTTAGCACAGCGGCGCTGTTGACGGTGATTGAATCCCGCGACCGGCCAACAGCCTTTATCCGCGATACATTCTTCCCGAACGGTTTTCAGTCCGATGCGGAAGAAATCGCCTTTGATAAACTGAAACGCCGCCGCAATGTGGCACCGTTCGTCTCGCCTTTGGTGCCGGGCAAAGAACGCGCCATTCGTGGCCGCCAGACCTCAACATTTACGCCTGCCTATGTGAAGCCGAAAAACACAGTTCGCCCGGGCGAAGGCTTCCGCCGCCGTCCCGGCGAGCCGCTCAACGGCAATATGTCTGCGGAAGATCGCTACCTGCAGACTGTCACCGACATTCTGGCCGATCAGGATGATGAGGTGACGCGCCGTGAAGAAGTGATGGCGGCAGAGGCACTGCGCACGGGCAAGATTATCGTCAGCGGTGAGGACTATGAAACCCAGATTGTTGATTATAATCGGCCAGCAAATCACACGCTTGCTCTGACCGGTGCGGATCGCTGGGGCGAGGCGAGCGTATCCATCCGCAAATCTATCCGCTCATGGGCGACACGTGTTGCTACCACATCGGGCGGGGCAGCCACAGAAGTGATCCTTGGGGCCGAGGCGGCAGAATTGCTGCAGAGCGATCCTGAAATTCGTGAAATTCTGGATAACCGCCGCCAGATGGGCGGTGAAATGCAATTCGGTCCTGTTGCTGCCGGTTCTGAGGATATGGTGGCGATTTATCTTGGCACTGTCGGGCAGTTCAACTTCTGGCAATATACCCAGCTGTTTGAAGATGATCAGGGAAACAATCTTGAACTGTGGCCAAGTTTCGGCGTTGGTGTGGTTGCTCCAATCCAGTTCCAGGGCTTTATGGCGCATGGTGCCATTCAGGATGTGGCAGCGCAGATGAGGCCGTTGTCTCGCTTCCCGAAAATGTGGAATGTCGAAGATCCGTCGGCTACCTTCCTGATGACACAGAGTGCGCCACTGCCGGTACCAGGTGATGCGTCTGCATCGCTCTTTGCCATGGTTCGCTAACCACTTAATTTGAGAGGAATGAAACTATGGCGAAAGTCAAAACAGTACGACAAGCCTATGCGGCAACGCTGACCATTGCTGGTAAAGACGTGCCGCCTGGTACCGCAGTCACCCTGCCACAGGAGGAAGCGGATAAAATCGCCGCTTTGTTTGGCACTGTGCCGGAGGATCGGTCTTTGCCAAAACTAACCGGTGTGACAAAGCCGTCAGCTCCAGCAAGAACTGCTGATCTGGATGCCCTGAATGCGGAACTTGAAGCGGCTCAGCTTGTCTATGACAATACCAAGGAAGCGCTTGCAGAACCGGATGCCGGTGATGAGCAGCTCGCGGCCTTTGAAGCAGCGGAAGAGCGCCTGAATGCTGCGGAAGCGGCATTGGAAAAGGCGGGCGGCGAATGAGCCGTCCGACCATTTTCTCCGATATGGCCGATGCTTTTGTCTCTGGTCTCGGCAATGTCGAGGTCAGTATCACTATCAAGGGTAGTCCTGTCCCGTTGACCGGTATTTTGCGAAAAGTTCGGGAGACAGATTTGCTCGACATCGAGGGCATGGGGCTGGAAGGGGTGAGCTATAGCTTTGCAGCTTCCGGCACAGCGCTCGATGGTGTTCGTCAGTCTGATACGATCACGATAATTCGTAGCGATGATGCGCAGGAAATCGGCAAGGTTTTTGTAGTGGCCGGTCACGTCGATGACGGGCGGGCGATGAAACGCCTGCTCTTGCATGAGGATGAATAATCATGGTGCATCTTCGACAAACGATCCTTGATAAGATCAGAGAGCAACTCCAGCCGGTAGCAGCACAATATTCAGGCATTGTCACCCCAATGCGCTCAACGGTAGTGCCCGAGGAGGATTTGCCCTCTTTCGTTGTGCTCTATACCAGTGACCAGACAACACCTGTTGGTGTGGTCTATGATGATGTCACCCGCCAAGAGCTGACGCGGCTCAATCACCGCCTGACGGTCAATGTGGTGATACATTTTAAAGGTCGCAAAGATCCGTCTGCAGAGTTTGATCTTTTGGCGGCGGCTGTCGAGAGCGCGTTGCCTCCGACAGATCTGGGCGGACTGGTCATTGATATGATTTTGTCTGCCACGGATCATTTTATAGATGCCGGTACAGCTCAAAGCCTTGGCGCGGGACGCATGGTTTATGATGTGAGCTATCGTACCTTTGCGGGCTATCCCGACAGACAAGCCTGAAAACAGGCCTTTCTTTCCACTTTATTACAACAGGAGTGAAGTCCATGGCTTTAGGTCGTGAGCTTGTGATCAAGCGTCTGATGACGCCGGATGATTTTGTCTCGGTTTGCGTGACAGAATCCCGCTCATTGGAAATCAATAATGAAGAAATCGACATCACCAAGCCAAGTTGCGCAGATCCGGGCAGCAAGCTTTTGTTGCAGCTGATGTATGGTATCCAGCGCATCAATGTTCAGCTTGACGGCGCTTTCGTCAATAATACAGCGTCAAAGGCCATGATCGGTGATGCAGTCAATCAGGTTGTCACGCCTTATCAGGTCGTGGTGCCCGGTGTCGGGACATTCGAAGCTGATTTCCTGATTTCGTTGACATTCTCGGGTGATAAGACCAATGAGCTGCAGTGTCAGGGTCGGATGTCGGCAACCGGCACAGTTGGCTTTACTCCGGTGGTGACACCATGACGGATGCTTTAGCTAATCCTCTGCGTGGTGAAGCTGCCTGTCAGATTGGCAGTACAGATCTTGTTTTGGTGGTTGAATTTGGCCGGTTGGCAACGCTTTGCGAAGTTGCCGGATGTGACACCATGGATCTGCTCTATACGCGGCTCATCGGCTTTCATCCTAAAACAGTGATGGCGGCGCTGCGTGTCCTCACAACACATCCGGATGGTGATCAGGCAGCCCGTGATCTGGCGCACAGAGCCATCGCAGAGCTGAGCGGTGCCGATGAGCAGTCGTTCCGCAAGGCAATCACCAAAGCTCTTTCCGGCCATATCAATGATGGCAAGAAATTGCGTGGTGAAGCCGATCCGCTCAAGCAGCTCGAAAATGCATTTGATGCGGCCACATCGGGAAACGTAGCCAGCCCCTCGTAATCTCAGACCAGATCCGGCAAATGCAGGCACTCGCCACGGGTGCTTTGGGCTGGTCGCCGCAAACCTTCTGGCGATCAACATGGCCGGAGCTGGAAGCGGCTATCGAGGGGCGTACCGGTAAACGCACTAAAGATATTATCACGCCGGAGCGGGCAGCTGAGATTGCCCGTCATCATCCGCCCACCAAGTCTATCAGGTAGGAAAAATCCATGACTCGTAATGACATCATGGCATATATCGGTGCAAACTCCCGTGGCTTCCATGAAGCCATGAACAGGGTGCGCGGCGACACCAAGGCAACCGCCAAGAATGCACAGCGGGAATTTTCCGATCTGTCCGCCGGTCTCAACCGTTCTATGGCTCTGGTCAAGGGCGCGTTGGCCGGTGTGGGTATTGGTCTATCCATTCAGGGTGTAAAACAGGTCATCTCCGATATTGGTAATATCGAAACGGCAGCTAAACGGGCTGGCATGACGATCAAGTCATTCCAGCAGATGAAATATGTCGCTGAAACCAACCGCATTGAAGTTGATGCGATGGCCGATGCCTTTCGTGAGTTAAACCTGCGGGCAAATGAATATGCCCAGACTGGCAAAGGCTCCGGTGCAGAAGCTTTTGCTCAGCTTGGCATGTCGCCGGAGGAGGTCAAAAAACGCCTCAAGGATCCGGCAGATTTTATGTTGGAGATCATTGACCGTACCCGTCGCCTCAAAGACACTGCTGCCGGTATCCGTATCTTTGATGAGATTATGGGCGGTCAGGGTGGTGAGCAGTTTGTGTCTCTGATTGAACAAGGGCGCGATAAGCTGACCGAAACCATTAAGGAGGGTGAGGAGCTCGGTCGTGTCCTCTCCGATGATGTGGTGCAGGCTGCTGCCGATGTTGATCGAAAGTTTCAGGAAATTTCCAATACGGTTTCCGGATCGCTCAAAGGTGCAATCGTTGATGCTTATCAGGCTCTTCAGGTGTTTGTTGCTTCATTTAGCGCCATGGAAGAGCGTAGTTCTGAGGCTTTGCGTGCCAATCAACAGCAATTAGAGACCCGCCGTAAGCAGTTACAGCAGCAGCAGGGTACTCGTGAAGATACGGCGCTAAGCTGGATTGGTAAGGATGCGGCCACTGAAATGGCAGAAGTCGATAAACAGCTCAAAACCATCAACGATAAGCTGGAGCGCCGCAAAAAGCTGACGGCGATCATCGAGACAAATATTCCGCCACCGGTTACGCCTTATATTTTGCCTGAAGATAAAAAGAAAAAGACTGGCGGATCGCGCTCAGTTAAAACTACCGATGCTGAACGTGAGAAAAAAGCGATTGATGATTTGATTGCCTCACTTGAAGAGGAATTGGCGCTTGTCGGGCTGACGGATGAAGCGCGGGATAAAGAAATTGCCCTGCGTAAAGCCGGTGCCAGTGCTACCGATGAGCAGCGCAATCAGATTACAGCACTGATTGAGGCGCGTTATCAGGAGCAAAAAGCGGTCGAGGCCGTTGAAGAGCAGCTTCGCCGCAATGCCGATGCAGCTCTCGATCTGGCTGATATCTCTATGAATATGATTGATACAATCATTGATGGCTCATTCAGCGCAAAAGAAGCATTGGCGGGGCTGCTCCGACAAATGGCGCAAGCTCTGCTTATGGGGCAGGGTCCATTGGCAAACCTGTTTGGGATATCGCCTCAGTCATCTGGTCTCGGCGGTCTGTTTGGAATGATGTTTGGCGGCGCGCGCGCAGCGGGTGGGAGTGTAACACCCGGCAATCTTTATCGCGTCAATGAGAAGGGTGAGGAATTTTTCTCTCCCGGCACTCATGGCCGTATTATTCCGCATGACGGTGCAGGCGGTGGCGGTGCATTCTCTTTCGCACCGGTTTATCAAATCGATGCGCGTGGGGCAGATCAGGCTGCTGTAGCAAGATTGGAAGCTGGCCTGAAGAAGACCAATCAGGAAATGCAAGCGCGGGTGATCCAGACCGTTCGGGAAGCTCAAAGCAAATTTGTAAAGTTGGGATAGACTGTTCAGGCTTGGCAATGCCAAGCCTGAACCCGATTTATGATGCAGTAGCTTGTTGCTGATCGCGTTTAGCCTGAGTAACGCTCGCTGCTTTTTTCTGCCTGCCACGTTCCATAGGGTTGATGAGGCTTTTTACCTGCTTGTTGGGAATATTACGCATTCCTTCATGGGCGTGACGGGTGTTGAACGGAATTTTGTTGGCTTCAGCATGTTTCTTCAGCTCGAGTGCATGCTGCGCATTTTCAACAAGTTCTTGTTTGGCGGCCATCTGACGGCGGCGCTCAACTTCAGCATTGGTTCGGCGCATCGCCATTGCCAGAACGCTGAGTTTAGTTTTTGAGCCATCATCTGCCTTTGATGCGGCACTGCCTTTTGGTGCAGTTTTGCCCCTGATTTCTCGTCGTCTTTGGTGCGCTTGAGTTTTAGCTTTTTCGCGCCGCTCACGGAGCAGTTTAACAAGTGAGGTTAGATCAGCGTCGGGGAGGGATTGAAGAGCCGGATGGCGTGTTTTGTCCACCAATGCAAGCTCATCTGCATTTAGCGCACGTTCTTCTTCTTTGCGGGTGATTGCCACGTTCCTTTACCTCCATACAGTCACAAATATCGAAAACCAACGTCACAGTTTTGAAAAGGTTCCATATTCGTTATGGCTCTTACCTACCCATTAGATATTCTTGCTGGTTTCCCCGGATGGTCAACGGAGTTCGATCTGTTGTACAGGCAGGAATATAGCCGGACAGCAGGTGGTACGACGATTGCCAAGGATATGGGCACGCCACTGTGGAAGGCTTCTTTTCAATCCGTAATATTGCAACCGAATGAGCTTGATATCTGGCGGGCACGTTTAAAAGCGGTGGACGGCAGTTTACAGCAGTTTAGTGGCAGACCTATGAGCCGTTGTTTTCCGATTGCTTATCCGAATGGTACGGGCATTGGCGATGTATCTACGGCGAGTATTGAAGGTATTGGGGCAGATAACAAATCTATCGCTCTTCAAGGTATGCCGGTTTGGTTCTCGATAACAATCGGTGATTATGTGCAAATCGGAACAAAACTTTATCAGGTATTAGAAAGTGCAGTTGCGAATGCTTCAGGTAAAACCACGCACTTTGAACTACGCCCGCATCTGGCTCCCGGTACAGCGGTCGGCAATGTGGTTACACTAATCAAGCCATCGGTGCCGATGATCATTCTGCCGGGGTCGCTGACCACATCTGCAGAACTGAGCACAGGGCGTGGCACAATCTCGTTTCAGGCGGTGGAAGCTCGTTAGCTCGTTTTAACTTTTTTAACTGAACGCTTAGAAGGAAGTTTTGTTGGAGTGGCTAGCAAACTTGCTTCGTGAGCAAGGCGTTCATTTTTTAACCGGAGTGTTTTGGCAACTCGTTTTTTATACTCAGTCTCGATTATAGCGATTGCGATTTTGTGCGTAATAGTAGCTTTAGACTCAGAGGCTGAGGTATTCTTAAATGTTTTTTGTATAAGATCTTCTTGGTTTGTATTATTCACATTATGCTCCGTTTTTATTGGTACTGATAGTTTAGGGGCGATGCCTAGATAGCCCCCCGCCAGTTCTTTTCAGAATGCTGCCGAGCTTAGTAGCGTCCTTCAATTGCGAAGCTGAACTTTTATGAGCTATTGAAATTTGTTTTTCAGTAGCAACATCTTGATGAAAATGACGCTGTTCTATGAGTGCATGTGGAGGATGTCTCCCTCCAATTGCTGTTAGAATATTACTCATGATATTCCTCCCAGTGTATTTAAAATGAAGATGTAAATGAGAAAAGTCGGAACTTGAAATGATCACTTAACCATCTCATTTATCTTCAAATTTTGTATATTAGCTTTAATATAACACAGAAAATATGTGATATAACTTATTATAATTATTATATAATATGTAATTGTGTCTTATTTGCAGTGATTGGCTGTTTGTTATGTTTTTGATTGTGTCAGAATTTCTGAGATCAGGAGATACCTGGCCAGTTTGTAATTTTTATCTGCTCATATATGCATCTATCAAAGGCAACGATTGATATGATGGCTCATTGTATAAGGAAGTGACATCTGGGTAAAATTTGAAGTCAAATGGCTCAGAAAATGTTCGTTTTATGCGCAAGAACAATCTTTAGAGCTGTGTTTATGAGGTTTTATCGAAAAGGTGAAATTCTTATGCCAAAATCCCAGATACTTCTGCTGCATGTTTAAATGCAATCCGCGCACTTTGCGTGCTTCCATGATCATGTGAACACCTAAGGCAGGCTGTTATAGCTTCTCCCATACTATCCAGATCAAAACGCTGCCAATCGGAAAGCATAAAATTCTCCGCATCAGCAATATTACCGATTGAATGTGTGATGCCGTCTGAAATTTTAATAACGACGGCTTCATCCCAATAAATTAAATCCATGAGTTCATACCTCCTATTAAGATAACGCAGAGTTATCCAGAGTGTTCCTGAAGAAGGTGCAGCAATGCGATATATTTCAGCAGCAAATCAACATGCGCTTGAACAGCGTATGCTGGTAGCGCGTGACTTTCTCTGGCTTGTTGCTCGTGACCGGCAGACCGGTGCTCCGGTAACGGAAGGTCTGTGGTCTGACGTGGGGAATATCACGGCAAATGTGATTAATCCGGATAATGGTATACCAGAAACACGTGATTGGTATGGAACAAGTTCTCTGGTTTCCATTGACGATATTCCGCTCATCGCCAATCTTTCCGTGCAGAATGTCACCATCCGCATGTCACAGGTGCATGAGGAAGTTGAGCGGATTGTCCGTGATTATGACTGCCGTCAGGCACGGGTAGAGATTTATCGTGGCCTGTTCAATCCAGAGACACGGTTGATGGTTGCTCCGGCTGAGTGCCGGTTTGTCGGCTTTGTCGATAAGATTGAACTAAAAACGCCGTCTGAGAATGAGGATGGTGCGGTCACCATGACCTGCGCCAGTCACACTCAGGAATTTACCCGCTCCAATACTGAGACGCGAAGCCATGCCTCTCAGATCCTGCGCGATCCTAATGATACTTTTTACAAGGATGCGACCACGGTTGAAGAATGGGAAGTGTTCTGGGGATCCGAAAAGGGCAAGGTGCCAACACAGAAGAAGCGCAAAAAGTTTTTGGGGATTTTCTGATGATCCGACATGCCATC
>NZ_JBHEEE010000009.1:0-127459 GCF_041929865.1 Pseudochrobactrum lubricantis
CGGGGTGGAGCAGCCCGGTAGCTCGTCAGGCTCATAACCTGAAGGCCGCAGGTTCAAATCCTGCCCCCGCAACCAAACAAACAGCCCGCTCTTTGAGCGGGATTTTTTTTGGTAACGGGTCGTAGATTTTAAGCCTAGTCAGGGGCCCGCAAGGAGGCAAAGCCGACAAAGCGGGAGACAAAACCACAAATCCTGCCCCCGAAACCAAATCTCCTGAAATACATCCCAAGCCCCGGCAGAAATGCGCGGGGCTTTTTTGTGTTTAAAACATGCGAATGAGAAAAACAGGGGAGGGGGGAGCGAACTTAGAAAATCACTTTTACTAATTCTAACCATTGCTATGATTATGGGCAGACTGATCAATTTTTAGTAATGAAATGATATTTGTGACTGTTCCACAAGAATGCGGAGTGCCTGAATGATTAAACTATTGTGTGCCGGTGTTCTTGTAAGCCTGATATTGCCGTTGGAAATGGCATCAGCTCAAACCTTTCGTGTCTGTCACGGTTATGATTGCTATTACCGAACCAAAGTGACGCTAAGTTCAAAGGATGAGAGCCGTATCCGTAATCTGTTGCAAAAGGCTACTCGTAGCGCAAATGACGAGAGAAAAGCGTTGCGGATGGCTGTTGCAATATTCGAAGAACGCGGTACAGCAATTATCAGTGTTCGTGACAAACCAAAAATGCAGTTCGGCAAAGCCCGCATTAAAGGCCAAATGGATTGTGTTGATGAATCGATCAACACGGATAATTTCCTACGTTACTTAGAAACACGCGGTTGGTTAAAGCATCATACTGTCGCTAAACGAATGACACGTGGTTCATTCATCGATGGCCGTTACCCGCATTGGACTGCGGTAATCAAAGATATGTCGGGTCATAGCTGGGCTGTCGATTCCTGGTATGAGGCAGGTGGCGGAATGCCTGATATTATGCCGCTTCAGGAGTGGAAACGCCGTGGATATGGCGGCGAGCGTTAATCCCGCAGACATAAGAAGCACTGTAACCGGATACAGACAGCTAATGTGCAGAGATCATACAGATTTCTGCAATTCATTCCTTGCCATTGATAAAGACACTTATATTCTATGTGTGAATGAGTGACATATGGGGAATGAAATGACTCCGGAAGAAATTTTTGTATCGCCGCAATGGGTGAAAGACCGTCAGAAATCAGGCGGTCTGAAAATCGTTGACGGTTCTTGGTATATGCCGGCGACAAAGCGCATCTGCGGTGAGGAATTTGAGCAGGTTCATATTCCGGGCGCAGTCTTTTTCGATCAGGATAAGATTGTCGATCCGAGCTCTTCTTTCCCGCATACTGTTCCTTCACCGGAAGTCTTCGCGGATGCAGTGGGCAAGCTGGGCATCAGCGTTGATGATGAGATCGTTATCTATGAAACCGGTGATTTGTTTGCCGCGCCCCGCGTCTGGTGGCTGTTTCATATTATGGGCGTGCAAAAACTGCATATTCTGCGCGGTGGTATTGCTGCATGGCAGGCTGAGCGCTTTGAAACAGAGAGCGGTAAAGTCGCACCAGAGCCTGTTGCATTCAAACCGGTCTATGCCGGTGAAAAAGTTGTTTTCATTGAAGAAATGGTGCTGATTGCCAAACATGCAAAAGCACATATTACGGATGCCCGTTCGGCTGAACGGTTTACCGGTGCCGTACCAGAGCCGCGTGCGAATGTCCGTTCCGGCTCAATTCCCGGTTCTGTCAATGTGCCTTACGGATCGCTCGTAGAAGACGGTGCTTTCAAAGCGCTTGATACAATGAAGGTTATTTTTGAAGCACAGGGTGTGAAGAAGGATAAGCCGGTTGTAACAACCTGCGGCTCAGGTGTGACAGCCGCTGTGTTGTTTCTTGCGCTCAATTTGCTGGGTTATGAAAATGTCCGTCTGTATGACGGTTCATGGACAGAATGGGGCACAGTGACCTGAGCGGTTTTTCTGCGTAAATGCCAGTTAATGGTATAATTTTCTTTGAATTTACACCATAGAAAACTGTTGTTCTTGTAATTGGCTATGTTTTGGAACGTAAATATCGTGAATGCATGAAGTCATTGATCTGAATCAATGAGAAACATTCCTGACAGTCTCAGATGGAGGTGAAGAGACGACTCAGGAGTTCAACATGAAGCTTGTTAAAACACTGGTCCTATGTGGTCTGGGCTTGTTTGGAGCAAGCTATGCTATCGCAGTCACATCACACCATTGGTACGCACCAAAACAGGAAGCTGACGTTAATATTCAGGATCCGGCACTGATTAAGCAAGGTGAATATCTTGCCCGTGCCGGTGACTGTATTGCTTGTCACACTGCACCCGGCGGCAAGGAATTTGCCGGTGGTCTGGGTATGCAGACACCGCTCGGCACGATTTATTCCACCAATATTACGCCGGATAAGAAAACCGGTATCGGCAATTACAGTTACGGCGATTTCGAGCGTGCTGTACGTCGTGGTGTGCGACCTGATGGCGTGGCACTCTATCCGGCTATGCCTTATGTTTCCTATGTCGTTGTAAAAGATGACGATATCAAAGCGCTTTATGCATATTTCATGTCGCGCGTGGAAAAGGTTGAGCAGGAAAATCAGGCTTCCACTTTGCCTTGGCCGATGAACATGCGCTGGCCGCTGGCCTATTGGCAGCTCGCTTTTGCGCAGCCGCGTGAATTTACTTCGGCAACCGGTATGGATGCGATGATTGATCGTGGTGCCTATCTGGTTGAAGGTTTGGCCCATTGCGGCGCCTGCCATACACCGCGTGGTATCGGCTATCAGGAAACTGCACTCAGCGATGACAAGAAGGGCAATTACCTGTCCGGCTCTGTTCTCGAAGGCTGGTATGCGAAGAACCTGCGTGATGAAGGCACCGGCCTTTCCACCTGGACTGAAGTGGAAATTACTGACTTCCTGAAAACCGGCCGTAATGATCGCACCGCCGCCTTTGGTGGTATGGCCGATGTGGTTGCCCATAGCACCCAATATCTGACAGATGATGATCTGACATCGATTGCCCGCTATCTGAAGAGCCTGCCTGCGCGTGACAGTCATCCGCAGCAATGGACTCCGAAGCAAGATGTGACAACTGCAGCTCTGCGCGCCGGTGATTTCTCCGCTCCGGGTGCCGTTGGTTATGTGGATAATTGTGCGGCCTGTCACCGTCTGGATGGTCGTGGTGCGGAACGGGTTTTCCCTGCGCTTGCCGGTAATTCTATTGTTTTTGCGGAAGATCCGAGCTCACTGATCCAGCTGACACTGGATGGTGCTGCAATGGCTGACACGCCGCATGATCCGATGGTGTTCAAGATGCCGGGCTTTGCCCATCTCACCAACAAGGAAATCGCGGATATTCTGAACTTTATCCGTAACGGCTGGGGCAATCACGGCTCACATATCAAGGATAGCGATATTGCCCGCATGCGGCATCTGATTGAGCACAAGCCTGTGCATTATGTTCCGGAGGCAAAATAATGAGTAAGCAATTCTGGATCGGTACAGTTGCAGCACTTGTCGTAACAATCGCAGCTGCAGGCGCAGGCTGGACATTTTTGGTGAAGCCGTCGCGGGTGGATGCACCGCCGCTGCCGACCTATGATGTGGTGGATGCAGAAGGCAAAGTCGTTGGCAAATATACGATCCCGAGCGATGATCTGATTGCCAAAGAACCGGATGCGGAAGCCATTATGTATGGCAAGCGCCTGCTCAATGAAACAGCCCGTTTACTGCCGGAAAATGTCGGTGCGGGGCTGAATTGTAACTCCTGCCATCTGGCGCAGGGTAAGCTGGATAAAGGCGCGCCTTATATTAACTCCTATAATTTCTATCCGCGGGTGATGCCGCGTGCGGGTAAGGAAGTTAATCTGGTGATGCGTATCAATGGCTGCTTCCAGCGTTCGATGAATGGTAAGCCGCTTGATCCGAAGTCCGAGGAAATGGGCGCTATGATTGCCTATATGAAATGGCTCGGTCAGGGCTTGCCGAAAGAGCATATGGTGAAAGTGTCCGGTGCCGGAAAAATTGATGAGTCACTGGTGCCTGATCCTGTCAAAGGCAAGGCGATCTATGCAACCCAATGCGCCGTTTGTCATGGCAATGACGGTGAAGGCAAAAAAGACCAGTTCGGTGATTATGTCTTCCCGCCGCTTTGGGGTGATGACAGCTTCAACATCGGTGCGGGTATGGCGCGTACCTATAAGGCAGCGGCATTTGTCAAATATAATATGCCGGTCAGCGTCCATCAGGACGGTATGCTCGGGCAGGGTGGCGTGCTGACCGATCAGGAAGCGGTTGATGTGTCTGAATATTTCACACATATGCCGCGTCCGGATTTTGCCGGTAAGGTCAATGACTGGCCGAATGGCAAAAAACCGAAAGATGCCCGCTATTAGAGCGCCGTGCGCCCCGCTGGGCGCACAAAGGTCGCTCTAACACTTTAAAAATAGAGCATAATTTCTTAAGCTGATCCAAGTTTAAGGAATTATGCTCTATACTCACGTGTGGTGCGTGATCGGAAAACCGGCAGCAAGAAATTGCTGCCGGTTTTTTGTTCTTGCTTGCTGGATATTTAGGTGACAAACAGATTTCTCATTCTGAACCGCTGCTTTGTTGTGCGGAAAACGTAAAATTTTGAGGTCCCGTGAATAAGCTGCTGCGAATTATTCTGATTGTTGTGATTGCTGCAATCGCTGTTGCCGGACAGCGTTGGTATAGTTATGTGACCAATACTACAGATCCGTTTGATGAGGTTGGGATTGATCTGCAATCCTATATGCCTGCACCGATCCGCCATTGGGGTTGTATGCAGCTGAAAAAGAATTTCGGCACGAAAACTTTGCCGCCTTATGGTTGTCAGTCACCGGATAACAGCGCAAGCTGGATTGAGGGATAAGTCCTTCAGCAAGATACAAAAAAGGCGCGGACAGGTTATATTGTCCGCGCCTTTTTTGTTGTTATGCCGGATCAGCGCCAGCTGAGGAAATAATGTTCAACCCTGCCGATCATCCAGCTGGTAATCAGCCCCATGACGGAGAGGATAGTAACACCGGCAAACAAGCGCTCCAGATCATAGAGCGAACCGGCTTCCAGAATATAGGCGCCGACGCCATATTGCGCGCCGAGCATTTCAGCAGCAACCAGCAGAATAATGGCAATAGCGATGGAAACGCGCAGGCCTGACAGAATGCCGGGCAGGGCACCGGGCAACACGATCTTGCGGATGATTGACCACCAGCGCAGGTTAAAACTTTGCCCCATGCGGATCAGGCTGCGATCCACATTATCAACTGCACCATAGGTTGCCACGACGGTCGGAGTGAAAGTACCGAATGCAATCAGCGCATATTTTGACATTTCATCAATGCCGAACCAGATCACAAACAGCGGCAGCAATGCAATTTTCGGGATCGGGAAAATAGCGGCGACAAGCGGTACCAGACCGGCACGGACATAGGAGAACAGTCCGATCATTGTGCCAAGCAGCACACCGGCGAAAATCCCCAGCGATGCGCCGACAATCAGTCGTTGCAATGACGGCAACAAATGTTGCCACAGCAGGCCGGTATCATAGAGCTGATAGAAGGTGCCCAGCACCGCAGAAGGACGCGGCAAGGTCAGATTAGAAATAAAACCTGTACGGGTGCCGATTTCAGCCAGTGCAATCAGGGCAATAAACAGCAAAGGCGCTATGAAACGTATTTTTACCGGTGCAAAACCGCCGCCGCGAAAGGGTACAGGACGGGTGATGATTGTCTGGTTATCTGATGGTTTTGTCATTTCAGCAGCTCCTGATCCGCAGCCATCGCTTCATCGCGCATAAGAGCCCATAGTTCCTGCTGCTTGGCATCCAGTACAGGGTCAGCGAGATGGCGCTGATCGAGAGGCGTGTCGATTGTCACAACCTGATTGATCCGCCCCGGACGGCGGGACAGCACCACAATCTTATGGCCGAGGCGGACGGCTTCAGCCAGATTATGGGTGACATAGACAGCGGTGAAAGGCTGGCGTGTCCAGAGCGATACCAGATCGTCCATCAGCAATTCGCGGGTCTGGCTGTCGAGTGCCGAGAGCGGCTCATCCATCAGCATGACATCAGGGCGCACAGCCAGCGCGCGGGCAATGGCAACGCGCTGCTTCATCCCGCCGGAGAGCTGTTTGGGATAGGCATCTGCAAAATCCGAGAGACGGGTGCGGGCCAGCACATCACTGATGATTGCATCCATCTCTTTGGTGGACAATTTGTGATCTTCCAGTACCAGCCGGATATTACCGGCAACAGTGCGCCAGGGCAGCAATGCAAAATGCTGGAAAACATAGGTCAGCGGATTGAGAGAGGACGGGGAAGGTTCCCCGACTTGCAGAACCTGACCGGATGTCGGCTGTTCAAGACCGCCGATAAAACGGAGCAAAGTGGATTTGCCGCAACCGGAAGGGCCGATCAGACAGACGATCTGCCCCTGATTGATTTCAAGCGTGATATCACGCAAAACTTCGACCTTGCCGTAATGGTGGCCGACATTTTTTAACAGCAAATCCATGCCAGTTTTTACTTCTTCTTGTCAGGGCGGCAGGGTTAAAGTGTATCCCGAAAAGTGTGAAGCGGTTTTCGGATAAGATACACGTAATAACAAAAAGATAGAGTATTTCTATAAATTAAAATAAACTAGAAATACTCGATCGCTACGGGCCCTGATATTTCGCGGAGGGCAGCCGGTTGAACAAAAGA
Source organism: Pseudochrobactrum lubricantis (assembly GCF_041929865.1). Taxonomy (NCBI): domain Bacteria; kingdom Pseudomonadati; phylum Pseudomonadota; class Alphaproteobacteria; order Hyphomicrobiales; family Brucellaceae; genus Pseudochrobactrum; species Pseudochrobactrum lubricantis. The sequence continues at coordinate 6,728 of NZ_JBHEEE010000009.1, forward strand.
ACCGGCTCAGAATAGAAAATCAGATGGTTTTGACGTAGCTGGTGTCAAACAACATTTCAGGGGTGATGGTGTCTTTTACCATCTTCTCGTCTTTGAACCAGTTGAGCTGTTCAGTGACAGAGGCAAGAGACAGGGCAAGACCCTTGTTGATACGCATTGCGCCATTGACCAGATTGGTTTTGGCCTGTTCAAACGGCAAATCCATTTCCACATATTTATGGGCGATCTTGGCAATCGCATCGACTTCTTCCGCAGAGGCGGTTTTGTCGACCAGAGCCGCGTTATAATCATCAATGGCTTTGGAATAAGCGCGGATGAAAGCTTCGGTTTTCGCGCGTTCTTCCGCAGCATTTTTGGTGGAAGTGAAAACAGTGGTCACCTGATAATCCGGCGCAACATCAGAGACCAGACCGATCTGCTTGGCTGCGCCTTCAGCAATCATCTTCTTGGCAATGCTTGGCTGAATAGCCCATGCATCAATCTGGCCGGAAGTCAGAGCGCCGACAACAGCGCCGACCTTCTGCAACGGGCGCAGGGTGATTTCAGACAGCGGAATATTGTTAGCCTTGGCAATTTTGTAAGCCATGAAATGGAAGGACGAACCGGCAGTGGTAATGCCAAAGCTCTTACCTGCCAGATGCTTAGGCTCGGTGAGGCCTGCTTCATAGGCTTTGTTTGAAGCAAGAATGATCTGACCAGCGAGGCCTTTTTCTTCCTGCAGAGAACCGCCGATGACTTTTACCGCATTTTTTTCGGCGAGATTGATCAGACCGCCGCTCATGGCTGTAACGCCGTAATCGACATCACCACCGGCAATGGCTACGGCCATCGGCTGTGCAGCTTCAAAATATTTGAATTCCATATCGAGGTTTTCGGCTTTGAAATAGCCGCGTTCCTGCGCGATGAAGCTTGGTGCCTGACTGGCAAGGCGGATAATACCGAGCACGGCTTTAACCTGTGTGCTTTCCGCTCGGGCACTTAAAGAAAAAGGAGCACCCAGCACAGTCATGGCACCGGCTGCGCTGAGCCCTGCGAGAGTCTGACGGCGGGAGAGCTGGAATTTCTGCATCTGTATATCCTTACCAAAAGCGGTCAGGTGTATTGTTATAAGCGACAATATCCGATGTTCCGCTGTCCGTGCCCGACGCTTTATTACGCAAAGACATGGAATTTTTTGCAATGATTTCGTGCGTTCTTGTAGAGCAAATTCATCGGGATTTGAAGTTAAAAGCAGTCAGATAGCTGTTTCTTCCTCGTAATTGTGAACGGAAACAGCGATTTTAATTGTTGTCCGGCATAAAAATTTTGAATGAGCTTTGTGGTGCAGGGACAGGCATAACAGATCTGTGAAAGCAGAGTCGTTGCATGTGCTTCTCACCAATGAGCGTGCAAAATGCTGTTTGTTAATATTAAACTGACATTTCTTATCGTGCTGCCCTGTTCGTGAAAATGTTGTTTGGTCACAAGGCAGACTCTGCGATACAAGATTATGTCAGGCGGGCTTTTGCTGGCAAGTCCGGATTTTTCCGGTTGCTATTGCCGCCTATGTCAGCGGGAGCGTTATCGTGTGCGGATTAGCAGGCTATGTCGGGCAGATAAAAACAGATCAGGCGCCGGAGATTTTACTGCGCCGCATGGCAGATGCCGTTGCTCATCGCGGCCCTGACGAGCAGGGCGCTGTTGTTCTGAATGGGGCAGGTCTGGCGCATAAGCGTTTGTCCATTGTCGGGATCAGCGACGGCCAGCAACCGATGACAATGGCCGATCAGCGCTACGTGCTGGTCTTCAACGGTCAGATCTTTAATCATGCAGAACTGCGCCGTGATCTGGAAGCACAGGGCGCACAGTTTCGCACCCATAGCGATACGGAAGTGATCCTGCATCTTTATGCCCGTTATGGCACGGATTGCCTGCGCTTCATGAACGGTGATTTTGCCTTTGCTTTATGGGATGTGCAGTTAAAGCGCATGTTCATTGCCCGCGACCGGCTGGGTGTGCGTCCGCTTTTCTATACCCAAACGGACGGGGTGTTATATTTCGCTTCGGAGATCAAGGCATTGCTGCGCGTGCCGTCAGTACAGGCGGAGCTTGATCCGGTTGCGCTGGATCAGATTTTTACGCTCTGGGCACCGGTTGCGCCGCGTACAGCCTTCCGCAATATCTATGAGCTTGAACCGGCGCATATGATGATCTGCGACGAAAACGGTATGAAAATACAGCGTTACTGGACGCTGGATTATCCGGATCGGGATGATGCCGCCGTCATTCATGATGCGGATGCTGCCGCAGAAGAACTGGAAGCTTTGCTGCAGGATGCCACAAATCTGCGTATTCAGGCAGATGTGCCTGTCGGCACTTATCTTTCCGGCGGGTTGGATTCATCATTGATTGCTGCTTTTGCGCAGCCGCTGACAAAAGGTGAATTGCATAGTTTTTCCGTGGGCTTCGAGCAGGCGGATTATGACGAAAGCCGCTATCAGAAAATGGTGGCGCAGGCATTGCATACGCATCATCATTCAATCTCCATTGCGGAAGATGATATTGCCGCTATTTTTCCCGATGTTATTCAGGCTGCCGAAGTGCCGCTGGTACGCACCGCACCGGCACCGCTTTATCGTCTTGCACAATTGGTGCGGGAAAGCGGTATGAAGGCGGTCTTGACCGGTGAAGGCGCGGATGAGGTCTTTGCCGGCTATGATATTTTCCGCGAGGCAAAAGTCCGCCGTTTTTGCGCGCGGCAACCGCAATCGCAAATCAGGCCGCAATTGTTTCGCAAGCTTTATCCTTATTTGCCCGGCTTAAAAGCACAGACACCGGAAACTCTGGCTGCGTTTTTCGGTATTCACGGTACTGATCTGGCGGATCCGCTTTATTCACACCGGCCGCGTTTTAAGGCGACAAGTGCCGCCAAATTATTTTTCTCCGGCGATCTGAAAGGGGAACTCGGCGATTATGATGCGGGTGAGGAGCTGGCTTCCAAACTGCCGGAGCGGTTCGGGCACTGGCATGAGCTGCATCAGGCACAATATCTGGAGTGTCGTTTTCTGCTGCCATCCTATATTCTCTCCAGTCAGGGAGATCGTATGGCTATGGCGCATGGTGTGGAAACGCGCTTTCCGTTTCTGGATTATCGTCTGTCTGAATTTGCAACAAGGCTGCATCCGTCGCTGAAGCTGCATGGACTGACCGAGAAATATCTGCTGCGCCGTGTTGCAAAACAGCGTGTTCCGGCTGAAGTTTTACAGAGGCAGAAACAGCCTTATCGTGCGCCGGACAGTCATTCTTTCACCGGAAAGGGTGAGAAGGAATATGTCCGTGACCTGATGAGTGAAAACCGCATTGAGGAGAGCGGCTATTTTAACGCTAAAGCCGTATCTAAATTATACAATAAGAATAAAGAACAAGGTCTGACTGGCTTCCGTGACAATACAGCCTATGTCGGTGTGCTTTCTACACAAATATGGCTGAAAAAATTTACAAGTTTACTGAGCTAGTTCGGAAAATTTAAGAATCCTATAGACTTTACTGTCAAAGTTATGTGTTAAAACAGCGAATAAAGTATAGTATTTTACGGACTTCATTAGAGTATTCTCAGATTGTTGCTGCGGCAGCTCTGGGAGTGTCAGAAATGATCGAAACAGGATAAGAGCATGAGTGATACAATCAAAGACCGCTTACGTGCGTTCATTATTGAAAATTTTCTTTTCGGCGACACGGATTATGCGCTGGAAGATGATGCATCGCTGATCGATAATGATGTGATGGATTCCACAGGCGTGCTGGAACTGATTGCTTTTATTGATGAGGCCTTCGGGATCAAAATGGCGGATGCAGATATTGTTCCGGCTAATCTCGACAGCCTGTCCAAAATCACTGCCTATGTAACTGCCCGCAAAGCTGCCTGATAGCAGGCAATCTGTCCGATGATGCGTATCGAGAACCATCTTAAATTCCATGCACACAATACCGGCCACAAGACTGTGCTGGTAACCGGACAGGTACGTCTTTCCTATGCGGAATTTAATGCCAAAGCCGAGGCTTTGGCGCATAGTCTGCGGGCGCAGAATGTACAGCGCGGGGATCGCGTTGTCATTTTCATGGATAATTGCTGGCAGGCAGCGGTATCGGTTTTTGCTATTCTGAAGGCCGGCGCGGTTTTCACACTGGTGAACCCGTCAACCAAAGCAGATAAGCTTGGATATATTCTGAACGACTGCACGCCCTCTGCTTTGCTGACACAGGCTAAATTATTGCCGGTTGTTGATGAGGCTGAGGCTTTTGCTGCAATACCGGCTTTGATTGCCGTTAAAGGCCCAAGCCGCTCCAAGCGTCCGCATCTGCTCTTTGAGACGGCAGTTGAGCCGCAGGAAAATCAGGCTGAAATTATCAGCGGTGGCATTGATATTGATTTGGCCATGCTGATTTATACATCCGGCTCAACGGGGCGCCCCAAAGGCGTGATGATGACACATCGCAATATTGAGGCGGCGGCGACCTCTCTGACAGGGCTGCTGAAAAATACAGCTGATGATATTATCCTCTCTGTATTGCCGCTGTCTTTCAATTACGGGCTGTATCAGTTGCTGATGACAGTGAAGCTCGGCGCAACGCTGGTGCTGGAAAAGTCCTTTGCCTTTCCGCAGGCGGTGTTTGATATGATGCGCGCGGAGAAGGTAACCGGATTTCCTATCGTACCGACAATGTCTGCGATTATGATGCAGATGCGTGATCTGACATCCGGTTTTCTGCCCGATCTGCGCTATGTTACCAACACTGCCGCACAATTGCCGGTGCCGCATATCGAGTTTCTGCAACGCATTGTGCCGGATGCAGAAATTTATTCCATGTATGGCATGACAGAATGCAAACGCTGCACATGGTTGCCGCCGCATATGATCAGCGAGAAGCCGGAATCGGTGGGTATCGCACTGCCGAATAGCGAAGTTTATCTGATCGATGAACAAGGCGGATCGGTGCCTGTGGGTGAAGCCGGTGAAATGGTGATACGCGGGCCGAATGTGATGCAGGGCTACTGGAACAATCACGAAGCCAGTGCTGCGGTGCTGAGAAGCGGGCGTAATCCGTGGGAAAAGGTTCTGCATACCGGTGATCTGCTGCGTATGGATGCAGACGGATATTATTATTTCGTCGGACGCAAGGACGACATCATCAAATCGCGCGGAGAAAAAGTACCGCCGAAAGAGGTAGAGACTGTGCTTTACACGCATCCCGCTATTCGGGAGGCTGTTGTAGCCGGTGTGCCTGATACAATGCTGGGGCAGGCGATCACCGCGATGGTGACCACCGCAGATGCAGAACTGACTGATAAGGAGATTATCCGGTTCTGCCGTCAGCATCTGGAAGATTATATGGTTCCGGTTTTTGTTCTGGTTACGGATGAATTGCCGCGAACCGATACAGGTAAAGTCAGCCGTCGTCTTGCGGCGGAAATATTGGCCAAACAATACAGGCAGTTTCAGGATGAATAAGATTCAAGAATTTTCTGCACAGACAATGGTGATTGATGCGGAAGCTGAGGTGGAGAAAATCACCGCTGCCTTGCGTCGTCAGCTGCGCAGTCTGCGCCGCCGTGGTCTGGTTGTCGGTATTTCCGGCGGTATCGATTCCAGCGTGAGTACGGCATTGGCTGTGCGCGCTGTAGGTGCGGATAAAGTTTTTGGTATTTTTATGCCGGAAAATGATTCCGACCCGCTGTCGCTGGCGCTGGGGCAGAAGCTTGCAGGCACCTTTGGCGTGCAGACAGTGATTGAGGATATCGGTCCTGCCTTGGCCGCTATGGGCTGCTATCGCCGCCGCGATGATTTTATCCGCTCGGTTGTACCTGCTTATGGCGAGGGCTGGGCGTCGAAGCTGGTGATCAACAATGCTTCTGAAAATGGCGGCTATAATATTTCCTCGCTGGTGGTGCAGTCACCGGATGGTCAGCAGGAAAAAATCCGCCTGACACCGGAAGCCTATTTAGGCATTGTTGCTGCTACCAATATGAAGCAGCGCACCCGCAAACAGTTTGAATATTATCACGCGGATCGTCTGAATTTTGCGGTCGTCGGCACGCCGAACCGGCTGGAATATGATCAGGGTTTCTTTGTGAAGAATGGTGACGGTGCGGCGGATGTGAAGCCGATTGCCCATCTTTATAAGACGCAGGTCTATCAGCTTGCCGACTATCTGGGTGTGCCTGCAGAAATCCGTCAACGTCCGCCGACAACGGATACTTTCTCGCTGGCGCAGACACAGGAGGAGTTCTACTTCTCCCTGTCATATAATCTGATGGATCTTTGCCTTTACGCGCTCAATCACAATATCAGCGCGGCAGATACAGCTAAAGCCACCAATCTGGGTGAAGATCAGGTGCAGCATGTCTGGGCGGATATTGCGGCTAAACGCAAAACCACCAAGGCGCTGCATGAGCCACCGCTCTTGGTTGAGCCGGTTAAGGACTTCCTGTCATAATAAGAAAAAGCCGCCTTTTCAGGCGGCTTTTTTATCGGTGTTTAAAGCGGATTGGCATAGAGCCTGTTCCAGAATTCTCCGGCAAGGCCGTTCAGTAAGGCTTTTCCTTCAACAAAAGGCGGCAATAAAGCCGGATCCTGCGCCCAGACCATTGTTGAACATAAATGGGTGAAAGCAATGCGTTTCCCGAGCATCGCTTCCATCAGATCCGGTTGTGTGCGGCCGCGAATGGCGACAGCGCCGTTGGAAGCTGCATGGTGGATCAGCGTATCAATCATCTGGCTTGCTGCTTTCGGGTCGCTGAAGAATTCCAGCACGCGCGCTGTTTTGCCAGACTCTAAGTGATAGAGGAAAAGGCCGAGATTTTTGCCGGATTTAGTACCTGCTTTGACCATATAGGCCTTGCCATATTCAGGCTTTTGCACGGCATCTTCCAGACGGTTCAGCAATTGCTCCGTATTCCATTGCGGCCGGCAGGAAAAGCTTTGCGCGTAATGCTGGTAGAGCTCAGCAAATTCTGTTGCATCAATATCCGTGCAGGTCAGTTGCTGAGCCGTTGGCCAATCCGATGGTGTGGCTGACCAGCGCAGGCTTTTACCATGCATGGCATTGCGTTTGCGATCATCAAATTTGCGGGCGAAGGGTTGCAGCATTGCGAGAGGTTTGAGCTTGCTGCCTGCGATTTCTGTCATGAAGCTGAGCGGGCGAATAATCCGCAACCAGTCAAGGCTGTAATTGGTGAGCTGAACCGCATCCAGTTTTTTCCAGATCGCTGCTGCAACCTCACTGGCTGTTTCGGTTATCATCAGATCATAACCGTCTTTTTGCAGACTGCGCATCAGTTTGACACCACCCAGAGGATTATGCTGATGATCCTCAACCATCAATGTGCTGACAATGGCGGTGCGCAGTGTTTTATTGGTCGCCTCACAAAAATAATCAAAATAATTCACGCCGAGAAAGCCGCAGACATTGCCGTTTTTATCGAGCAGAATTTTGGAGGCGGGCACCGTCTCTCCGGCAAAACGGATATAAAGCCGCTGAAGATAGGCGATCAGTTCAGCAGACGGTTCCTTGTCGCTTTTCCGGAATATTTTTTGAAAAAGCTTAGCGACTACCGGTATATCCGCTTCTGCTAAGGATCGGATTTCAGTCATGGTCAGTTTATCCCGTCGTTAGAGTCTGACATTCTGCACATTCATCTGCGCATTATACCTGCTCTGCTTCCCGCTTCTGCTGCTGACAGCTGTCGCTTGGCTCTTGATTGATAGTCATACTATGCGGGAGAAACCCTTTAAAATCTTTTACTTAAATGTTGGGACTGTCCCACAGAAAATTGTGATGAAGATAAACTTGATTTTTTTTATCAAGTTTATTATTCCCGAGGCATAAGAGCCAAACTTACTCTTTCAATTGCTGCTTTTCAAAACTTGTCATGATTATGCATGGCAGGAGAGACGACGTCTGCCTGCCAAAGGGGGTACTATGTCTGTTGTCACGCACTGTCTGCGCGCATCTTTCGCCGGTACGATTTTGAGCCTTACGGGTTTGAGCATAACCGGTCTCGGAATTTTTACAGGTATGGCTGCGGCACAGCAGCGGGAAACAACCGCACAGGATGTGGCAAAAGATAAAGCTGCGGGGAGTGCCACACAGCTGCAAACAATTACAGTCACCGGTGGTCTGAACGGGCCATTTGCTCAGGGTGACGGAATATATCGCACACCGGCACCAGTCAGTTCTGTCAGCAGTGATGCGCTGCAGCAGCGTTTTGGCGGCGATCCGCAAGCGGCATTGCGCTCGACACCCGGTGTATTCACCCGTCAGCAATCCAGTCAGCCCGGCATTGAGGTGAATATTCGCGGGATGAGCGGTTTCGGCCGTGTGAATGCGATGATTGATGGTGTGCCGCAGACATTCCGCAATGTGGCAGGCCATGCTTCATCCGGCGGTACCTTGCTCTATGTGCAGCCGGAACTGCTTGGCGGCATTGATGTGAGCAAAGGTGCCGTAGGAGGCGCCGCCGGTATGGGGACTCTGAGCGGCGCCGCAAATTTCCGTACACTTGACTTTGACGATATTGTTTTGCCGGGGCGTGATGTCGGTGTGCTGACACGCTGGAAAGCCGGAACCAACGGGTTCCGCGGCTCGGGTATGCTGGCAGGTGCCGCGCGTGCCAATCTGAACAATGATAAATCCAGCAATGTCAGTATTCTCGGAGCTTTTGCGCGCACGTCTTACGGTACATTTAAAAATGGTGACGGTGTTTATGTCGATAGCGGGCGCGATGCTACCAACCGTCCGGGGGGCGGGCTGATCAAATTTGAAATTGCACCATCCGCCGAGCATAATCTCAAACTTGGTGCGCGCTGGTATGAGAACCGATTTACCTATGCCAATTACGAGCAGGATCTGAAGAACGCGTCTTACACTGCCAATTATGCCTATACGCCGGATGATAATGACTGGATCGATCTGAAGGTGAATGCCTATTATAACCGCACCAATATGGATTATGCGGCGACCGGCGGCAGCTATCGCGGGCGTAAAACCGATGATCGTGGCTATGGTTTTGACATTTCCAATACCAGCAAAACAATGCTGAGTGATGATGTACAGCTCAAACTGTTCTATGGCGGGTCTTTTGGCAGCGATGAATATGTCATCAACAGATATCGCGGTGCGAACCCTCCGGGTAGCTTAAAGAAATCCAGCGGTTTTACCGACGCAACTTTGTCGTGGAATATTTTTACGCTGACCGGCGGTCTGCGTTACGATCACTGGAATGTTGAAGGCTATCAGCCTGCCTATGCGGCAGGCACAGGGGATTGTCCTGCTGGCGGACCTGTCTGCGGCAATAAGGATATTGAGCGCAGCAGCGGCAAATGGTTGCCGAAAGTCTCTCTGACCGCACAGCCTTATGACGGGCTGGAGCTATATGCGACTTATGCCCATACTTTCCGTCCGCCGACGGTGCAGGAAATGTTTTTCTCGCTGATCCCGATCGGTGCAGGACTCGGCAGTGGTATTGCCAATAATCTCAGTCTTGAACCGGAATATAGCAAAGGCTGGGATATCGGTGTGAATATTACCGAAGACGGCTTGTTACGCAGCGATGACAAGTTCCGTCTGAAAACCGGCTTCTTCCACAATTCCATAGAGAATTTCGTCGTCAATGATTTTGTTAATGTGCCTAATCGCGGCCCGACAGCAATGTGGATCAACCGTCCGGGCATTACCAAAATGTATGGCTGGGAGATTGAAGGCAGTTACGATCTCGGCTTTTTCTATACCAATGTTTCTTATACCAAAGCCAAAACAGATCAGCCGATTGGTGAGGGGGCCGGTGCGGGGAATGGTGATGCCTTCATGATACCGGATCAGTATGGCACGCTTGATGCAGGTTTCCGTCTGTTTGACGAGAAGCTGACTTTGGGTGCGCAGGCACGTTATTTCGGCAAAAGCAGCTATGCCGGATTTGGTACAGATTTTGGCCAGAAATTCGCACTGCCAAGCTATATTCTCTATGATCTCTACGGTTCGTATAAGCTGAAGGAAAATGCGGAATTGTTCTTCTCGGTTGAGAATGTGGCCAATAAAAATTACCGCGTCGCTGTTTCCGGCCCATTAGGTGAGAATGAATATTCAGGAAAAGGCCGCAGCTTTATATTCGGTGCCAGTGCCAAATTCTGATCTTTGCCAGATACTCTGATTACAAAAACCGCCGGACAAGTTCCGGCGGTTTTTTATTGTTTGAAGAAAAAATTTCACAGTTGCGTCAAAATAGCCAGTACGTCTTTTTTCAATGTTGCCTATGGTACGGGCATAAGGTTCGCTGGCAGCTTGCACATTGATTTTACAGGCTGTTTGAATTTTTCAGTGTGATTATTACACCGAACCATGCATGATGGAGCATCTGCTTCGGATAGGAAATTCTGCGGTGTCGCAAAGTGTATCCCCTTTAGCCCCGTTTAAACATAAAGCTTTTCGCTCTTTATGGACTGCAACGCTTGCTTCCAATCTTGGCGGGCTGATCCAGACAGTCGGTGCAGGCTGGATGATGACGACCATCGCGCAATCCTCCAATATGGTGGCGCTGGTACAGGCCTCCACCACTTTGCCGGTGATGTTTTTCTCGCTGTTTGCCGGTGCTTTAGCTGATAATTTTGACCGCCGCCGTATCATGCTGATTGCCCAGTTTATGATGTTGCTGGTGTCGCTGATGCTGGCGATTTTCGGCTATATGGGCTGGCTCACACCATGGCTTTTGCTGAGTTTTACATTCCTGATCGGCTGCGGCGGAGCCTTGCATAATCCGTCATGGCAGGCCTCGATGGGCGATATCGTGCCACGCTCTGATCTGCCGGGAGCGGTGGCACTCAACAGCATGAGCTTTAATGCCATGCGCAGTATCGGCCCTGCCATTGGTGGTTTTATCGTGGCCGTTGCCGGTGCTGCTTTTGCGTTTATTATCAATGCTGTTAGCTATATTCCATTGATTGTTGCGCTGCTGCGCTGGAAGCCGCAGGTGACGCAATCCACGCTGCCGCGTGAGACCTTTGGTCGTGCCGTTTCCGCCGGTCTTCGTTATGTTTCCATGTCACCTAATCTGATCAAGGTGATGTTTCGCGGCTTTCTTTTCGGCTTGTCAGCCATTGTTGTGCTGGCTTTGCTGCCGCTGGTTGCGCGCGATCTGGTACAGGGAACGGCGCTGACCTATGGTATTATGCTCGGCGCATTCGGCCTTGGTGCGATTGCCGGTGCATTCACCTCCGGTGAGTTGCGCGAGAAATTCGCCAATGAAACCATTGTGCGCGGTGCATTCATCGCTTTTGGTATCAGCGTCTATCTGCTGTCTTACAGTCATTCGGTTATTTTAAGCTGTCTGTTATTGCTGCCTGCCGGTGCGTCATGGGTGCTGGCTTTATCGCTGTTCAACGTGACCGTGCAATTGTCCACGCCGCGCTGGGTGGTGGGACGTGCTTTGGCGCTTTATCAGACCGCTACTTTTGGCGGCATGGCCGCTGGTAGCTGGCTCTGGGGTTCAGTGGCTGATGGTTACGGCCCTGAAACGGCTTTAAGCGTTGCAGCCTTCACGCTGGTTGGCGGAGCGCTGGTCGGACTGGTGTTCAAATTGCCGGAATTCGACAAGCTCAATCTTGATCCGCTCAATTCTTTTTCCGAGCCGCAATTGCGTCTGGATATCCGTCCGCGCAGTGGTCCGATTATGGTGATGGTGGACTATCATATCGAACATCATAATGTTCATGCCTTTCTGGAAGCGATGGCTGCGCGCCGCCGTATCCGCATTCGTGACGGTGCACAGCAATGGGCATTGCTGCGCGATCTGGAAAATCCGGATATCTGGACAGAGACTTATCATGTGCCGACATGGGTGGAATATGTCCGCCATAATCAGCGCCGTACCTATGCGGATGCTGCGGTATCCGAGAAGTTACTGTCGCTGCATAAAGGGCCGGAAAAACCGCGCGTTCATCGTATGATCGAGCGCCAGACTGTGCCTTTGCATGATGATATGCCGCTGAAACCGCATATTGAAATCACCTGATTGGGACGCCAGCCGGAAATTTTAAAACGCCGGTCTGATTGTCAGACCGGCGTTTTTTATTGGCACCACTGTGTTGGCCGGAATGAAATATTTTATGGCACCATGACAGAATGACGCCAGCATGATAAAACTATACTAATTATCTCATATTTAACGCCGATAACAGGCGTATAGTTTATGAGGCAGATATGCAGATTGATATTCAGGATTTTCCGCTGGTGCGGATGGATTATTCCGGTGCAGGTAAGCAGAGTATTGAAGAAACATTGCAGATTTTTGAGCAATGCCTGCAACGCAAACAAGCTTTTGTTTTTCTTGGCTGGGGTGCTGATTTTGACAAGGATCCGGGCGAAAGTGTTGCTGACCGCCGTGCTGTCTCTCTGTGGATGAAACAGAACAAAGCTGATTTACGTGATTACGTGAAGGCGATGTATTATGTGGAACAGAGCACAGTTAAACGGCTGGCTGCAAAAGCCTTCTCTGTCATTTATGGTAAGTTCTGGGGGCATCCGATGATTGTCACGGAGAGCCGCGATGAGGCTGTAAGACAGGCCTATGAACTTTTAGGATTATCATCAGAGTAACGGTGACTTGATGTTTTTCACGACAGATTTTCCTGATTATGCTTTGCCGGATCAGATCAACCGTCCCGTGGTGGTCATGGGCTTATCGATGGTTGTTGATGGCTGGGAGTTTCCGCGCCATTCCCATCGCAAAGCGCAGCTTTTATTCAGCGCCAGTGGTGTGGTGACAGTTGAAACGGATAGCGGTGTCTGGGTTGTGCCGCCGCAATGCGCTGTATGGATACCGGGTGGGCTGTTTCATAAAGCCAGAAGCTCCGGCGAGGCACGCGGTTTCGGTCTGTTTGTTGCGCCGGACGTCGTTGATGGTTTGCCGGAGACGTGTTGCAGCGTTTCCGTCTCGCCTTTGCTGCAAAGCCTGCTGGAAAAAGCTGCGGGCTTTGACCCCTGCTATAATGAAGATGGTGCAGAGGGCAGGCTCATCACTGTGTTGTTGGATGAATTGGTGGCTGCACCGCTTGAACAGTTGCATCTGCCGATACCGGCGGACAGCCGTTTGCGTAAACTGACCGATATTTTGCTGGATGATCCGGCAAGCTATGCGACACTGGAAGAATGGGCACATCGTATCGGCATGAGCGAGCGTAGTCTGAGCCGGTTGTTCAGCCATGAAACCGGCATGAGTGTCGGGCGCTGGCGGCGACAATTGCATGTGATTACCGGTGTGCAATTGCTCACACAGGGACGATCAATCCAATCGGTGGCTTTTGATCTGGGCTATGAGAGTGCCGGTGCTTTTGTCACGATGTTCCGCAAAGCGGTCGGTACGCCACCGGGGCGTTTTCTGGCCGAGCGACGCTCATCATGGAACCTGTTTCGCGGCGCAGCTATACATTAATTACGTCCAGAAATAGCGGATCAGGTGGAAGAACACTGGTGCGGCGAAAACCAGACTATCGGCGCGATCCATCATGCCGCCATGGCCTTCAATCATATGCCCCCAGTCTTTAACGCCGCGGTCACGTTTAATCGCTGAAGCGACAAGGCCGCCGAAGAAACCCATAATACAGGCAATGGCTGCAAGGCCGCCTGCCTGTAGCGGGGAAAAAGGTGTGAGCCATGAGAGCGCTGCACCCAGCAAAGAGGCGCTTGCCACACCGCCGATCAGGCCTTCCCATGTTTTCGACGGGGAGACTTTCGGCGAAATGCGGTGTTTGCCGAATAATTTGCCGAAGATGAATTGCAACACATCGCAGCCCTGCACCACGGCGATCAGAAAGGCGATCAGCAGCATTTGCCGGCCTTCAAAACCCTCAATATGCAATGTCGCGAGAGCAGGCACATGGCTGATGCAATAGACCGAGAGCATAATGCCCCATTGCTGCTCGGAAATGCGCTCCAGAAACCGGCTGGTATTGCCCCAAAGTGCTGTCAGAACCGACATGGCCAGAAACACATAAACGGGAATGAAGATGGAATAGAGCCCGTACCATTCCACCCAGACCAGATAATATTGTACCGGAATGACAATCAGGAAGGCACCGAGCAGCAGCCATTGATCGCTGCGATGGGTATGGGTGAGAGTTACATATTCCCGAAGTGCTGCGAAAGAAACCAGTCCGAACAGAATAACGACGCCGGTCTTTCCAAACAGAAAAGTGATGCTGATCGCGGCAATCATAATCCACCACGCACGGATGCGTGCATTGATATTGCTGAGTGTGGAAGGCAGTGGTTTGGCACTGCGCCAGCTGATTAATGCGGCAGCAAGGCTTGCAACTGATAACAGCACGACCAGTCCGATCAGCAGAAGATTGGTTTCTTCAGTCACGATGTTCTCCGTCGGAATGGGGGCTGAGTGTCAGCAAGGCATGTTGTGCACGGTGCAGAAAATTTTTGCGCTCTTCATCCGGTTGCAATTGCAGCGGCGCACCGAAAATCACGCGGCATAATAGCGGCACCGGTAAGAACGTGCCTTTCGGCAAAACGCGGGACATATTCTCAATCCAGCAGGGCACCAGTTCCACATCAGGGCGCGCTTTGGCCAGATGATAGAGACCGGCGCGAAAACGCAGCAGCGGATCGTCTGTCATATTGCGGGTGCCTTCAGGGAAAAAGATCAGCGACTGGCCGCTGTCGATTGCACGCAGCATCACCAGTAACGGGTCTTCACTGCGCTCAATCCAGTTCCGCTCCACCAGCACTGTGCCGAGCAGCCGCGTGGCAATGAAGCGGCGCAGGCGGTTGCTGTTCCAGTAATCGGCACCGGCAACGGCGCGGGTTCTTGCGCGTTCGCCTAAGGGCAGTGAGGAGGACAGCAGGATGAAGTCGCCATGGCTGGTGTGGTTAGCAAAATAAATGCGCTGTTTGCGGGACGGGACCGTACCGCTCCAGATCGGGCGCACACCGGTAATGGCGCGGGAGAAAAAAGCCAGAACCATGCCGGAGAAAATCTGTAATACTGAATGCGAGTCCGGATCGGCCATGAAGAACAGTCGTTTTTATTTTGCTTCACATTAAATTCAGCAAGTAACAGAATAAAAGCACTTTTCGCAATCATTTCTTATTTGCGTGAATTACGCTGTTTTATTGATGATCCGGATAAAGACGCACCGGCCTGCCGGTTTTGCGGATCAGTTCCTCGGCCTGCTGACTGTCCGCCACATGGCCGCTTTCAACCAGCCAGCGGGCAATGAGATTGGCACTGCGCTGATAGCCCAAGGCACAACAGATCAGTGTCGGGCGCGGCGCATTATGCATTGCCATGACTGCGGCCTGCATGGTTGCAGGCTCCGGCTTTGCAAGATCCATCAGCGGAAAAGCCTGCCAGCGGGATTTGATATGGCGTGGTGCGATACATTCCGCTGTCATATCAATGATACAGGCATAATTTTGTGCTTCTGATCGTTTCGGGAAACGACCGAGATAGAGACCTTCAGTAATTTTGACCGCTGCCGGTTCGCGCCATGTCCATGCGATACGGTTGAGCCTGAAAAAAATTCGCAGCGGTAAAAAGAGCCAAAAGGAAGCGAGGCTGACAGAGCCGTCAGGGCGCTTTTGAAAGATTTTTGCGCCGCTGCCGCTATAGCCAAAGCTCAGCATCAGCAAGGCCAATGCAGGCCAGAGCAGGAGCAGAATTGCCGGATGCCCGCCGGTAAATGTGAGTGCAAGTAGCGTAAGACCGGCAGCACCATAGATGTACATGAACTTGCGGGACTTGGGATCGCGGGTGAAGCGGTAATTCTGCCAGGGGGCATCGCCTTCACGGGGAAACAGCCACAGAGCAAACAGACCGAGCAAAGCACCGGCCGGAACATCAATGAAATGATGCTGCCAAGTGGTGAGAACAGACAGGGCAATGAGCAGGCACCAGCCATGCCAGATCATGCGCCAAGGTGCGGGTAGTCTGTCATGCAGATGCTCCCAGATGATAATTGCCAGTGCAATATGCAGCGAAGGTGCCTGATTGAATGGTTGGTCGAAATTTCCGAGCATGGTGAATAGCCAGCCGGAAAATCCGGTTGTGATTGGTTTTTCCCATGTGATGGTCAGCGGAAAAGCGATGAAACAGACAAAGGCAATGAATTGTGCTGTGAGATAGCGACCAATCAACCGGTTTTGCGATTGATTGCTGGTGCTGACTAAAACCGCGACAGCGTAAAACAGATTGAGCGACCAATAGGGAATGATCGTCCAGCCCCAGAACGGGATTTGCTGTTCCCAGTCAAAGACAATCTCCGGCACTGCAATACGCTGCGATGCCAGCCAGTTCGCCAGCCCATAAGTGGCATAGAATAGCGGGGCAAGCAGGAGCAAACACAGCACGCCTCGCTTTACCAATACCGGATCTGTTTTATGCACTTCGGATTTAAGCTGCATTATTGCTCAATACGTTGCGCCAGTGACACGGTGAAAATGCCCCACTGGTCGATACGCTGTTCAATCTTGCGGAAACCTGCGGCCTCCACCAGTTGATCCATTTCATTCTGCGTGCGGCGGCGCATCACCCATGCCTGCCCGCCTCTATGGGAGGTGAGGGCTCGGGCGATCATTTCCAGCTGCGGATGCCAAGGCTGGTTTGTATAGATCAGATAACCGCCACTCTGAACTGCTTGTGCCAGCCCTTCCAGTGATTGTGCGATCTGGTCATTATCAGCGAAGAGTTCATAAAGACCGGAAACAATAGCGAGATTTGGCGCTGTCTCCGTATCTGTGCCAAGGGCAGAGAGCACCTTGGTGTCGAACGCATCACCTTCATGAAATTCGGCTTTGCCTGAGAGATTGCGTTCCGCAATCAGTTGACGACCGGCCAGCACATTGATCGGTGAGTAATCCTGCAAGCGCACGGAAGCAATTTCATCATCTTTGGTGGTGAGTGCATCCAGTACATAGCGTCCGTGACCGGCGGCGATATCGAGAATACGTGCCGGTTTCCCGTCATCCTGCAAACGGGTGACAGCCTGCCGGATCAGCTCTTCCAGATGGGTTTTACGCTGGCGGATACCGCGCCAGCCAATAGCGTTGAGGAAGGTCTTGTCGGTATAGCGGCCACCCCAGCCTAAGCCCTTCACCTCATTGCGATAAACATAATCGAGCGTAGAGCCGGAATCGAAACCGGTGCGGATGCCGGTTTTCAACCCTTCCGAGAACAATCCGCCGATACGGATAGAAGCACGGGTCATGCCCCAATAAGCCCCGCGCGGACTGGTAATCGCCAAAGGTGTGGACAGACGGTCCGCTTCATCACGGGTAAAGCCCTGAATATGTGCATCAAGCAGTGAGCTTTTCTGCGGCGCCGTGGCAAATTGTTGCTCAATGAAAGGCCGGATCTTGGCAAAAGCCAGTGCGCGGTCACGCTCGCCCAATGTGTCGTGATAGAAACCTTTCAGCACATGGCGCTCTTTAATCGGGCCTGCGAGATTTTCGTAAAAACGGTGTTGCGGCGCATCACGCACCACCCAGTCACGACCGGAAATCAGTACCTGTGTCGGCGTGGTAATCGCACGGGCATCGCGGACAATGCGCTCTGCATTCTCATAGAGCTCCAGCAGAATATTGGAGGCAATCGGGCGGGTAATCAGCGGATCATTTTCAAAGGATGCAATGCGCTCTTTATCATGGGTGAGAAAGCGGGCTTTGACATAGGAATTGACGAAGAATGTGCCTTTGAGCTTCTGCCAGAGCCAGATGCCTTCTTTGGCCAGCGGCACATAAAGTTTAACGTCAAAAGCCGGAGCAGCCAGCACCATAGCACGGATCGGCGGCGCATAATCATGCACCCATGTAGCACCGATAACCGCGCCGACACTTTGCGCAATCAGCGCCATATCCTGCAAGGCGAAACCGTCTGTCTCGGTGATATGGCGGGCAAAGCAGTCAAGGTCGTGCACCGTGGTTGCAAAGGAAGGCGAATAGCCGCGCTGCCCTTGGGTCAGGCCGTGACCACGAGCGTCCCATGCATAGAAGCTGTAATTATCCAGCCCGAGCTCTTCGACAATATGCGCGATACGGCCGCTATGTTCGTGACCGCGATGCAGAAGAATGATGGCACCTTCCGGCTTTTCGCTCAAAGCTGGCCAGTAGCGGAAAAAGATTTCCTGCCGGTCATGGCTGATAAAATGCCGCTCAGTGCAATCGCGTTTTACCGAAGTCATAGGCCTGTCTTTCATATGGCGATATATAAATATAGATGTTGTTTTGCTATTTATTGTAAGTCTTTTAGCCTAAACGATGTTTAAGAAAAATGATTTTGCAAAGAGTTATACCGTGTCTGTTTATCAGCTTAAGAGCCGTTTTCAGGATTTATTACGTCCGCTGGTCAGCCGATTGGCACAATGGGATGTGACCGCCAATCAGGTGACTATTGCGGCGATGCTGATCTCTGTGGCAGTCGGTTTATGGCTGGTGATTGCTGAAAACAAAATATGGTTCTGGCTCATCCCCGTATGGCTGTTTATCCGCATGGCGATGAATGCGATAGACGGGATGCTGGCGCGCGAATTTAACCAGCAAAGCATTTTGGGAGCCTATCTCAACGAGCTTGGTGATCTTGTCTCTGATATTGCACTGTTTGCACCGTTTCTGTGGGTCGCACCGTTTCAGCCGCATTGGATGGGGCTGATTATTGTGCTGGCATTGCTCACCGAATTTACCGGATTGCTGGGCTTGAGTATCGGTGCATCACGACGCTATGACGGGCCGATGGGCAAGAGTGACCGTGCTTTATTGTTCGGTATTCTCGGTGGCTGGCTGGCCGTTGACGGCTTTCTGCCAGAGTGGATGGTCTGGTTGCAGCCGCTGCTGATCGCCCTGTTAGTGTGGACGATTTTCAATCGTATTCGCAGAGGTTTAGCAGAGGCTGCAAAGGGCTGAGATTGCTCAGCTCTGTTTCTCACGCCAGTCGCGCAGTCGGTTAATGGCAGTCTCCAGCGTATCAAGTTTTTTGGCAAAGCAAAAACGCACATGGCTGGTGATATTGCGCTCTGAATAGAAGGACGATACCGGCACCGGCGTTACACCGGCCTCGCGGGTGAGGCGCTGGCTGAAGGCCAGATCATCACCTTCTTTGTCGAGGTCGCTGATATCGGCAACCGCGAAATAAGTGGCCGGAGCGGGAGCCATGCTAAAACCGGCTTCACGCAGACCGGCATCGAGATAATCACGACGTTTAGCCAGTTCTTCCCGCAGGCCGGTGAAATAGTCGTCCGGCAGATTGAGGCCGACCGCTACCGCTGTCTGTAGGGCCGGTGGTGTGGTGAAGGTCATATATTGATGGACGCGGGAGATCACTTTCAGCAATTGCGCATCAGCGGTGATATAGCCAACCTTCCAGCCGGTGAGCGAAAAGCTTTTACCTGCAGAGCCGATCCGTACCACACGGTCGCGGATTTCCGGCAGTGAAAACAGCGAGATATGTTTATTGTCATCAAAGGTCAGATGTTCATAAACTTCATCGGCGATAATGAAGAGGTTATGCTTCACCGCCAGTTCCGCAATGAAATTCAGCTCCTCGCGGGTAAAAACCTTGCCGATCGGGTTCATCGGATTATTCACAACGATCATGCGCGTGCGCGGGGTAATCGCATCGCTCAGGGCTTGCAAAGGTAATTCCCAATGGGGCGGCGCAAGACGCACCGGCACAACCACACCACCGGCGCGGCGGATCACTGGACTATAAGAATCATAGGCCGGCTCCAGCACAATCACTTCATCACCGGAATTCATCAGCGCGAAGAAACTGTCGGCCAGAGCTTCTGTCGCGCCGGAAGTGATAAGCACTTCTGTTTCCCAATCCGCATCAATATTGAAGAACCGGCGGGCATTGTCGGCCACAGCTTTGCGCAGGGCAGGAAGGCCTAGCATCGGCGGATATTGATGGGAACCGTTATGCAGAGCATCTGTTGCAGCGGCAATCAGTTCCTGCGGCTCCAGTCCTTCCGGAAAACCCTGTCCGAGATTGATGGCACCGGTTTCTGCGGCCAGTCTCGACATGATTTCAAAAACAGATATGCCGGATGCTGCGAAAACCGGATTGACCATGATATCCCCCTGCAAATAATGCCGTATTATAGAGTTATGTTTTTAAACAGGAAAACAGGTAACACCTTTCAGGCGCACAGATTACGCTGTCGCAGTGTTGCAACGCGTTCTTCAACGGCACTGACGATTGATTGCACAAATTCTGCGCCAAGCGCACCGCGGCGGATATCTTCCGGCTGCCAGACATTCACATAATAAGGGATGGAATGGCGGATCGGACGGATCAGCAGATTTTGCCCTTCAAAGGCCAGTGCGCTCAAAGGATTGATAACGGATATGCCAATGCCGGCTGTCACCAGAGAACCGATGGAGGATGCGGTGGTCGCTTCAATGGTTAGTTTGCGGCTGATGCCGGCATTGCTGAACCACTGATCGACCTGACGGCGATAATAATCCTCATCAGAGTAATAAATGAAATTATGGCCGGAGAATTGTTCAATATCGAGACTGTCATAATCCGCCAGCGGATGACCGGCAGGCATTATGCACAGAAGGTCGCCGGTATAAAGCTCGCGTGTTGCCGAGGCACTGAGCGTAATATTGCCTTCCACCATACCGACATCAAAGAATTTGCTGAGGAGATCGCGGGTGAGGGCACTTTCTTCCAGCGAGTGAATTTTCACAGATGCTTGCGGATGTTCGTTGAGAAACAGTTTGGTGGCCTGCGGAATAATCGCATGGGCATAGGCAGGCAGGCAGGCAACGGATACGCGTTGTAAATTATCGCCGCGAATAGCGCGTGCGGTACGGGCAATTTCTTCAATACTGACAAAGGAACGCTGTACAATCACGTTGAGCGCGGCAGCTTGTTGTGTGGGTTTTAGCCGTCGGTTATCACGGTGAAATAGCGTAAAGCCGAGTGTCGCTTCCAGATCTTTCAGCTCGCGGCTGATGGTTGGCTGCGAGGAGCCGAGATGGTCTGCCGTTTCAGTTACATTGAGGGTGTGCATCAGCGACTGAAAAATTTCCAGCTGGCGGTGTGTCAGACGCATAAAATCTCCCCTTTGGCAGCAAGACCTTTCCAGTATTAAGCATATCGAAAATGAATAATAAAGAGATTATTATGAATTTGACCGCAGATGGATGTCTGATAGCTTGATGGTAGTAATGATGAAGCGGTGTGTCTTGTGAGACCCTCCGCTTCGAGTGTTTGAGGGTAGAATGACCACTGAGTTCTCACGTCCGCATGTTGCGCATTTCGGCTATAAAAACGGTGCTTTAAGCGTTGAAAACGTTGCTGTTTCTGCAATTGCAGAAAAATACGGCACGCCGTTTTATGTCTATTCGGCTGCTGCTGTGCGTGAACGTGTTGCGAGATTGCGTGCTGCGCTGAGCGGACTCAATGTGCAGATCTGCTATGCGGTGAAAGCCAATAACAACCTGTCGCTGTTGTCACTGCTGGTCGGTGAGGGCTGCGGCATGGATATTGTTTCCGGCGGTGAGATGCACCGCGCATTGGCGGCCGGTTCGCCTGCGGATAAAATCGTATTCTCCGGCGTTGGCAAAACCGATGAGGAAATTGCAGCGGCACTCAATGCCGGTGTGCATCAGCTGAATATTGAATCCATCGAAGAGCTGGATGCGATTTCCCGTGTTGCCCGCCAGCTTGGCAAAGTGGCAACTGTGGTGCTGCGCATCAATCCGGACGTAGATGCACTGACCCATCCGAAAATTACCACCGGCACCAGCAAGAACAAATTCGGCATTGCCTATGCTGATGCGCTGAATACCTATACAGCCGCTTCTGCCCGTGAAGAAATCAATGTGGTTGGTATTGCTGTTCACATCGGTTCGCAGATTACCGATGTCACGCCATATCGTCAGACTTTTGAACGCTTGGCACAGCTGACACGGGCTATCCGCGCCAAAGGCCTGAATATTTCCCGTCTTGATCTCGGCGGTGGCCTCGGCGTTTCCTATGATGGTTCTGCCGGCATTGATGTCGATGCCTATGCACAGACAATCCGCGATACACTTGGCGATATTGATTGCGAACTGACGATGGAGCCGGGTCGTTTTATCATTGCCGAAGCCGGTGCGCTGGTGACCAAAGTTCTCTATGGCAAAAATCAGGGCAATGCCAAATTCTCCATCGTTGATGCAGCGATGAATGATCTGATGCGTCCGGCACTTTATGATGCCGTGCATCCGGTCTGGCCGGTGCGTGAACCGGCAGCAGATGCAGAAACCCTGCCGGTCAATCTGGTTGGCCCTGTTTGCGAAAGCTCGGATACATTCGGCGAGTTTGATCGGTTGCCTGCGCTGGAGCGTGGCGATCTGGTGATGCTTGGTGTTGCCGGTGCCTATGGTGCAACAATGTCTTCAACCTATAATGCGCGTCCGCTTATTCAGGAAGTGCTGGTTGAGGGTGATACATTCAGACTGGTTCGCCGTCAGTGGACGGTAGAAGATGCACTTATGCTGGAACGCGATCTTTGATCGCGTAAGGAGACAAGAGGTACGGGATCTATAGGACCCGGTCAGTACAAGGGAACGGTTGGGAGGCCGTTTCCTGAGGCTGCTGCTAAAGTAGCCCGAAGAGAGGGGGAAATATGAGGCCATATTCCGAAGCGGCGCAAACAGGCGCAGCAGGAATTTTCTTCGTCAAGACCCACGGGCTGGGGAATGACTTTGTGCTTGTTGACGGTCGGGAAAAGTCTTTCCGGCCGCAGGCTGCAATGATTGCGCAGATTTGCGATCGTCATCGCGGTGTCGGCGGCGATCAGTTGCTGGTACTGGAAGCCCCGCAAAATGCCCGCGCTGATGTGCGGATGCGCATTTATAATGTGGATGGTATGGAGGCTCCGGCCTGTTTTAATGCCAGCCGTTGTGCCGCTTTTCTCTGGATGCAGGAAGCAGGAAAAAATTCCGTCATTTTAGAAACGCTTGGTGGGTTGATCGAAGCCCGTATGGCAGAGGCTGAAAACGGGCAGCCGCGTATCAGCCTGTATCTGGCGCCAGCTGTCACAGACTGGCAGGCCATTCCACTGGCAGGGCCGCTTGCGAACCATGACGGGCTCTTGAACCACGGCCCGTTGTCCGAACCTTTTGCCGTCAGTATGGGCAATCCGCATCTGGTTTATTTCGTGCCGGATTTTGATGCCGTGGATGTGCGGCTTGAGGCCGCTGTGGTGCAAAACAGTGCCTATCTGCCGGAGCAGGCGAATATTGGTGTGGCTGAACTGCTGCCGTCTGAAGGTGACGAGGCGCGGCTGAAACTGGTGGTTTATGAACGTCCCGGTATTCTCACGGAAGCCTGTGGTAGCGGCGCATGCGCAGCGGCAGTTGCGGCGGTACGCAGCGGACGCACAAATCAGAAAAAATTCCGTGTTTTAATGCCGGGCGGGGCTTTACAGGTCGAGTTATGTGCTGATGATACAATTATCCTGACAGGGGATGTTGCTGTCGCATTTTACGGATTTCTGCCTGACGAAAAATAAACAGAATTCAATAAGGATAACGCAAAACTGTCCGTAAGAGACAGCGTTAGTTCTGATCATTACGCAGTTTCGAACGGAAAACCGGTATCCACTTTTCCTGAAACTGCTTGAGAGGGGAAATAATGACTTTTATATCTGTTGAGCACGTCAGCAAGACCTATCCTGCGACCAGCAATGGCAAGGCGCATCGTGCATTAGGCGATGTCTCTTTTTCCGTAGAGAAGGGGGAGGTTCTGGTAATTATCGGTCCTTCCGGCTCCGGTAAAAGCACTTTGCTGCGCACGCTCAATGCACTGGAAGCTATCGACAGCGGCACGATCACCGTCAATAATCTGGCAATCTCCGATCCTAAGACTGATCTCAATCATGCCCGCTCTGAAATCGGCATGGTGTTTCAGCATTTCAATCTGTTTCAGCATAAAACAGCGCTGGAAAACGTGGTTCTGCCACAGACTGTGGTGCTGAAGCGCTCCAAGGCGGAGGCGCTGAAAATTGCGCAGGATATGCTGGCGCGTGTGGGCATTGCGGAGCGTGCAGGACATTATCCGAGCCAGCTTTCCGGCGGTCAGCAACAGCGCGTGGCGATTGCCCGCGCCTTGGCGATGAACCCGAAAGTGATGCTGTTCGATGAGGCAACCTCGGCGCTCGATCCTGAAATGGTTGGCGGCATTCTCGATCTGATGAAAGAACTGGCAAAATCCGGCATGACCATGGTGGTTGTCACCCATGAAATGGGCTTTGCCCGTGAGGTGGCTGATCGTGTGATCTTCATGGATGAAGGGCAAATTGTTGAAACCGGAACGCCGGATGTGCTGTTTTCCAAGCCGGTTCATCAGCGCACACAGCATTTTCTCGAACAGGTGCTTTAAAGGGAGGGAGCAGACGTGGGGGACGTCTGTTGAAAGTTACGGAAATGAATGCCCGTAAATAAGGGTAAATCCATATAATAGTGAGGAGAACATTATGAAATTTCTGAAAAAAATCGCTCTGTCGATCGGGATGCTGGCGGGTGTGGCCGCTATGTCTGTCGGTGCTGCAAGCACCGCCAAAGCAGATATTATGGAAGAAATTCTGAAACGCGGTGAGCTGCGTGTTGCCGTGCAGACGCAGGGTGCGCCGGTCAGCTTCATCAATAAAGATGGCAAGCAAACCGGTCTGGCCGTAGAACTTGCCCGTATGATGGGCGAAGACCTCGGCGTTAAAGTCGTGTTTCAGGATTATGACTGGAAAGGTCTTATTCCGGCATTGCTGGCAGGCAAAGTGGATATGATTGCCGCCGACATGACACCGACCCCGCAGCGTGCGGCTCAGTTGCTGTTCTCCCGTCCGATGTTCTACGAAGAAACCGTTGCGGTGGTGAAGAATGATTCACCGCTGGCCAAATGGGAAGACCTCAATCAGGAAGGTCTGAATATCGGCTCGACACAGGCCAGCTCATACAGTGAAGCCATTAAAAAGTTCATGCCAAAGGCAACGCTGAAAGAGTTCACCGGCGGTACTGCTGCTGTGGCACAGGCATTGTCTGCCGGTCGTATTGATGCAACGGTTTCCGATCTTGGCAACGTCACCAATTTCGTTAATGAATTCGGTAATCTGAAAATTCTTGACGGCATTATCGTCAAAAACCCGCTGGCCTTTGCCGTGCGCCCTGATGAAGCGCATCTGAAGTTCTGGCTCGACAATTATGTTGAACTGATCACCTCCGACAAGCGTCTCGACCAGATGGTCAACTACTGGTGGAACACCACCGAGTGGGAAAAAGACCACAAGTAACAGAAGCCATCTCCTGCCTGCCATTCGGGCGGGCAGGAGCCTTACTGTTTTAAATATTTTGCGCCACGGCAGACTGTCTGCCTGCGTGAAATATCCGGGACCGGATAATGTCATCATTCATTCTTGATTATTTCAATTACCGCATCGTTGCGCAGTATCTCGACCGCTTTGCAGAAGGTCTGGGCAATACGCTGATTGCAACCGGTGTGAGTTTTGTGCTGTCTTTTGTGCTCGGCACGATCATGGCTGTTATCATGTTTACGCAGTGGAAAGTGCTGCGCAATCTGATACAGGCTTATGTCACATTCATCCGTTCGACCCCGCTGCTGGTGCAGATTTATCTGGTCTATTTCGGTCTGCCGGTTCTGCTGCCGTTTACTGCCAAATGGCCGGAAATGTGGCTTGGCATTGCCGCGCTGGTTATTAACTGTGCGCCTTATATGTCCGAAATTATCCGTACCGGTATCGGCTCTGTGCCGCGCGGACAGGTTGAAGCCGCCAAAGCTGTGGGCATGAGTTACGGACAGCGGCTGATCCATATTGTATTGCCGCAGGCTTTTGCCAATGTGATCCCGCCTGTGCTCGGCCAGACGGCCGTGCTGATTAAAGATACATCGCTGTTGTCGCTGATTACGGTGTTCGAATTCACCAGTGCGGGGCTGCTACTCAACAGTGAGCGCGTGCGCCCGAATGAGAGCTTCCTGACAATCGCTGCCGGATATCTCGCTATCTATTGTGTGATGCTGTTCCTTTCGCATCATGTGAAAAAGAAGCTGGCAGGTCCTGCCTGGGCTGCGAAAGGCTGATATGATGTTTGAATATTATTGGAAGCTTACAGTCTCGGTGATGCCGTTTCTCTGGCAGGGGTTCAAAGAGACTTTTACGGTTTCGCTGGTCGCAATTCTGGCGGGATCAATCATAGGGACTGTGATCGGAATTATACGCAGTTACCGTATTCCCGTTTTGACACAGTTGTTTGGTGGTTATGTGCATATTTTGCGCGGCACACCCTTTCTGGTGCAGCTCTATGTGTTCTATTTCGTGCTGCCGAATACAGGGATTGAATGGCTGAGCTGGGATTCCACCACAGCGGCTTTTGTGGCGCTGTCGCTCTATACATCCTGCTATGTGGCTGAAATTGTGTGCAGTGCGATTGATGCGGTGCCGCGCGGCCAGTGGGAGGCTGCAACTGCGGTCGGTATGAGCCAGTTGCAGAAATTGTGGCATGTGATTTTGCCTCAGGCACTGAAACTGACCATTGCGCCGATGAGCTCTGTCTATGTTATTATCATTAAGAGTACTGCCATTCTCTCGGTGATTGGGATTGCCGAACTGACCCGTCAGGGCGAAGTGTCGATGCTGCGTTTCCCGCGCGATGTGTTGTTTATCTATGGTCTGATTGCGCTGGTTTATTTCGTCTATTGTTATCCGATCCTCAAATTTTCCAAATGGGCGGAGAACAAGATCAGCGGTTCACAGCGTCTGTCGTTAGATTAGAGCGCCGTGTGCCAGACTTGGCACACAAAGGTCGCTCTAACACTTTAAAATTAGAGCATAATTTTACCTTAAACTGATCCAAGTTTAAGGAATTATGCTCTAAAAATTAAAAAGCGCAGCATGTGAGTGCTGCGCTTTTTACCTATGCATTGCGGGCGATTTGCAGACTTTGAATGCCTTGTTTGGAAATGCGATAAGCACTGCCGTTAAACGAGGCGATCAGCCGTTTGGCGCGCAGTTTTTTGAAGGTTTGTAAATCTGTACCGTCAAGAAACCAGCCCTCGCGGGAGATGAAATCGACATCAATAATTTTGCCATTGTCATCTTTTTCCGGTTCGATACGGCCGCCTTTGGCCAACATATCGAGAATACGGCGTTCAAAACGTGAAATATTCATGGCTGTCTCCGTTGTTGGAAACGGACGAACAGTGCACAGAAACCGCCAACATATGGCAGCATGATCTGAGTCATCATGGGAATTGTCCTGATAAGGAGAGAAAGTCGGGCGCAAGCCGTTGGATCCTGTGTGTGACAGGCGGCTCTGCATAAGCAGAGGATCAACGATGAAGGATGCTGCGCATAAATCTCCTTAAGACGACTGCCTGAAATATAATGCGAAAATGTAATAAAAACAAGTATGACTATGATGTGCAGGTAAGGCGATTGCTGATCGCAAAAATGCATGAGGCCAGATGATAATAGCGCTTGTTTTCGCTCAACAGGACGTATTCATTCAGGCACAGAAATTTCATTATAAAAGCACGGCACAATGACACAGAAAACACTATTCCGGCCGATCATCGGCGTGACACTCGACAGCGAAGAGGGCGGCGGATTTTCGGATTCTCCATGGTATGCAATCCGTCAGAATTATCTGTCCTGCCTTGAAGAGGCGGGCGCTGCGCCGGTTGCCTTGCCGCATCTCACAGAACTGGCTGAAACCTATCTGAATATGATTGACGGGCTGGTTGTAACCGGCGGCGCTTTTGATGTGCCGCCTGCAATGTTCGGCGAAGAAGCGCGTACGGACACGATCCGTCTGAAACCGGCACGGACAGAATTTGAAGCGGCTGTTCTGCGCGGTGCGCTGGAGCGCGATATGCCGGTGCTGGGGATTTGCGGCGGTCATCAGCTGCTGGCTGTTATTGCTGGCGGAACACTGGTGCAGCATATTCCGGATGAAGTCTCAGACGCATTGGAACATTCGGTTTCCAAAGACACGGAAAATGCCGGTGGCAAGGAACGTGCAGGGCACAGTATCGCAATTGAAGAAGACAGCTTGCTGGCGAAACTGGTTGGCACAACCGGCCAGCATGTGAATAGCTCGCATCATCAGTCGGTGCGCACAGTCAAAGCACCGATGCGTGTGACAGCTACGGCTGAAGACGGTATTATTGAAGCGATTGAGCACACGGAAAAGAGCTTTGCCATCGGTGTGCAATGGCATCCGGAATATAAACAAATGGAAGGCGATGTGCATCTGCTGGCAGCATTTTGCGCTGCTGCCGAAGCCTATCATAATCGCTGAGCTGTTTTCGCTTATAACGGCCTGTGCTCAATTGTGCTGGCCGTTTTACTTATCTTTCATACCAAGATCGCGGGCGGCAAGATCCAGCATTTTATTGGAACTGTTGCGCGCCCGCTCTTTATCGCGCAGCCGTATGGCTTCAATCAGTTCCAGATGTTCGGAGATTGCCTCATCGCGGCTCGCAACTGCATCATTGGATGTGTAAAGCGTATAGCGCAACGCGGCTTCAATAATGCCGCAAAGCTGGCGAAAGACCTGATTATGGCTTGCCCGCAACAGAGCGATGTGGAAGTCAACATCGCCCTGCGTGAAGGCTTCAATATCGCTGCCCGCCTCATTCATCTTGCTCCATGCTATTTCCAGCGCTGCAATATCCATGGCGGATGCGCGTTGTGTTGCCAGTTCGGCAGCGACCGGTTCAATTGCGCGGCGGGCTTCCAGAACGCAGAGCAATAAATCCAGATCGACGATACGCGGCCCCAGCCAGTCCAGCACCTGCTGATCCAGCAGATTCCATTCATCCTGCTCACAAACGACTGTGCCGATACGCGGCTTACCGCGCACCAGCCCTTTGGACTCCAGTGTTTTTATCGTTTCGCGGATGACCGTGCGGCTGACGCCATATTCTTCACACAAATCATTTTCGCGGGGTAGCATTGAGCCCGGCTTGAAGCGGCCGTTGAGAATGTCAGCGGCGAGCGTCGCAGTGATGCTTTTTTGTACCCTTGGCCGCGTTGTGCGGGAAGGGGCATGCAGGCTCTGCTCAGACATTTCGGTCACGGCTTTTCTTTCGTTTTAATCCGGCCATCCGGTTGTTCAGTTTCCGGCTTTAATGCGGGCTCTGATCATAGTCATAGGGTTTGACAGACGGAAACCGCAAGGCACTCAGTTGTTTAATTATGTATAATGAACAATTTTAAATCATCATACAAGAATTATTGACTGGTATGATGATTTGTTTTAGCGTGACCGGCGATGGAGGACATCAACGTCATGACAAGGCTGTGGGAGCTTGAGATGACGTGCAATCTTTGGGAGGAAAGATATGCGCTTTTTTAAAACGGCTGCTTTAGCCGGAATGATGGCCGGTGTGGTTTTCACGGCTGTTGCAGGAGCATCTGCTGCCTATGCGGCGGATGTGAAAATCGGCTTTGTTGTGAAGCAGCCGGAAGAACCATGGTTTCAGGATGAGTGGAAATTTGCCGATGTAGCGGCAAAGGAAAAAGGTTTCACTCTTGTCAAAATCGGTGCGGAAGACGGTGAGAAAGTGCAGTCTGCACTGGATAATCTGGCTGCACAGGGCGCTACCGGTGTGATCATCTGTACACCGGATGTGAAGCTCGGGCCGGGTATCGTCGCCAAGGCCGAGGCCAATGGTCTGAAATTGATGACTGTCGATGACCGTCTTGTCGGTGCGGATGGCAAGCCGCTGGAAGATGTGGCGCATATGGGGATTTCCGCCACCAAAATCGGTGAGGAAGTTGGCCGCGCCATCAGCGAAGAAGTCAAAAAACGTGGCTGGGACTGGAAGAATGTCGGTGCAATCCGTGTTTCCTATGACCAGTTGCCGACTGCCGTTGACCGTGTTGAAGGCGCGCTTTCGGTTATGAAAGAAAACGGATTGCCGGAAACCAATATTTTTGCGGCACCACAGGCAAAAACCGATACTGAGGCCGCGCTGAATGCATCCACTGTTGTTCTCAACAAGAATGCGGATATCAAATATTGGGTTGCCGTTGGCCTCAATGATGAGTCCGTGCTTGGTGCGGTACGCGCAACGGAAAGCGTTGGCATTCCGTCAGAGAATGTTGTGGCGGTTGGTATCGGCGGTGCGGAATCTGCGATTAATGAGTTTAAAAAGCCTAGCCCGACCGGTTTCTACGGCACAGTTATCATTTCACCGAAGCGTCATGGTTATGAAACAGCGATGAATATGTATGCGTGGCTGGCGGATGGAAAAGAGCCTGAAAAGCTCATTCTGACATCCGGTCAGCTAGCCTTGCGCGATAATTACGCGGAAGTCCGCAAGGAACTCGGCATCGAGTAATCCTGCACGGGGCCGGAGCATTGAGTGTTCCGGCTCCCATTTCTCAGAAATTATTGTTCAAGTGGTGCAACCACTGCTGAGAGACAGGTGCGGCATGGCTGACTTTCTGACCTTTAAAAATATTTCAAAGTTCTATCCCGGTGTTAAGGCGCTGACAGATGTGTCTTTCAGTGTTGCTCAAGGGGCTGTCCACGGGTTGATGGGAGAAAACGGGGCGGGTAAATCCACGCTCATCCGTGTTCTTTCCGGCGATCAGCAGGCGAATAGCGGTGAGATCATTATTGACGGTGTGGTGCAGAAATATGCATCCGTGCGCGATGCTTTTCATGCCGGTGTGATCGTTATCCATCAGGAACTGCAATTGGTGCCGGAACTGAGTGTTGCGGAAAATCTGTGGCTCGGGCGCTTTCCTGCCAAAGCGGGAATTATCAGTTTTAAAGCACTGGTCAGTGCTGTCGGCGAAAAACTGCGGGTGATCGGCATTGATATCGACCCTGCCACCAAGGTTGCACAGCTTTCGATCGGTGAGCGGCAGATGGTTGAAATCGCCAAAGCTGTGATGCTGGATGCGCGTATCATCGCGCTCGACGAGCCGACGTCATCCCTGTCATCTCGGGAGAGCGAAATCCTGTTTCGTCTGATCGGCCGTCTGAAGGCTGAGGGCAAGATCATTCTTTATATCTCGCATCGTCTGGATGAGATATTCCAGCTTTGCGATAGTCTGACTGTGTTGCGTGACGGCAAACTGGCCGCTCATCATCCGAGTCTTGAGAATGTTACCCGCGACCAGATTATCTCTGAAATGGTAGGGCGGGAGATCAATAATATCTGGGGTTGGCGCGGTCGCGATATTCGCCAGAATATATTGCTGAAGGTTGAAAATCTCAGCGGCAGTAAATTACCGGAGCCTGTGAATTTTGAGGTGCGTGCCGGTGAAATCTTAGGATTTTTCGGTCTGATCGGTGCCGGACGTTCCGAGATGAGCCGCCTGATTTATGGTGCCGATCAACGACGCGCCGGTGCGGTGTATGTTGATGGTAAGGTTGTGAAGGCTGATGATCCGCGCAGTTCCATCCGTGCAGGTATCGTCCTTTGTCCTGAAGACCGTAAATTTGACGGTATTGTTCAGGGGCGTTCGATTGAAGAGAATATCGCTATTTCTGCCCGCAGACATTTTTCCCCGTTTGGCTTGATCCGCCCGAAAAAAGAGGCGGAACTGGCTGAAACCTATATCGGAAAATTACGGGTACGTACGCCGTCGCGCAAACAGAATATTGTCAATCTCTCCGGCGGCAACCAGCAGAAGGTTATTCTCGGCCGCTGGCTGGCCGAGCAGAATATCAAGGTACTGATTATTGACGAGCCTACGCGCGGTATTGATGTGGGCGCCAAGGCAGAGATTTATGAAATTCTCTATCAGCTTGCTGAAAGCGGTATGGCGATTGTGGTGATCTCCAGCGAACTGCCCGAAGTCATGGGCATCTCAGACCGGATTATGGTGATGTGCGAAGGGCGGATTGCCGCCGGATTTGATCGTGCTGATTTTAATGACCGCGCCATTCTCACGGCGGCACTACCGGATAAGACCGTCGCTGAAACGGCAGCCGGATCATTACAAAAGGTATCCTGAACGATGGTTTCAATTAAAAAAATTCTGCTTGGTGAACAAGGGCTTGTGGTGATTTTTCTGCTGGCCTTTGCAGTGGTGGCGCTGACAGTCCCTAATTTTCTGACTGAACGGAATATGCTCGGGCTTCTGCAATCGGTGGTAACCATCGGCATTGTTGCCTGCACGATGATGTTCTGTCTTGCATCGCGCGATTTCGATCTTTCCGTCGGTTCCACTGTCGCCTTTACCGGCATGATTGCGGTGATGGCGTCCAATGCTACCGGTTCTATTTTTCTCGGATTGCTCGCCGCTTTGGCAGGCGGTTTTATCGTCGGACTGTTCAATGGTGTTGTGATTGCGAAATTTCGTATCAATGCGCTGATTACCACGCTGGCGACAATGCAGATTGTGCGTGGATTGGCGCTGATCTCCAGTGATGGCCGTGCGGTTGGTATTAATGATCCGTCTTTCTATCAGCTGGCACTGTCAAAATTTTTAGGCATTCCGACGCCGATCTGGGTGATGGGACTGCTGTTTGTCATTTTCGGATTTGTGCTCAACCGCACAGTCTTCGGTAAGAATACGCTGGCAATCGGCGGTAATCCCGAAGCATCGCGCCTAGCCGGTGTGAATGTGGATTCCATGCGTATCTGGATTTTTGCCCTGCAGGGGCTGGTCTGCGGTATTGCCGGTATTTTGTTGGCATCGCGTATCACATCCGGCCAGCCGAATGCGGCAACAGGACTTGAATTATCTGTCATCTCGGCTTGTGTTCTTGGTGGTGTTTCTCTGGCTGGCGGTCGTGCTGCAATGCTGGGCGTGATTGTTGGCGTGCTGATTATGGGGATTGCCGAGAATGTCATGAACCTGCTGAATATTCAGGCATTTTACCAATATGTCGTGCGCGGCTGCATTCTTCTCATTGCTGTGCTGCTGGATAATCTGCGCTCAAACATGATCGGGTTCAGAGGGTAAACACTGATGAATGACGCTGTTTACGCATTGGTTGATTGGGGAACGAGCAGTTTTCGCCTCTGGATTGCAAATGCACAGGGGCATGTGCTGGGTGAAAGCCGCAGTGATGAAGGTATGATGCATTGCGCTGCAACGGGTTTTGCACCGGTGCTGGAAAAGCATTTGCATAAGCTGGAAGCAGGACCGGATCTGCCGGTTATGATCTGCGGTATGGCCGGTGCACGGCAAGGCTGGGCAGAGGCACCTTATATCAGCCTGCCAGCTGCGCTTGATGGTCTGGCAGATTATGCGCTCAAATTAGAAAACCAGACACGCGATATCCGTATTTTGCCCGGACTTGCGCAGCGTGATGCATCCGCAGCCAATGTAATGCGCGGTGAGGAAACCCAGCTTGCGGGTATTGCCACATCGATGCCTGATGGTCTGATCTGTATGCCTGGCACGCATAGTAAATGGACGAGACTGGAAAACGGTGTTGTGACGCAGTTTGCGACTTTCATGACCGGTGAGCTCTTTGCGGTACTGTCTCAACATTCCATTCTCAGACATGCGGTGGATACGGATGCGGCTTTTGATGAAAACACACCTGCTTTTCTCCGTGCTGTTGAAAAGACATGCGCGGAACCGGCACGGATGGCCGAGGATGTTTTTGGTATCCGTGCAGCACAATTGCTTGGTTTTGAAGAGCAGTCTGAGGGAGCCGCTCATCTTTCCGGTCTGCTGATCGGTGCAGAGGCGGGCAGAGCAAAACAGCTTTATGGCGCGGGTACAATCGGGCTGGTGGCTTCGGGAAAACTCGGCCGGTTGTATCAGGCTGCTCTGGAGAAAAACGGTTTCAGCATCACTCTGCTGGATGGCGAAACTGCAGTCCGGCAGGGATTATTTGTGGCGGCAGCCAGAGTGTGGCCGGTAACACATCATGCGTGATGGAGAGGGAAGCACAATGTCATCTGTCATCTGGCCGAATTTGAAACGCTCACTGGTGGCGATCATTCGCGGTATCCGCAATGATGAGGTTGAGCCGGTGCTTGAAGCTCTGATTACAGAAGGGTTCGAGATTATTGAGATTCCGCTGAACTCACCGGAGCCGTGGGTTTCGATTGAGCGCGCGGTGAGGTTATTCGGTGACAAAGTGCTGATCGGTGCCGGAACCGTGCTGACAACAGAAGATGCGCAGCGGCTGGCAGATATTGGCGGGCGGATTATGGTGAGCCCGAATACGGATGCCGATGTTATCCGCCATGCAACTTCCTGCGGGCTGATTACCATGCCTGGTTGTTATACGGCGAGTGAGGCTCTGCTGGCGATCCGCAGTGGCGCTTCCGCATTGAAATTTTTTCCTGCCGGTTCCCTTGGTCCTTCAGGCATTGCGGCGATTAAAACCATTCTGCCGAAGGATGCTGTTGTCGGGGCTGTCGGTGGTGTTTCCGATCAGAATTTCGGAGATTATGCCCGCGTGGGTGTGCGCACATTCGGCATAGGTTCCAGTTTGTATAAACCAGAGGATAGTGCGGAAACTGTGCAGGCAAAAGCCCGACTGACAATCACGGCCTATGACGAGGTTTTTGGTGGTGAGCATGGCTGAGATATTTGTGCCCGCTGCGTTGAATACACCTTTGTGTAAGCTGGGTGAGGGGCCGGTCTATGACCCGCACACAGATACAGCATGGTGGTTTGATATTCTGCAATCCAAACTCTGCGAATATCAGTTTCAAAGTGGTGTAAGCAGGCAACATGATCTGCCTTTTGCCGCCAGTGCCCTTGCGCGGGTGGATGAGTATCGCCAGCTCCTTTTCACAGAGCGCGGCCTGTATCTGCGCGATGTGGCAACGGGCGACTTGTCTCTGCATTGTGAAATCGAAGCGGATAACCGACTGACCCGCTCCAATGATGCGCGGGTGCATCCATCAGGGGCATTCTGGCTTGGCACAATGGGCTGGCAGGCTGAGCAGGGTGCAGGTGCAATCTACTGGTATTTCAAAGGTGAGTTGCGCAAGCTTTACGGCAATATCACGATTAGCAATGCGATTTGTTTTTCATCGGATGGCACGGTCGGATATTTTGCCGATACAGCTTTACGTCAAGTGATGCGCGTGCCGCTTGACCCTGAGAATGGTTTGCCGGTCGGGGAGCCGGAACTGTTTCTCAATGATTTTCCCGCAGGTAATCCCGATGGTGCGGTTGTGGATGCGGACGGTAATTTCTGGGTTGCATTGTGGGGTGGCTCGCAGATTGCCGGATATGCACCGGATGGCAGTTTTCTGCGTTCAATTGTTTTGCCGGTTTCTCAGCCTAGCTGTCCTGCTTTTATCGGTAAAACTGCCAGCCAGATGCTGGTGACATCCGCATGGGTCGGGCTGGATGACGTGACGCGGCAACAAGAGCCGGCGGGGGCGATATTCATCATGGATCTGCCCTTTAAAGGCAGGTTTGAACCCGATGTCAAAATCATCTGACCGGAGGCTGCCATGAGCATCATCACGTTGAAAAACCAACAATTTGAAACGCATATTGCTAGCCAGGGCGGTACGGTACATGGCTTGTGGTGGCACGATCAGGGGCGGATTATTCCCCTGCTGCGTGAAGCAAAACATGCCGATGCGGCACCGGTTGAAACAGGTGGTTTTCCGCTCATCCCGTTCGGCAACCGTATTCCGCAAAATCACTTCAGTTTTGAGGGGCGGGATTATCATTTTCTGGCCAATACAGATGATGATCCGCTCTATATTCACGGCGAAAGCTGGCAGGGTCTCTGGCAAATTGCAGAACAGACTGATGACAGGCTTGTACTGCGCTTTACCCATAACAAAGCCGATGCTGCTTTTATCTATGAAGCGGAACAGAATTTTACACTGGATGAAACCGGTTTCACTCTCTCCATGCGTGTGACAAATAAAGAGGACAGAGCCATGCCTTTCGGCCTTGGCTGGCATCCTTATTTTCATCTGACTGAGCA
Organism: Pseudochrobactrum lubricantis; assembly: GCF_041929865.1. Lineage (NCBI taxonomy): Bacteria > Pseudomonadati > Pseudomonadota > Alphaproteobacteria > Hyphomicrobiales > Brucellaceae > Pseudochrobactrum > Pseudochrobactrum lubricantis. The sequence goes on from NZ_JBHEEE010000009.1 coordinate 42,656, forward strand.
AACGCAGCTACAGCTCAATGCGCAGAAAATGTGGACGCAAGGTGCGGGTTATTTACCGGAAAACCGCGTCAATATTCCCGATGATCTGAATTTCAGCAGCATGAAAAAAATTCCCGATCATTGGGTGAATAACGGGTTTGAGGGATGGGACGGCACTGCGACACTTGTCTGGCCGGAACAGAATACAGCCCTGACCATGAGTGCCGACCCGTTGTTTGACCGGTTTTTTCTCTATGCGCCGCATGGTGTGCCGGAGTCGCAATCCCGCTCGGATTATTTTTGTCTGGAGCCGATGTCTCATATGGCGGGCGATCATTGCCGTGACGGTTATGGTGGTCTGAAAATATTGCAACCGTCTGAAAGCCTGTCGGGAGCAATACGCTTGCAGCCTGAGCATATTCAAACATCAGGTCTATAAAAGGGTAACAGAATGAAAATCACCAAGCTCACGACCTATATTGTGCCGCCGCGCTGGCTGTTTGTGAAAGTGGAAACCGATGAAGGTATTTCAGGCTGGGGAGAGCCGATTGTTGAAGGTCGTGCGTTGACAGTTGAAGCGGCTGTGCATGAGCTGTCTGATTATCTGATCGGCAAAGATCCGTTTCTGATCGAAGACCATTGGAATGTCATGTATCGCGGCGGGTTTTATCGTGGTGGTGCTGTGCATATGAGTGCCATTGCCGGTATAGATCAGGCGCTGTGGGATATTAAAGGCAAGGCACTGAATGTGCCGGTGCATCAGTTGCTGGGCGGACAATGCCGCGACCGGATTAAAGTCTATTCATGGATCGGCGGCGACCGTCCGTCTGATGTGGCACGCAATGCCAAGGAAATGGTGGAACGCGGTTTTACAGCATTGAAGCTCAATGGAGCGGAAGAGCTGCAGATCGTTGACAGCTATGCCAAGATTGATGCGATTGTCGAGACGATCGGCACCGTGCGTGATGCGGTCGGCCCGCATGTCGGGATTGGGGCGGATTTTCATGGCCGTGTGCATCGCCCGATGGCCAAAGTGCTGGCCAAAGCGCTCGATCCGTTCCGGCTGATGTTTATTGAAGAGCCGGTTTTATCCGAGAATTATGAAGCACTGAAAGAGATCGCCAATCATACGTCCACGCCGATTGCTCTGGGGGAACGTCTTTATTCCCGCTGGGATTTCAAGACTATTCTCTCCGGCGGTTATGTGGATATTATTCAGCCTGATCTGTCCCATGCGGGCGGGATCACCGAATGCCGCAAGATTGCATCGATGGCTGAAGCCTATGATATTGCACTGGCGCCGCATTGCCCGCTGGGGCCGATTGCTCTGGCTGCCTGCCTGCAGATTGATGCGGTGAGTTATAATGCCTTCATTCAGGAGCAGAGCCTGAATATCCATTATAATCAGGATAATGACATTCTGGATTACATCACCAATCGTGAGGTCTTCGATTACAAAGACGGCTTTGTTGCTATTCCGCAAGGGCCGGGTCTGGGTGTCGAAGTGGATGAAGCCTATGTGATTGAACGGGCTAAAACCGGCCATCGTTGGCGCAATCCGGTGTGGCGTCACGAAGATGGCAGTTTCGCTGAATGGTAATGCGGGCGTTCAAAAAGGATAAATATCATGGCTGATCGTCTGATCGGAAAACGCATTGTTGTCACCGGCGCAGCACAGGGGATCGGCCTTGCGATTGCGCAATGTTTTGGCCGCGAGGGCGCGGCGCTGTTCCTGATTGATACGGATGGGGCATTGCTGGAAAAAGAGGCGCTGGCTTTGCGGGAAAGCGGCGTTACGGTGAGCTTTGCTCAGGCGGATATCTCCGATGCCAAAGCGATTGAAAATGCTTTTCTGCAGGCCGATGCAGAAATCGGACAGATTAATGCACTGGTCAATAATGCGGGGATCAATGTCTTCAGCAAACCGCTGGAAATGGATGATGAAGCATGGAACCGTTGCTTCGATGTTAATCTGAAAGGCGCGTGGAATTGTTGCAAGACTGTGCTGCCGCGTCTGATTGAGCAGGGGGGCGGTGCTATTCTCAATATTGCTTCCACCCATTCTTTCACGATTATCCCGCACACATTTCCTTATCCGCTGGCGAAACATGCATTGCTCGGCATGACCAAATCTCTGGGGCTGGAATATGCGCCGCAGCAGATACGTGTGAATGCTATTGCACCGGGCTATGTGCTGACGCAGAAGAATGTCGACTATTGGAACAGTTTTCCTGACCCAGAGGCAGCAAAAGCTGAAACCATGCGGTTGCATCCGGGCGGGCGCATTGCCCGCACGCAGGAAATTGCGATGGCCGCTGTGTTTATGATTTCAGATGAGTGTCCGTTTATGACCGCAACCTGCCTGACAATCGACGGCGGTTTAAGTGTTTTGCAACACGCGGTCTAATAGTGCGTAAGAGTGGAAGATCAGTCCGCCGGACTGATCTCCTGTTTTTGCAAGAAGGCTGTGCCACCGGCTGCCTGCACAGCCAGACTACCGGACTGAATACCGGCATTGAGTGCCGTTTGTGCATCTGCCCCTGAAAGCCATGCATTGATGAAACCGGCATTGAAGGCATCACCTGCACCGGTCGTATCAATAACCGGTACATTTTCAGCTTTGGCGTGTAGATTATGCTCTTTTGAACGCAGCCATGCACCTTCCGCACCGCCTTTTAATACGGTGACGGGAAAGGTTTCCGCGAGTTTATTGAGAGCGTCTTGCGGGTCTTCAAAACCGGTAATCGCCAGTGCTTCTTCTTTATTGGGCAGGAAGATATCAATACCTGCGCAAGCCTTGAGCAAGGCCGGATCATAGATCAGGGTCTCATCCCAGCTTGGATCGAGCGAGACTGTGAGGCCGTGTGCCTTGGCACGGCGCACAAGATCAGGAATCTCATGCAGCGTTGCATATTCCGCGATGTGCAAGTGGCCTGCCTGTGACCAAGTGAGCGCAGCATCCAAAGTTGCAGGCAGTGCAGTGCCTGCACGCCGCGACAGGAAAGCACGGTCATTGCCGATGACGCTGGCGACAGTCACCTGAGGGCCGGCATCTGCCGAGCGCTCCAGAAATTGCAGATCAATGCCTGCGGCTTCCAGCTCCGGTGCCAGACCGGAGGACAGAGCATCCAGACCGAGCCGCGCCACAAGCGCGGTTGTGCGGCCGGTATGTGCCAGATGCGCGGCGGTGATATAGGCACCGCCACCGGCTGCCATTTTCAGATTGTCGGCAAAGACTTCACGTCCCGGTTCCGGCAAAGCTGCCAGACCGGTAAAAATCAGATCGCAGTAAATCCGCCCGATGCTGAGAACGGCCGGATGCTGATTGTCTTTCAAACTCATAGACGTCCCAGACTTTTCTCTGTCGCCTTGTCAAACAGATAGAGACTGCCACTGGCTGCGCGTGCAGTCAGCGTGCTGCCGGTGGCCGGAATGAATTTGCCCGATGCAGTAGCGATTACTGCTGTACCCTGTACATCAATATGCACCAGTGTTTCAGGCCCCAGCGGTTCAGCCGCGGTGACGGTGCCGGTCAGCTCAATGCCTGCCGGTGCGGAGGCGTCATCACCGGTGACAACCATCAGATCATGCGGACGGATGCCGACCAGAACATCGCCATCCGGATTGAATTCGATGTTGTTACCGTTTTTACGGCCTGCAATGAGGTTCATCGACGGGCTGCCGATAAAGCGGGCGGTAAACACATCAACCGGATTTTCATAAAGTTCGGTCGGTGTGCCGGTCTGCAGAATGTTTCCGTCGCGCATCACCACAATACGATCAGCCATAGTCATGGCCTCCACCTGGTCGTGGGTCACATAAACGGTTGTGGTTTTGAGGCGCTGGTGCAGACGTTTGATCTCAATACGCATCTGGGCGCGAAGCTGCGCGTCAAGATTGGAAAGAGGTTCATCAAACAGGAAAGCAGACGGATTGCGCACCATCGCACGGCCAATGGCAACGCGCTGACGCTGGCCACCGGAAAGGGCGGCAGGGCGGCGATCCAGATATGGCTCAAGTCCGAGAATTTTTGCGGTTTCTTCAATACGGGCATTCTTATCCGCATTGGAGATTTTGGAGGTATAGAGGCCGAAACCGATATTCTGACGTACAGTCATATGCGGATAGATCGCATAATTCTGGAACACCATCGCAATATTGCGCTGTTTCGGGTCACGTTCATTGACGACTTCATCGCCGATTTTCAGTTCACCGCCGGAAATATCTTCCAGACCGGCAATCATGCGCAGCGTCGTGGATTTACCGCAACCGGACGGGCCGACGAAAACCACAAATTCACCATCGGCAATTTGCAGGTCAATGCCGCGCACGGCCTCAACCTTGCCATAGCGTTTAACCAGCTTGTTCAGTTCGATCGTTGCCATCAGCGTTTCTCCACCAAGGCCTGAAATTTATCATTGAGCTCGCGCGCGGCTTTGGCCTCGTCTGCGGCTTGTGTGTCTGCAAGGCTTGCAAAGGCATTGGCCTGATCGCGGTAGGCTGCAAGTGCCTCAGTCATTGGCTCCGGTGCAGGGCCGCCGAAACGATCACGCACGGCGATGAAATGCTCCGGTGAAACCAGCTCTTCAAACTTTGCGCGGTCGAAAGACGGTTCTCTGCCAGCCGCATGTTTGAAGGCTTCCAGAAACGGCTCATAGCCGTCCTGTGCGAGGCCACCACCTTTGGCAACAACAGCCTTGGCCACGGTTGCTGCAATTTCATGCGCCTGACGGAAGGACAGACCTTCAATACGCACCAGTGAATCTGCCAGTTCGGTAATGGTGATGCAGGAACGGCGGATATTGTCGGCAACACGTGCCGGATCAATACGGATGGCCTGCACAAAGGCTGCCAGCAGATCGAGAACGCGACCAGCAGAAGCAAAGGCTTCATAACCCATTTGCTGAGTTTCACCTTCACTGTCATTCATATCGGTGAAAGGCGTATTATGGATCACATCCAGCACAGTGCGGGCGCGTCCCATAGTCTGACTAGCCAGATGGCGCATATGCTCAATCGGTACCGGATTGCGCTTCTGCGGCATGATCGAGGAGATCTGCACGAAAGCATTCGGCACATAGATCTGGCCAACCTCGAAGCTCGTCCAGAACTGGAAATCCTGAATGAGACGGCCGAGATGGATAAACATCAGCTCAATCGCGGAATAGGTTGAGGTGATGTAATCCGAAGCGGCAATACAGCTGTAAGAATTGCGCAAAGGCGCGGCAAAGCCCAACAGGTCAGCCACGCGTGCGCGGTCGATGGGAAAACCTGAGGTGGTGATGGCTGCCGCGCCCATAGGTGACAGGTTGACGATTTCACGCGCTGTTGCAAAACGCTGCATATCGCGGATCAGAACTTCAATCGCTGCGGACAGATAATGGCCGAAGGTTGAAGGCTGTGCAGGCTGACCATGCGTATAGGCAACGATCAGTGTTGCCTGCTCGCGGTTTGCAGTTTCAATCATCGCATTGAGCAGATGACGGGATTTGGCCAGCAGAATATCAATATGTTCTTTGAGGCCGAGTTTGAACAGCGTGTGGTCGATATCATTACGTGAACGTGCAGTGTGCAGGCGACCAGCAATATCCGCACCAAGGCGGGACTTCAGTTCCTTTTCAATCAGGAAGAAGAAGTCCTCAACTTCACCGGTATAAGTGAGCGATGCCGGATCAATATCACGGTCGATCTGTTCCAGCGCACCGGCGATTGCCGATGCCTGTTTTTCGTCGAGAATGCCGGTTTCCGTCAGCATGACCAGATGGGCGCGGTCAATGCGGCGGAAGCTTTCGACATGATGGGTTTTAGCGCCGTCAAAAAGCGGTTTCAGCACGGTCTCCTTGTAGACCGGATCAGGGAAAACGCTTTTATCGGCAAGGCGCGGATCGTTTACAGACATGATAGTATCCTTATCCCTTCAGGCCGGCCAGCATGACGCCGCGCACGATATAGCGCTGCAGCAACAGGAACACGAGCAGGGTTGGCAGGGTGGCGATTGCGGCGCCGGTCATAATCATTTCCCACTGAATCGATTGCTCGACCGCGAAACTCGAAAGCCCGACAGGTAATGTGTAAAGTTCCTTGCTGGTGGTGACGATCAGCGGCCAGAAGAAGGCTGTCCAGTTACCGAGGAAGGTGAAGATTGCCAGAGCCGACAGTGCCGGTGTGACCAGCGGCATGGCCACTTTCCACCAGATCTGGAATTCGTTCAGACCATCCACACGGGCGGCTTCGAGGAAGTCATTCGGCACGCCTTCAAAGAACTGCTTCATCAGGAAGGTACCAAAAGCCGTCATCATGCCCGGGAACATGATGCCCCAATAGCTGTCGAGCCAGCCGAGTTTGCTGGACATCAGATACCAAGGGATCACCAGCATTTCGGTCGGGATCATCAGCGTTGACAGAATGGCGAGAAAGATGAAGTGGCGGCCACGGAACTGGAATTTCGCCAATGTGTAGCCGACCAGACTGTCGAAGAACACATTGGAGAGCGTGACAATCACAGCAACCAGCATTGAGTTGAAGAACCAGCGCAGGAAGCGGCCGTCTGCCAGAATGGTGACATAGTTCTGTACTGTCGGTTCAGCCGGTATCAGACGCAGATCATAGACCTGACTGGCGGTTTTGAACGAGGTAGAGAACATATAGGCCAGCGGTGTGACCATGATGATGCCGCCGATAAACAGCAGTGTCCATGTGAGGACGCGGCCTGGCCGGATATTTGCAAACGGGAGTGCCGGTGTTTTGGTTTCAGCGGTCATTTCTTTTCCCTCAAGATCCACAGCTGCAACAGTGAGACAACCAGCAGAATGGAGAACAGCACGACTGTCTGCGCAGCGGCATAGCCCATGGCGTAAGACGAGAAGGCGGTTTGATAGATCATCAGCACCAGTGGCTTGGTGGAGCCAAGCGGGCCGCCCGGATCATAGGTGGTCATGTTATAGACCTGATCGAAAATGCGCAGGAAGCCGATGGATGAGAAGACGACCAGAAACACGGTTGTCGGTTTCAGCAACGGAATGGTGATTTTGCGCAGGATTGCCCATTCACCCAAGCCGTCAATGCGGGCGGCTTCGTAATAGGTGTTGGGAATAGCGCGCAGACCTGCCATGAAAATGATGATCTGAAAACCGAGGCCTGCCCAGATGGATGTTGCCATAATGGAATAGAGCGCCTGATCGACAGACCGCAAAAATGTCTGCTGTGGCAGGCCGATGGTATTGAGCATATTATTGATCACGCCGATCGGAGCCGGCTGATAGAACCAGCGCCAGACCCAGCCCATTGCCGCGGCAGTGGTGAGAAACGGCAGGAAATACAGACCACGGATCAGCCCGTGCATGAAGCGCACGCGATCAAGATAATAAGCGATCACAAAAGCCAGAAACAGGCTGACCGGCGTGCCGATAAGCAAGTAAGTGAATGTATTTTTGAACACTTTCCAGAATTGCGGATCAGCGAACAGCTTTTCATAATTCGCAAGGCCGATAAATTTCGGCGGTTTCATCAGATCCCAGTTGGTCAGCGACAGCCAGAAGGCTTCAACCGTGGGATAAAACCGGATGACCGTGTAAAACAGAATAGGCAGGGCGAGAAAGCTCCACACCCAGATGAGCCGCCTTGTGCGCATGGGCAGGCGGTTCCAGAAAGTATCACCGGAGCGGGCAGCCGTCACAGTCATGGTTCAAAATACCTTATGGTACGGAAGCATATCCGGCAAAATGCGATGCGGTTTTGCGGGACTATGCGTCAAACAAATTTGGGGAATATAGCCGGAGGTTCAGCACATACCGGAAATATTCTGGCGGAGAGCCGGAACTCATCCGCAGTTTCATGCAGTCTGAAGATGATGAAACGATATTCCGGTGTGCCGCCGATTGATGACAGCGGCACACCGTCTTTTTCAGAGATTACTGCGCATCATCGATGATGGTCTGTTCTGCTTTTGCAGCTTCAGCCAGCGACTCTTTCACAGGTTGTTTTTCCAGAACCACACGGTTCACCATATCCATAGCGGTCTGACGCTGGGCTGCTTCATCCACAAACATGGTGGTGTGCGCATAGTCCAGACCTCTGAGGAACGGGCCGTAGATCGGGTCTGCCAGATTGGCTTCAGTCTGGGCAACCGCACGACGTGCAGGTAGTTCACCAACTTCCTTGAGCCAGATTTCCATCGCTTCCGGCGAGGAGATGTAGTTCAGGAATTTCTTGGCAGCTTCCAGTTTTTCGCCTTTTGCATTGGCGCCGATACCATTTGCAAAATAGCTGGCATAGTTGGAACGTACACCTTCAGCATTGGCCGGCAGTTCGGTAACGCCCCATTCAAAATCCTTGATGGTGCGGAATGCGCCGAGGCGGAAAGTACCGTCAACAGTCATGGCAGCCATGCCTGCACGGAACGCAGCCTGACCTTCATCCATGAATTTCAACTCGCCGACTTTTTTCTCTGTCTGCAGGTCGGTGTAGAATTTCAGAGCCTTTTCACCGGCTTCGGAATCGTAGGTGACTTTGCGGTCATTGTCGGTGTAAGGCGCGCCGCCATACTGGCGGATCAGCACTTCACGCCACCAATGGTGATCCTGTCCGGCCATATCCAGAGTGATACCGGCAGTGGTCAGATTGCCGTTTGCATCGCGCTTGGCTGTCTTTTCTGCTGCTGCAACCAGTTCATCCAGTGTTTTTGGCGGGTTTTTCGGATCCAGACCGGCTTCTTCAAACAGTTTCTTGTTGTAGAACAGCGCCAGTGAGCGCACGGCAGTCGGCAGACCATAATAGTCTTCGCCGCGCTTCATCGCACTGGTGATCGGGAAGAAATCACTTTCGATCTTATCATGCGGGAATGTATCGGTTGGCAGCGGCTGCAAAATTCCGCCTGCTACGAATTTATCAAGCCAGCCGTAGAAAAGCTGCATGACATCAGGGCTGTTGCCAGCCATTTTGGCTGCAATCACGCGGGTCTGATAATCATCATAAGGGAAGGTGGTGTGTTTGACCTTGATGTCCGGATTGGCTTTTTCGAAATTCTCGATCAGCTTATCCATCGCTTTAACGCGCGATTCAAAGACATATTGCCAATATTCAATTTCAACAGCCTGCGCTGCATTGAGCGCCATTGTGCTGAAGCCTGCGAGCAATCCCGCAAATAATAGTTTACGCATGTGAACCTCCCCTTATGACCTCCGGCTGTTGCCGGTATCAGGCAAAAATACAGTTTTATGCATGTTGTTTCCGAAACGGCAGCCCGTTTTGGGGTGACATGCGTCAGCGATCAGTGTTCGGAAATTGCATCTCGTCAAAGACCGGTTGGCAGCTTTGCCCCTTCAGATGCGTTTTCCTCCGCAGAGCTGCCCTCTACGGTCACTATTTTACAGGCTTTTGTCAATAAGATAATTTACTTGAGTTAATCTATTGCGGTTATGAAGGCTCTCGCTTATCATTTTTTGAGACGGGCAGGACGGAGCAGCATGGGCGCACAGCCGGCAGGTACACAATCGGGCACAGAATCAGGCACACAGCTGATTACTTTGGGTAAAAACCCCGAGCGAATCCGCGATCACAATCGTCGGGTGGTGCTGGATATTGTGCGTCAGCACGGCTCTTTGGGGCGGATGCATATTGCGCGTTTGACGCATCTGACAGCTCAGGCAATTGCCAATATTGTCGATGAACTGGTCTGCGAAAATCTGTTGATGGAGACCGGAAGGCTCAAATCCGGCCGTGGTCAGCCGCCTAAACAATTCGCAGTCAATCCTGACGGCGCTGTAACGATGGGTGTTGAAATGGCATCCGATCACATGGTGACGACGGTGCTTGATCTGACAGGACAACCCCGTTCCCGCCATATTACACCCGTGCATGATACCAGCCCTGACGCGCTTTCCGGCTTGTTGCGTATACAGGTTGATACTGTGAAAGCGGAGTTTTCTGCACCTTTGCTGGGTGTCGGTGTGGTGATGCCGGGCCCGTTCGATATTGAAGGCATGACCTCTGTCGGGCCGACCACTTTGCCCGGCTGGTCAGATGTGGATGCGGCAGCCATTTTAGGTCAGGCTTGCGGTGAACCGGTTACTATCGAGAATGACGCGAATGCGGCAGCGGTGGGAGAGCGCCTGTTTGGTGCGGGGCATGCCATTTCCTCTTTTGCGATGATCTATTTCGGTGCCGGTGTCGGTCTTGGCATGATTCAGGACGGTGTGCCGTTTCGCGGTGCTTTCGGTAATGCCGGTGAAATCGGACATATTGTGGTGGCGCCAAAAGGGCGAGCCTGCCCCTGTGGTCAGTCCGGTTGTCTGGAGCGCTACGCCTCACTGTATGTCCTGCGTGAAAAGCTGGCTTTGGCGGGCGTTACAGAAACAGATTTTGATGATCTGCAGAAATTGCATGACAGCGCTCATCCGGTGCTGATGGAATGGATGGATGAGGCCGCACTCTATCTGGCGCCGATGATTGCCATGATCGAAAATATTCTCGATCCGGAAACGGTAGTGCTGGGCGGTATGTTACCCGATGCGATTATCGACGGATTGATTGCACGGATGGGGCAGTTGCCGATTTCCGTTGCCAGCCGCCGCAGCCGTGCTTTGCCGCGTGTATTGCGCGGCCATACCGGACAATTTACGGCGGCTTTGGGTGCCGCAGCTCTGCCTTTGTTTGAAGCGATGACACCGAAACTGGATACGCTCGCTGACTTGTAATTCATCTTTGTGAGGAGGCATCCGGTGCTGACTGACCGCCAACGTATAGAACGACAAAAATCGGCACCGGCTCTTATGCGCCTGCATCATGCATTAAGCCGGTTGCGCTCGGTGGTTACAGTGATGAATACAGGCGCACACCCTGATGATGAGCAAAGCGGCTTACTGGCTTATTTCCGCTTTGGTGCGGGTATGCGGGTGATTGTCGGTTGTTCCACAAGGGGTGAGGGCGGGCAGAATGCACTGGGGCCAGAACGCGGCGGTGCATTGGGGCTGATGCGCTCCCGTGAGATGGAAGAAGCTGCGCGGATACTGGATTGCGATATTGTCTGGCTTGGTCACGGGCCTGATGATGCAGTGCATGACTTTGGCTTTTCCAAAGATGGTGACCGTACATTTGACCGCTGGGGCGAGGAGCGTATTGTCGAGCGTCTTGTGCGTGCCTATCGCAGTGAGCGGCCGGATATTGTTATTCCGACATTTCTTGATGTGCCGGGTCAGCATGGTCATCACCGTGCGATGACCCGCGCAGCGGAACGAGCGATTGCGCTGGCTGCTGACGATCAGGCTTTTCCTGAGCATTTTGCGCAAGGGCTTAAGCCTTGGCAGGTTGCGAAATATTATCTTCCTGCATGGTCGGGAGGTGGTGATACCTATGATGATGAAGTGCCGCCGCCTGAAGCTACAGTGATTGTCCATGCTGACAAGCGCGAACCGGCAACGGGTGCGGATTATGACCGCATCGGGGAATGGTCGCGTTATTATCATGCCTCGCAGGGCATGGGGCATTGGCCGGAACAGCCAAAAACGCAATGGCCACTGCATCTGCTGCTGGCAGAGAAGACCGGTGCGGAGGTTTCCGTTCTGGATAATCTGCCAGCTGATCTGACGGCCTTAGCGGCTCATGCGGAGATGTCTGAAGTTGTCGCCCAAGCATTGCAAGCTGCGCAAAAAGCAATTGATACTGCGATTGCCGCGTTCCCTGACCGTGATGCAATCATCGCTTCTTTGGTATCGGCTGCGCACAATATTGATACTATCCGCGCCAATGCACCGGAAGATTTTCTGCTCGCGCATGAGCATCGTCTTTTACGCAAGAAGACCGAGATTGATGCTGCGCTGATTGAAGCTGCAGCGATTTTTGATAGTGCAGAGCTGAACCCGCCGGTGATGTCACCTGCCGGTGAAGCTTTGTTGCAAGTCTGGCTTGGTACTGGCCATGCGCAGTTTCAGGCGCAGGTTGAACCGGTTTTGCCGGAACATTGTGCGGCTTATGCACATGAGACAACCGCAACCATTCAGTCCTTTGATATAAAGGCCGGAGCAGAGGCGGCTTTCAGTCCGCTTTACCGGCCGGTCTGGTCTTCGCTTGGAGGCAATGGCGAATTCTATGTGTGTGTGACGGCACAATTCTCGGACTATCAGGCCAAAGCGAGTTTCGATCTTGCTGAACAGTTTGCGCTGGTGCCTGCCCAATCAGTGCGGATTGAGCCGGAAGCGGTAATTGTTCCGCTTGATCCGGCAGGCGAGACACAATGGCCGGTGAGTGTAACTGTCAGTGGTGATCCGCAGCCTGTGCGTTTTATCAGCAATGGTGGCTGGACGGTTGTGCAGAGTGCCGATAGCACGATACTTCACGCGCCGGAAAAACGGGAAGCCGGACTGTTCCGCTTACAAGCACAAATTGCCGGTCGTGATGCGGTGCGGCAGACGCCAATTGCCTATCCGCATATCGGGCGGGTGATGTATCGCGAGCCGGAATTATTGAATGTGCTGGTGCTGGATCTGAAACTGCCGCAAGGTGCGCGCATCGGTTATATCGGCGGCGGTGCTGATCGTGTTGGTCTGTGGCTGAGCCGTATGGGGCTGGATGTGACAGAGCTGGAGCCGAAACATCTGGCCGGTGATTTGCAACAATTCACGAGTATTGTTGTCGGTATTTTTGCTTTTGGCCTAAGGAGCGATCTGGCGGAGGCAACAGCACACTTACATGCCTATGTTGAAAATGGCGGTCATTTGCTGACGCTTTATCATCGCCCGACCGATGGCTGGAAACCTGCTGTTACTCCACCGCGGCATATAAAGATTGGCTCGCCGTCTTTGCGCTGGCGGGTGACCGATCCCGCAGCGACTGTCACCGTTCTGGAACCGGAGCACAGATTGCTCAACTGGCCGAATTGTATAACAGATGAGGACTGGCAGGGCTGGAATAAAGAGCGCGGGCTGTATTTCGCCTCCCATTGGGATGAGGCCTATCAGCCGTTATTGTCGATGCATGATGCCAATGAGCAACCTTTGACCGGTGCGCTTCTATCTGCACGGATTGGCAAAGGGCGGCATACGCATACCAGTCTTGTGTTGCATCACCAGATGGACAGGCTGGTTGCGGGGGCATTTCGTCTGATGGCCAATCTGGTGAGTGGTGCGGATGATGAGAGTTTGTCTGATATTTAGGACAGTCTAGTGCAATTCTACTGACTACTGCAAAAATCTGAACTGATTATGTTTCTGTCAACAACGCACTTTGGTGCTTATTCCTGACACAGGAACAAACGGACAGGTGTACTCATGCAGTTTGGAATTTTTACCGTCGGTGACGTAACAACTGATCCGACAACCGGCAAAACCCCGAGCGAACATCAGCGGCTGAAGTCGATGATGAAATATGCGCTGAAGGCGGAAGAAGTCGGTCTCGACGTTTTTGCTACCGGCGAACATCATAATCCGCCATTTGTGCCGTCTTCACAGACGACCATGCTCGGCTGGATTGCGGCTAAAACCAGCAAGATTCAGCTGACGACCTCGACAACGCTGATCACTACCAATGATCCGGTGAAGATTGCCGAGGATTTTTCGATCCTGCAGCATCTGGCCGATGGTCGTGTTGATCTGATGATGGGGCGCGGCAATACAGGGCCGGTTTATCCGTGGTTCGGTAAGGATATCCGTGAGGGTATTCCGCTGGCGATTGAGAATTATCATCTGCTGCGCCGTTTGTGGCGTGAGAAAACAGTGGATTGGCAGGGTCAGTTCCGCACGCCTTTGCGCGGCTTTACGCTGGCTCCGGCACCGCTGGATGATACGCCGCCATTTGTCTGGCACGGCTCAATCCGCAGTACGGAAATCGCTGAACAGGCTGCGTTCTACGGGGATGGTTTCTTTGCAAACCACATCTTCTGGAACAAGGAACATACCCAGCAGATGATTGATCTGTATCGCTCACGCTTTGAACATTACGGTCATGGCAGTGGGGATCAGGCGATTGTCGGTCTTGGCGGGCATATTTTCATGCGGAAAAACAGTCAGGATGCCATTCGTGATTTCCGGCCTTATTTCAATAATGCGCCGGTCTATGGTCACGGACCATCCATGGAAGATTTTATGGAAATGACCCCGCTGACTGTCGGCTCGCCGGAGCAGGTGATCGAGAAAACACTGAGTTTTGCTGATTATGCCGGTCATTATCAGCGTCAGTTGTTCCTTGTCGATCATGCCGGTCTGCCGGAAGAGATGGTGCTTGAACAGATTGAGCTTCTCGGCACGGAAGTGGTGCCGGTATTGCGCAAAGAGTTTGAAGCACGGCGTCCGGCGCATATTCCGAGCGATCCGCCAAGTCATGCAAGCCTGCGTGCACAAGGGCCGGATGGTAAACACCGTAAGGTCATTCCGGTTGAAAGCGCAGAACAGCCAGCCTGAGGCAGGTTTGATTAAGGGGCAGGGATATCTCTGCTCCTTCCCTGCCAATGAACGGAGATAATTATGACACGTCGTATTCTTGTATTGAGTGCAGGTCTGTCACAGCCATCATCAACCCGTATGCTGGCAGATCAGATTGCACAGGCAACAGCCGCGCAAATCGGTGCGCGGGGTGAAGAGGCGCAGATCGAGGTCATCGAGCTGCGTGAGCTGGCTATGGATTTGGCCACGACTATGGCAACCGGTGGCATACCGACACCGCATCTCTCTGAGGTTAAAGAGAAAATCTCTGCGGCTGACGGGCTGATTGCAGTCACGCCGGTTTTCACCGCCAGTTATAGCGGATTGTTCAAAATGCTGTTTGACAGTCTGGATACCAATGCATTGAACAATATGCCGGTGATTATTGCGGCAACAGCGGGAACAGCACGCCATTCATTGGCGCTGGATCATGCTTTGCGGCCGTTATTTTCTTACCTGCGGGCGACAGTTGTGCCGACCGGTGTATTCGCTGCGACAGAAGATTTTGGCAGCGGTGAAGCCGGACATGATCTGTCTTCGCGCGTGCAACGTGCGGCCAGTGAATTTGCAGCGCTGGTTGTAGCGGAAAAGAACGGTGTCGGTGGTTTTGTCCCGAATATCGGCGATCAGCGCAAACGGGATTCCGGTGTGCAGCTCAGCCAGACGGTCACGCCATTTGCACAATTGCTCAAAGGGCGCACCGGCACAACCGGTTGATAAACAGACAGCGACACATATTTAGAAAATTCAAAGTGCGGGCATTGAGATGCCGCACTGAAAGGAGCCAGTATTATGGAACTTGGCGTTTATAGTTTCGGCGACGTACAGAAAAATGCACAGACCGGTGAGCTGGGCTCAACGGCAGATGCAACACGCAACCTTCTGGAAGCCATTCAGCTGGCCGATGAAGTGGGGCTGGATTATTTCGGTATTGGTGAACACCATACACGGGAAATGCCTGCTTCTGCGGCAACGGTTATTCTTGGTGCTGCGGCAGCCACAACCAAAAACATTAAGCTGGGCAGCGCGGTAACCGTGCTGAGCACCGATGATCCGGTACGCGTTTATCAGCAATTTGCGACGCTGGATGCGGTATCGAACGGACGTGCAGAAATCACAGCCGGTCGCGGTTCTTCGACGGAGTCTTTCCCGCTTTTCGGTCATAGTCTGAATGATTATGACGAGCTTTATGCGGAAAAACTTGATCTGCTGTTGAAGATCAATGAGAGCGAAAGTGTGACATGGCAGGGTAAATTCCGTCCGGCTTTGAATGAGGCGCTGGTTGTGCCGCGTCCTGAAAGCGGCTCGCTGCCGATCTGGCTGGCAACCGGCGGTAATCCGCATTCATCGGTACGCGCAGGTATTCTCGGACTGCCGATTTCCTATGCGATTATCGGCGGGCAGGCTGCGCGTTTTGCACCTTTGGCCGAGTTGTACCGCCGTGCGGGCGCTCAGGCTGAGATTGCTCCGGAGCAGCTGAAAGTCTCGGTCGCAGTACCGGGTTTTGTTGGCGAGAATGCCAAACAAGCCAAGGATTTTTTCTGGACGCACTGGCATGCGGTGATGGAACAGCTGGGCAAAATTCGTGGTTTCGCACCACCGCCACGCTCGCATTATGACAGTGAAGCCAGCGGTGGTGGCGCGATTTTTGCCGGTGAGCCGGAAGAAATTGCAGAACGTATTATCACCTTGCAGAAACAGCTCGGGCATATGCGCCAGTTTCTCCAGATGGATGTGGGGCAGATGCCGCATAAAGACTTTCTGCGTTCGATTGAATTGCTGGGAACCAAAGTGAAGCCTCTGGTTGATGCGGAGCTTGGCGTGGATTGAGTATTTTCGGTTTAAACCGAATTGTTGAAAATACTCCATCCATTTGTTTCTGCGCGTATCTTATCCGAAAACCGGTTCCCACTTTTCGGGATACGCTTTCAAGTAACAGGAGATTGCTGATATGCAAATCACCGAAGTGAAAACAATTGGTATTCTGGGTGCCGGCCGTGTCGGCACAGCTATAGCCCGTCGCGCGATTGCGGCGGGTTATGCGGTGAAGATTGCGACATCCAAATCACCGGCAGAGATTGCGCTGTTGCTCGAAATCATGGTGCCGGGTGCCGTTGCTGCAACCGCGCAGGACGTGATTGCAGAAAGCGATATCGTCATCCTTGCGCTGCCTTTGTCCAAATATCGTCAACTGCAGCCGGAACTGCTGGCGGGCAAAATCGTTATTGATGCAATGAATTACTGGGCACCGACAGACGGAACTCTTGCTGAGTTTGAAACAGGAACTTCCAGTAGCGAAGTGATCCAGAAATTCCTGTCGCAGTCGCGGTTGGTACGCAGTTTCAACCATATGGGCTATCATGAGATTGATGAGGAAGCCCGACCAAGCGGTGACCCACAACGCCGTGCGCTGGCCATTGCCGGTAATGATGCGGAGGCCCGCAGGCAGGTTGCCGGATTTATCGACCGGATTGGTTTTGATCCGGTAGATGCGGGGCTTCTGATTGAAAGCCGGATGTTTGATACCGGTACGCCGGTTTTCGGTGCGCCGTTTACCCGTGCGGATATGCTGGAAGCACTTACTCTGAAACAGGCAAGCTGACAGGCTACAAGTTCAAAAGGAGAGGGTTGAATGACTGATATTCGAATGAGCAAGGAAGACACAGACACACGCCACGGGCGCTATGTGGCGCGTGTTGACGGTGTTGAAGGCGAAACCGAGATTACATTTACCCGCCGTGCGAACGGCGTTATCAGTGCGGATCATACCGGCGGGCCGGATTCCATGCGCGGTACCGGTGCGGCTGCTGCACTCGTAACCTATATGGTTGAGGATGCACGTAAAAATGGTTTTCGCATTCTGCCGCTTTGCCCTTATGTGCGGGCGCAATATCGCCGCCATCCCGACTGGGCGGATGTTATGACGCTGGCACCGGGTGAAGAGCCGTCGCTTTAAAATAATACTGGATAGTTTTACTCAAGTATAATTGTTTTGACGTCCAGAATACCTGATTGTTCGTGATTTTTAGATTCGATTGTCAAAAATAGCTTTATATTCGTAGGAATATAAGGCTATTTTTTATGGAAAAATGATTTAAAATCAACGTGTTAAATGTTCTCGTTTTCGTGATCTTGAAACTGTTCTAAAATGTGTTAGCCCTATTATATTAGCTGAATATTGGTCGGGTTTGCGCAGATTTCACTCATTCTCGTCGATGGTAATTTCGTTTGAAGAATGATGATTGAGTAAGGCATAAATACACCAAATCTATATCCGGACGGATAAATATGCAGGCATTGATTTAATCTGTCTGTGCTCTAATTCCGGATATTTAATACTACGTAATGTTGAGTAGTTTCAGTAAAATTCAGATCTGAATTCACCGTTTCTTCGTCGGAGGAGCCGGTTCGGACAAAGATTGTTTTGTAATATTGTAAGTAACGCTGGGAGTAATTCATATGACACCGACACGCAGGGACTTTCTCAAGTTTACAGCGTCCGGAATTGCGGTCACTATTCTTCCGATCCGTGCAGCCCGTGCTGCATTGTTTGAAAAGCAGATTCTGGACTTACCACTCCCGCAAGGTACAACCCAGCTCAAGCGTCGTGTTGACGGCGTGGCAAAGGTGACAGGTTCCAAGGTTTTTGCCCGTGATATCCGCGCCAAGGATATGACAGGCTGGCCGAAAGAACAGGCGCATGCTTTCGTGGTCTGGTCGACCCGAGCCGATGCACCGTTCCTTGATCTTGATCTGTCTTTGCTGGGTGAAGATCTGCAGCCGGATTATCTGGTAACCGCAGAGGATACAGTTAAAGCCGGTCTGGATTTCTACGATCCTTATACTTACGGCCAGAAAATGCTGTCGCCGAAAGGCGAAGTACCGCTGTTTCTCGGTCACCCGCTGGCAATCCTGATTTATCGTGATTTTGCCCGTTTCTCTGTTGCCAAGCGCATTTATAAAACCAAGCGTGATGAGATCATCCGCTATGGTGAAACAACCGCGCCTGTTGAGCAGGGACCGCTGGCCAATTTCCGCTTTGTCCGTGTTGAGGGCGAAGGTGGTGCGAAAGCCGAGAAAGACCTGTTTAATCCGGTCGATGACGGTTATGTTTTTGCCACTTATGACAAGAATGATGTCAACTGGCCGAAAGCTGATGCATCCGGCGATGCAATGGGACGCGGCATGGCCTATGCCGAAGGTATTCGCGCAGAGCTGAACACGCCGCCTGAAGACTGGCATGTGATCGAGCGCGAATATTATTCGCCGTTCATTGATGCGGCAGCGCTTGAGCCGGACAATTGCAATTGCTGGTATGATGCAAAATCCGGCAAACTTGAAATTGTTATGGCGAGCCAGAGCCCGCATGAGGTGATGACCGGCACCGCTGCCATGCTCAAGAAAAGCACCTTTGATGTGCGCGAACTGAAAGGCCATCCGGCCTATACGGTTGGTTACGGTACCAAGGAACACAGCCCGTTCCCTTATTACGGTATTGTTGCTGCGCTCTTTGCTGAAGGCCGTCCGGTACGTTTGGCACTGGATCGTGAAGAACATTTCCAGACAGCAATCAAGCGTCACCCGCTGCGCATGAAATATCGTCTGGGTATCAACCGCAAGACACTGAAAATGCAGGCTCTTGCAGCTGATCTGGAACTGGATGGCGGTGGCCGCCAGAACTATACCACACCGGTCACGCAGGTTGCTGCCGGTGCGGCGCAGGGAATTTATTATTTCCCTAAAAACGATATTGCCGCCATTGCCCATTCATCCCGTGCGCCGATGTCCGGTTCTGTGCGTGGTTTCGGCTCGCTGGAAGCACAGTTCGGTACAGAAATGCTGGTCGAAGAACTGGCTGAAGAGCTGGGCGTGGACGTGATGGAATTGCGTCTGATCAATGCGTTGCAGGACGGCGAACGCAGCTCTGCCGGTGCATTCCCACTGAGCCTGTGCCGTATGCGCGAAATGATCGAAGCTGATCGTGCGCATCCGGTCTGGGCAAACCGCGCCAAGCGCAAAGCAGAGTTCGAAGCAGAAAACCCTGCGCTGAAATATGGTGTTGGCTATGCGATTGCCAAAAAGGGCTTCGGTAACTCGAACGAAGCTGTGGCAGCCTCGATTGTTCTGACACCGGAAGGTAAAATCCGTCTGCATCATATTGCCGTGGAAATCGGCACCGGTGCGGTCAGCACGCAGGCACTGATGTGCTCGCGCTGGTTGGGTAAACCTGCCGATGAGATTGAAAGCGCTGCTCTTGACTGGGCACCGCTGGAAATGTTTGCCACGCTCAATCCGTTTGTGATGGACAAAGCCCATCAGGATGAGATGTCGCCGGATCCGCGCTGGACACCGGCAATGGCTTCGGCATCGAGTGCCACCAATAGCGCGTTCTACTTTACTCATGGTACCCATGAAGCTGGCCGTCTCATTTATGAGCGCGGTATTCTGCCTGCGGCAGCGGCATTGTGGAATGTCTCACTGGAAGAGGCAGCTGCTGCCTCGTGGAAAGATGAGAAATTCACGCTTGCCGATGGCCGTGCGCTGACGCTGGCAGAACTTGCCGCCAAAGCCTATGAGCTGAAAGGCATTACCGGCGCGATGGTTCACGCCTTTGACCGCTGGGGCTGGGGTGAAGCCGACTATGATATTCTTGGTGAAACCAGCCGCCGTCCGATTGACGGTCTGGCAATTCAGACCGGTTCCGATCAGTGGCAGCGTATTGAGCGCCGCAATGTGCATTATATGGATCCTCAGGTGGATAATGCCAGCTGGTCACGTTTTGCACCGGCATCGGCACTGATTGAAGTCAGTGTCAACCGCGGTACCGGCGAAGTGAAAATCCTGTCGCATCATTCCTCCATGGATTGCGGTCGTGTGCTGGTTCCGGAATTTGTATCCGGTCAGTTACAGGGTGGTATCGGCATGTCGGTCGGTCATGCGCTTTATGAAGGCATGCCGCTCTATGAAGAGGGTCCCGGCAGCGGCGACTGGAACTTCAACCGCTATCGTCTGCCACGCGGTAAAGATGTAGCTGTCTGGAACCAGACGGCAAATATTCTGCCGGTTACAGAACAGGAAGATCATCCGAAAGGCATTGCAGAAGTGGTACAGATTCCAACCATTCCTGCGGTCGCCAATGCGGTTGCGCATGCCGTTGGCAAATATCTGCGCGAACTCCCGCTGACGGAAGAAAAGATTAAAGAGGCATTGTCATGAGTATCCCGACACGCGAAATTAAGCTGAACATCAACGGCCAGCAGGTAGGGCCGATGACGGTTCCTGAAGAATTGTCGATGGTGGATTTCCTGCATGAATATGCAGACCTGACCGGCAGCCGTTTTGGCTGCGGACAGGGACTTTGCCGCGCCTGTACCGTGATTGTGGATGAGCCGGATGGTACCAGCCGTGAAATGCGCACATGCATTACCGGTGCCCATTATTTCAACGGCCGTTCTATCCGCACAGTTGAAGGTCACGCGACCAAGGGCGAAGACGGTCAGCTGAAGCTTTCTGCCATTCAGGAAGCTTTCCTCGATCATTTCTCCTTCCAGTGCTCCTATTGCGCACCGGGCTTTGTGAATGCTGCTACCGTTCTGGTGGAGCGTTTGCAGAAAGAGCCTGTGGCAAAAGAAGACGTGAAGCAGGTCATCGAAGATTCCCTCAATGATCATATCTGCCGCTGCACCGGCTATGTCCGTTATTACAGTGCGGTGCATGATGTTGTCATGAACACGCCGGGGCTTGTTAAATGAAACCAGTAATCAAATGGATTCTCGGGCTTGGTGTTATCGGCGGTGTGGTTGCGGCCTCCGTACCGTTCTGGCCGGCAAAATCTGCCTATGATGATAAGGCGGCCGAACAGCGTCTGGCTGTAAGTGGTGAAGATAAAGCCAAGCTTATCAAGCGCGGTAAATATCTTGCCGCTGTAGCAGACTGCGCGGCCTGTCACCAGTCGCCGGATGGTGCGCCTTATGCCGGCGGTCATCCGATTGAAACGCCTTTCGGCGTGATTTACGGCACCAATATTACGCCGGATAAAGAAACCGGTATCGGCAATTATACATCGGCTGATTTCTATCATGCGGTGGTGGATGGTGTACGGGCAGACGGCAAACGGGTTTATCCGGCGATGCCTTATGTGTCCTATCACACAATCCGTCCGGAAGATTCCGATGCGATCTATGCCTATCTGATGGATCAGCAGCCGGTAAAACGCGCCAATCCGGAACTGGGCCTGTCTTTCCCGTTTAATCAGCGCTGGGCACTGTCTTACTGGAATCTGGTCAATCCGAAGCTGCAAATGCCTGCCAATGCCACACCGGAGCAGGCCAATGGAGCTTATCTGACCGATGTTCTCGGCCATTGTCAGGAATGTCATACGCCGCGTAATGCGATCGGCGGTCTGAAACTGGCGTCAGCCTATGAAGGCAGTGTGCTGGGCAAAATTACAGGTCCGAGCCTGAAGCCTGAAGCGCTTGCTGCCCGTGGCTGGACGACTGAGGATCTGCGTAAATTCCTCAAGACCGGTATGTCGCCACAGGGCACGATGACACTGGAAATGTATCCGGTATTGCTGCACTCATCCCAATATATGACGGATGAAGATATTGCTGCTATTCAGACCTATCTGACCGGCGACAAGCTTCCGGCAGCACCTGAACAGACACCGGTTGCGATTGATGCTGCACTGCGTCAGAGCGGTCGTGATGCCTATATGGCTGTCTGCGCCGGTTGCCATGGTGTGGATGGTGAAGGCAAGCCGCATATTGCGCCCGCGATGACCACCAATACCAGTGCGATGCTGGCTGATCCGAGCAATCTGATCCATGTGATTGTGGATGGTATTGCCGAGCAGCGCCTTGGCAATGGTGAAGTGATGCAGGCGATGCCGGGCTTCAAAGATGCGCTGACAAAGCAGCAAATTGCTGATCTCGTCAATTATATGCGCGCTGAATGGGGCGGCCAACCTGCCAATATCACCGTGCAGGACATAGAAAAAGCAAGCCACTAAATCAGCTTGTTTAAACCGGCGGGTGCAAATCCGCCGGTCTGTTTTTGAGACATAATTTTTATAGGGCATCATTGCTATGGACGATGGTATCGTACCCGATAAAGTCGATGTGCATCGCTTATTTCATACAGATCAGACGATTGATGTGCTGCGTTTTGCGCATGAAACTGTGCAGCAGGGGCAGCCTTGCGCGCTGGTTATGCTGACTGAAATTATCGGCGGGTCTTCCCGTGCTGCCGGTGCGATGATGGCGGTTACTGCGACTGGCGGTTATTGCGGTATGGTCTCCGGTGGCTGTGTTGAAGGTGTCGTTGCACGCGAGGCTGTGCAGGCGTTGGCAGAGCAGCAGGACAGAATATTGCGGCTCGGCAAAGGGTCTTCCTATTTTGATGTGGTACTGCCCTGCGGCGGCGGGATTGTGCTGGCTATCCATGTGCTGCGGGATGCGCAGGCACTGGATGCGGTGCTGGGCTATCATGCGCGCCGACAGAGCGCAGCATTGCTCTATCACCCTCAGCACCAGACTTTGACCTGTTCGGAAATATCGCGCAATACCGGCTGGCATGAAGGCCAGTTCGCTGTTGCTCTGCCGCCTGCATTGCGCCTTGTGCTGCTGGGGCAGGGGCTGGAAAGTGAAGTGCTTTACCAGGCTGCGACAGCACTGAATATTGAAGCCATGCGCGATACACTGCCTGCGGATCCAGATGATGCGACGGCCGTGGTGTTTCTCCAGCATGATCTTGATAAAGAGCTGCCGCTGCTGAAACAAGCGCTGAACAGCCGTGCTTTTTATATAGGCTGTCTCGGCAGCAGGCGCACCCATGCGGTTCGGCTTGAGCAATTGCTGAAAGACGGTTTTTCACAAGAGCAGATTGCGCGGTTGTCCGCGCCAATAGGCCTGTTTGGACCCGTGCGTGATGCACGCTCATTAGCTGTATCGGTTTTGGCTGAGATTATGGCGCGTAAGACAGAACAAGCCAAGGATGTGCGTCATGGTTGATGCGTCTTCGATTGCTGTTCTGGTGCTGGGGGCAGGGGCAGGTTCGCGCTATACAGATGGCGATAAGCTGAATGCCATGCTCGGCAGCAAGCCTGTGGCGCATCACATATTGCAGGTGCTTGACGGGTTTTCATGGGGTAAACGGATTGTAACCTGCCGTAGCTTTGCGCCGTGGACGAATGCCTATGCGGATGCAGGCTTTACGCTGGCGCTGACAGAAGATGTTGAGGCAGGCATGCTTGGCTCCCTGCATCGCGGTCTGGCGGAAATTCAGGCGCAGTCACGGGTGCTGATTTGTCTTGCGGATATGCCGCTGGTGCCGCACTCCCATATTGAGCGTTTATTGCACTTAGCTGTGCACAGCACAGCGCCGGTGATTGCATCTTCATCCGGTGATTATAGCGGCCCTCCGGCCTTGTGCATGACAGAGCATTTGAGAAATTTACCGCTTGCAGGTGAGGGTGGAGCCCGCAGTCTTTTGCCTCAGGCAGAATTTGCAGAAATGGCTGCACCGGCCTTTGCCGATATTGATACGATGACGGATTTCGAGCAGATCCGGCAGATTTTACAGGCATCGCTCTGACAGCTCTTTTACCCCTATAGAAAGCGCATTTTGGCGCTTTTTTATCATTCGTACAGGTCGAATCCCTGTCCTTATTAGTCCATACTGAATAATTGTCCTGTTTTTAGAACAGTGCTTATTAAAATCCGCTCTACTCAGCAGCGCGCCAGAGGCTTATTGTTTAGCCATACGAGCGGAACTGGTTTTCAGTTCATTCCCTAGCTCTCCACCACAGAAAACAGTGCATGTCGAAATACAGGTTTGAACCGGATGATAACAAAGCAGAGTGACTCATTCTGTTTTGTGCCACACGCCGGTTGAAGATCGCATTTGCTGTACTAATTTTCGAATACCTAAAACAGGAATAACAAAAATGAAGAAAATTATATTGCCGCTTCTTGCTTCTTTGCTGACCGTTTCTGCTGCGCAGGCGGCTGACTATAAGCTGGATCCCGATCATACAAAGGCAGTATTTTATATCGATCACTTTAATACCTCCACCAATACCGGTGGCTTCTACGGTATTAAAGGAGACATCAGCTATTCACCGGAAACGCAGACCGGTTCTGTGAAAGTGTCTATTCCTGTCGATACTTTGAATACAGGCATCAAGGGTTTCGATGCGCATATGAAAAGCGCTGATCTTCTTGATGCAGCGAAGTATCCGACAATCGACTTTACATCTACCAAATGGAATGTCGCTGATAACAAACTGGTTTCGGTTGACGGTAATCTGACCATCAAAGGCCAGACACATCCTGTGCAGCTCAAAGCGACCAAGTTCAACTGCTATCAGAACCCGATGTTGAATGCTGAAGTTTGTGGCGGTGACTTCGAAGTCACAATCGACCGCACCAAATGGGGCGTGGATTTCCTTGTCAAAGAAGGCATGGAGAAAATGGTCACTCTGAAAATTCAGGCAGAAGCTGTCAAACAGTAAACAGTCAATCGGCGCGAAGCCGGGAGTTTGTATGATGAAAACATTTCTTAGCAAAAAATATGCAGTCTCGCTGAGCGCAATTGCGCTTGCTCTTTCCCTCGGCGTTGCTCATGCCGCTGACTATAAAGCCAGCACCGCGGAAGGCCCTGTCAAGATCACCAATCTGGGTGAACTTGAAGCTCAGGTTAAGGCCAATATGGATAAAGGCGCCTTCGGTTATATCCGTGGCGGTGCAGAAAATGAGCAGAATCTGCGCTCCAACACATCGGTGTTTGACAAGAAATATATCATGCCGCGCGTCATGCAGGGCATTGAATTGTCAGATATTGATCTCAAGACTAATTATCTTGGTATTGATCTGAAAACCCCTGTTATTCAGGCACCGATGGCGGCACAGGGGCTGGCACATCAGGATGGTGAAATCGCTACGGCAAAAGGCATGGCAAAAGCGGGTTCGATCTTCTCTCTGAGTACCTATGGCAATAAAACCATTGAAGAAGTGGCTGCGGTATCCGACGGTAATCCGTTCTTCTTCCAGCTCTATATGAGCAAGAATGAAGCGTTTAATGAGTTTACTCTGAAACGTGCCAAGGATAGCGGAGCCAAGGCGATTATTCTGACTGTTGACTCACCGGTCGGCGGTTATCGTGAAGACGATATCAAGAATAACTTCCAGTTCCCGCT
Source organism: Pseudochrobactrum lubricantis (assembly GCF_041929865.1). NCBI lineage: Bacteria > Pseudomonadati > Pseudomonadota > Alphaproteobacteria > Hyphomicrobiales > Brucellaceae > Pseudochrobactrum > Pseudochrobactrum lubricantis. The sequence goes on from NZ_JBHEEE010000009.1 coordinate 68,243, forward strand.
GGGCTTTGCCAATCTGGAACTGTTTGCCAAGCAGAATGATGATGGTTCCAAAACCGGTAAAGGTGCAGGCATCAGTGAAATCTATGCACAGGCCAAACAGGCATTCACACCAGCCGATATTAAATATGTAAAAGACATGACTGGTCTGCCGGTGATTGTGAAAGGTATTCAGTCGCCGGAAGATGCTGATGTGGTGATTAAAGCCGGTGCAGACAGTATCTGGGTTTCCAACCACGGTGGCCGTCAGCTCGACAGTGGTCCTGCTTCTTTTGATGTTCTGCCTTCGATTGCCAAAGTCGTGAATAAACGCGTTCCGATTGTTTTCGACAGTGGTGTGCGTCGCGGTTCACATGTGTTTAAGGCGCTGGCAAGCGGTGCGGATGTAGTCGCTGTTGGCCGTCCGATCCTCTATGGTCTTAATCTCGGCGGCTCGGAAGGTGTCAACTCTGTTATCCAGCAGCTGAATAAAGAACTGACCATCAATATGATGCTGGGTGGTGTGAAAAACATTGAAGAAGTGAAGAAAACAAAGCTCTATAGCGATAAAGACTTCGAATAATTATTATCGATATGCAGTGCATGAGGCGGCCGGTTTTCCGGCCGCCTTTTTATGTCTGCAGGTCACAATTGAGAAATGACATGAGTAATTTGTTCGCCGTCTTCTTTGGTGAAACTGGCAACCGGATTTTCCAGAAGATCGAGAACAAGCTCTGACGGACGACAAAGCGCAGCGCCACGTGGTGACGCGACAATCGGTCTGTTCATCAGGATGGGATGCTGCACAATGAAACCGAGCAATTGGTCGTCAGACCATTTGGGATTTGCCAGATCCAGTTCCGCAAAAGGTGTTCCTTTTTCCCGCAATAAATCACGCACCGGGATTTTCATGGTTGCAAGAAGCTCTGACAGTTGTTCTTTGGAAGGCGGTGTTTGCAAATATTCAATGATGACAGGTTCTTCACCGCTGGCGCGGATCATGGCGAGTGTATTGCGCGAAGTACCGCATGCAGGGTTATGATAAATTGTAACGGACATCAGAGATTGACCTGCCTTGGTTCGATCATTGCCTTACATATACCAGTTTTTTGGCGGGTTCATCATCTTGATGATGAAAGCATAAGGTGCCTAAATATCGGGATCAACGCACTAGATGATTGATGTGTTTTAGAATCGATCTTTGATTAGCTCTATCCATGAAAGAGTGGTAATTTCGTTGATTGCCTTAGATGGTTAAACCTTAGGTATGGGGACAAGATTATGAGCGGAAATGTAGACTATAGTGCCATAACTTGGTCTGTCGAGATTTATGAGAAAGACGGTGATAAGTTTATAAAAGAGTATGTGATTGATAAAGTTTCTGTAAGCGATATCCGTAGGATTTTAAATAAAAATACATATGATTCAATATTTGATACATATTTTTTTGACGAAGAAATGGCGAATTTTTTTCAAAACTATATTGATGAAAAAATAGATCTTTCTAAGTATGATTACTTTTTTGGCGGGTATAGAAAGTAGTAGGTGTAGCTGCGTCGTCAAAATTGAAATAAAATATGTCTAAGTTGAATGGATTGTAAAAATGAGGCCTAAGAATAATTTAACCTTGTTTTTTAGGGAAGAAGTTAAGGCGAGCTGATTGTTTGAATCAACGTTATGTATGTTAATTGATACTCAATAAGTATCGTCGGCTATATTTCAGAGATTTATTGGTTTTCAAAGGGAGTTGGTGAGTATCTAACCTATACTTGTGAACTATTCAGATGCATTAAATGTTTAAACTTGATAACTGGCGGAGAGAGCGGGATTCTGTTTTCGTCTTTTAATCTATTAACATGTTGATTTTTATAGGTATATTAAAAATTCAAAAAAGAATTTTGTACCAATTTTTGTACCATAATTGTGATGGGTTTTTTTTGAAGTAGAAGGTTTGTCTTACGGTGTTGGCTGTGGATTGTTATGTCTGTCAGTCAAAAAAGCATAAGCCTTTGCATATTTCGCAAGGCGCATTTCATCTTTTTCAGATACTGAATTCAGACGGGATCGATCCATGTTGTGGGTCAGGTCTGCAAGTTTAACGATTTTCGCTAATGAGTCAGCTTTGACCGTTTCAAGGTAAGCAAAGTAGTCGACATCTAGCTTCGTTAAGAGCTGCACTACGCGCGAAATAGTCAAAGCTTGCTGTTCAGTAATTCCACCTTCCATTAATTCGAATTCAAGTTGCTTTGGTGCGATATCACAGTCTTCTATGATGTCGTGGAGATAAGCGATTGCTTTCGCTAGTTCGTTGTCGTGAATCTGAGATGCGACAGCGGTTAAGTGTCCTGAAAAGTAATCAACGCCTGCTTTATCAACCTGCCCTTGATGGTACTTTCGCGCAATCGCTATCGCTGTTTCAGTTATCATTTTTGTTCTCCTTGCTGATCTGTCTGTAAAAGTGAAGCCAAGCCCCGACACGTCCATAGAAGTAACCATATTGATCGCTGATGTAAGTTGCTACCACGGCATCAGAGTCTGATTCATAGGGATGGCAATGATATCAATCTCTTGCGATGCGCCGTGTTAGAAAATGAATGTTGGTGGGGTAAAGCTGCGCCTCGGTAAAAGCGATGGTTATCTCGAAGTCTTTTGTCAATGTTCGGCATCGTCTCAATCATGCAAAGATGCGTTCGACAATCCATCTGCATGATAGGAGTTCAAAGCCTAGTGCTTGATCTGATCGCTTGATGATCCCCATTGTGAATTTACCGACCTTTTCCAGTCTGCCTTTGAACTTAGGCCCAGCGTATCCGCCGTTAGCAAAGATATACCGTAACCACGGCCAGCGCGTGAGGATGGATTTAAAGATATCCGGCGCACCGTCTCTGTCCTGATGCACGCCGAGTGTATCAATCGCAATGTGTCGTTTTCTCCCAACGATCTTCTTACCTGCATCAAATCCCCATATTCCACCACTTTCGGTGGTTTTGACCGACTGACTATCGATTGCACCAGCCGTTGGGCTGGGTTGTTTATTCGCCTGCTCACGCGTGGCCATCACAAGCGTGTTGCTGATAGTGTGCCACAAGCCTGCACCCCCCCCCATTCATAGAAATGTACTTGGACGGTTGAATAAGGTGGCAAATTCTTGGCCAGCATACGCCGCTTACAACCAGTTGATGCTATATAAAACAAAGCATTCACAACCTCACGTAATTCAGTGATACGTGAACGGTCAAGATGTCGGCAAGCGGTAATCAATGCCCATTCTTTTGCGGTCATATCACTTACGTAACGCGAACTCTGTCGTTGATAATCAGGCCGGTGGGTCTAGTTTAGTGCATCGTGATCTCCATCTTATATAAGAAATCCGATTGAACTATAACCTACTGAAATCACACAAGCCTTTCAGGTCAGGTTCTGAAAAATGTTATTCATTTGTCGTTCAGAATAGTTGTAATACTATATTTATGGTTAACTTAAATGGGAGGTGTTTATTATGAATAGTAAGAATATAAAAATTGCTTTTGTTGCATTTATTTTTGCAGCTTCAGTTGTTCCAGCTAATGCTTATAAAATCATATATGACAGCGACACCAAAAAATGGTCGGGGCAGTGTAAGGATGGGCATCAATTCGTAGTTGGAGATGGTACTTCTCAGCTTAGTGAATCTCAAGCGGCAAAAATATGCGCTAAGCATGGTGGTCTGCGCACAAATGATAAGCTCAATGGAAAAGTTAAGCAGGACAATAAGAAGCCTGCTGGCCCATTGAAAAACTGAAGAACCCAGATCAAATGAGGGCAAGTGGTTTCAGTCTAGGACATCGTGATCTCCATCGTATATCAGAAATCCGATTGAATCATAACCTACTGAAATCACTCATGCCTTTTCAGGTCAGGCTCTGAAACCTGATTTTGTAATCTTTATTTGCGGTGTATGAAAAGTAATAAGGGTGATACGCCTTCAGAGACATTTCGATGAAATGTCGAACAAAGGTCCTGATCTTGAATATGTGTAATGCAGGTGTTTTGCCAAATAAACGAGATGACGGGATTTCACCAAATCGGAAGTTCATAGAACTGTAATACTCAGCAAGAACACGCCTGTGCCATTTTGAAATTTCGACATCAATAAACATATAAATGCATTATCACGATATGAAATAACATAGGCAATACCTTCAATATCAATGCATTGCTGTATATCCAAGTCTCGATTAACTTGCTGATGTTATAAAGTTATTGATTGAATAAGGTTGCCCGATATTGTGGCGATAAGCAACGAGATCACCGCCTTTACCTGCGCTATAATCAACGCAAATGACATTGGAGGATAATGGCTTCGGCTTGCCCGTTAACCAGTAGTGACCAATGAAAAGCAAGGCATCTTCATTGTAGCGGTACGCATCAAGGTTTGGGATTGTATCCCTTGGCAGGGTCTGGGTTATGGCTTCAGGCAACAACGCAAGGGATGCATAATCATTGGCTGTGCTGTCCCACCATTTCACGCGTACGGATTGGCGTTCATGACCATCTGCATCTTGAAAAATGATGCCATTGGGAAGAGGGAGTTCCAATCCTTTCAATAGCAATTCTGTTGCTTCAAAGGCTGTACTGCCCTCCTTAGCGCTTTCAATGATCCCTGCATCTGTCAAACAGTTGTCGTTGGTTAAATACGGTTTCAGTTGGCTTTGTTTCTGCATATTCCAGCAAGCATGAACGACGCGGATGTCATCAACTTCAAGCCAGAGGGGGAGTGTCTTAAAGAATGAAATAACTTCATCGTACAGAACGGGGTCATACTGAACCTCATTCAGGAATGCGGCGTGTTGTTGGTAGTTCTTCTTGCCCGTGTTGCCTAAATGAGTACGTAAATAGTCGTTGGGATGACGTGGATTTGGAGTGGCATAGCAAATAGCGTTGTACTCGTGATTACCCATTACCGCTAATGCGGAGCCGCTTTCAATCATAGCTTTGGCTGTCAGGACCGTATCAAGTTGCTGTGGCCCGCGATCAATAAAATCGCCAAGGAAAATTATTTTTCTTTCAGAGTGGGTGTATCCGCTGGAATTACTACTTTTAGTATACCCTAATTTATTTAGGAGTTTATGAAGCTTTACGCTGTTTCCATGGATGTCTCCAATAATATCGTAGCCACTTAAGTTCATAAAAATTCTTCCATTATTTGTGGATGTTTATTATTTTAAGATAAAATATTTTTTAGAATATATATTTATACTTTATTATGGTATTATATTTAATTTATAGTATGGCGCCATACAGCGCCATACTATATTCTTATTTCTTCATCGATATTAGTTCTGCAATCATTTCCATAGTAAATTTTGCCGATATATATGATCCATACTCGTGAAGATCATCTTTTTTCTTATTATTCGCCTTATCTACAACAACTTTCGAGCTAAATGCATGTAAATTTTGACCGGATAGCTCTACGGCTCGATGAAAACCATAAATCTCCATATCAATACCAGCCACTTTCCTGTGCTGTTGCTCCAGATTGTTGAGTCTTTTCTCGCTGGCAATCACCGCTGAACCGCTGGAAAAGATTGTAAGGATTGGGTCGCTTTTAATCGGAGGGCGATTTTTTCCGTTATAACCAGTTTCCAACTCCGTTAAGAGCGAGGTGCTTTCTAAACGTTTCACTATTGAAATTCGTGTGTGTTGCGGAATATTGACTTGGTATGGTTCGGCTTTATGGACTTCGTCTAACCATTTTCCTGACTGATATTCCCAGCAGAGGTCTGTAACCAGTAATTGCCCCAAATTGGCATTGTTTCCGATCCCGCCGCATATTCCGCTCATGGCGACCACTTGCGGTGAATAGCAATTGAGGACTTTCGCAACAATCGCTGTTGCATTTACAAGACCCATTCGTGGAAGGAGAATGATTGAGCCACTATACTCACCGGCGTCACATTCCCAGTGGTCAATTCCCTCTCTCTCTACACTGGAAATCTTTAGGTTTTCGAGTTTGGCATATGGGTCTCGCTCTTCCCCTAGCGCGGTAAAAACTAAAAAATCATACTTATTACGATCTCGTGCTTGAGAAATAAATATATCTAAAGCCTGTGACCAAACATGCTTTTGATCAAAATCATATATCATACAACCATGTGCTGAGAATGTTTCACGAAATTGATCGGCATCCTCAGGAAAAGCAGTAATAGCTAAAATTGGAACTTTATTTTTTCCACTATATGCAAGCATACTAAGTATTTCAGAGCCTGCATTATTTGCAGAAGTGCCATTTAGTGATGGCATTCTGATGTCTATTATGCATAAATCAAAATTTTTACTAAAAACTGATGCATATTCAGCAACAGTACATATTCTAATGATGTTGTTTGGTGTAATATTTTTTTCTATAAGAACATTTGAGATTGCATCAAATTTAACGTCGTTATCCTCAAACAAAAGTACTTTCACTTACTCATTGCCCCCAAAAGTTTATCAAAGTTCTCTTCCCATGCGATTGTTTTAAAGGAATACAGAACTACTCCTAAGATGTTTTGGTTGTATCTGCGAGACACAACTTTTCCTATTTGGTTAAGCTTGACTCTCTCTCCACTAATAATAATTTCAGGATACTGAGTAACGATTATGATGTTGCACATCTGGTTCGCACTTTGAAGTGATCTCAAGACTTCGACCCCACCAATCGCCTGAGAAACGCCTCCCCCTCCTTCATCTCTGCTTGCATCAGAAAATGTTGGTAAAGCCATATCTAGGACAACGAGCTCAAACTCATTTTCCAAAACCTCTAAGACCGCCTCGCGAACGCTTCGGGCCACGTGTAAGTTGAGTTTTGGAAAAGCGAAATTAAGCCTATTTACCAAATCCGTGGTCTTATGCTCTTCATCTTCAACTAATAGTACTCTTAACTTCATACTGTTTCAGCCAATTCGACAGTCAAGGTAAAAGAAATCTTGCAAATGTCATTAGTAATTACATGTTTAACGTCAGATGATCTCTCGCAACTGGAAACAATATATCTGAGCTTTTTTATGCCAGAATATCCCTCCTTCATCATAGCGGTTCCTATATCATTTTCTTCAAAACATTTTACTAATCGTGCAACGTTTTCTTGCTTTGAAGCATCATCTTTCAGCCAAGAAGCTACGTGGACTGTTACTTTTGCGATGTTTGCCTTTTGAGCTTGTTGGGCATCGACATCAACATTAATCGGAACGTTCACTTCTCCGTATTTGCAAGCATTTCGTATTAACACAGATAGGCAGTCGTACATACGGTGGACAGAAAGGCCATCCATGGGGATGTCATACCCATTACCTGACCAATTTATTTGCTGGTTAGTAGGTACTGGCCCGTTTGTGGCTTCCATAAAAATGAGTTCCCCAAGCTGTTTGATCGATGCGCTTACGAACCCGCTGTCGGGCTGCCTGAACCAACTCCCCAAGCGCGTAAATCTATCATGAACCTCATTTTGCAGTTCAGCCAAAAATTGTCTCTGTAGGTCGCTGTTGAAATTTGCAAAGTGTGCATTGAGGCGACTAGTTGTGTTGTTTAATACATCAACTGTCACAAATTTTGCAGCAGTATTAAGTTGTGGGTCGATCTCCTGCCAGCAGAAGCGAATTAACATTTCATTGAATAGTTCGATACTATTGGCCGACGTTGCCATACCTCTGAGAAGAGCGATATTAGTTTTCGTCGGTTCTGTATCTACATTCATGTCTGAGTAGAAAATCCCCTTAGGTTTTTGAATTGTTTTGAACTGCAGAATATCTTTACGTAGATGCTCAATTATAGATCGGTAATCTTCGACCCAGTCAGCATGCGCTTGAAGGAATGCATCATCGTAGGTCAAGATATGATAATTTCCCTTTTCTAGAAGAGTCTCCACACCGCCACGCATCATACCAGTTAGCGTGTTATGTCGTATTCTGCGGCCCAAATAAGACTCAATACCGAAGTTTGTATTGATGCAAAACTGAGTAAATGCAGCTTTAGCAACTTCGAACAACATGTAGTCGTACGCTGAAAGCGTCCATGTTTCTGCCTTAAATTCTGAGCCGGAACGGCTAATTGCTACTTTAAGGACTGACAAATTTTCTGCGTGATGCTCGAGAAGTTGTAAATATTGTTGCTGATAAGCACTAGGGTTATCAATAAGCCATTGTTTCATGGCGTATCCGTCAACATACATTCGGCTATCGTCAAAATACATTTGAATTTTAGAAACTTGGGCCTTTGCCTCAATGGCATCGGCTTCGACAAAATATTCTAGTCGCCCTTTAGTTTTTCCCACAGCTCGCAAAATGTCTTGCCTAATTTGATCGGCTTCACGAGGGTTTTTAACGAGCCAATACATCTTTTGTAATGTAGGTCCATCAAGTACATTCAAAAGGAAATTTGCGACCTCAGGAGACGACGGCAATAGCCATTCTATGTAAGATACAATACTTCCTTGAAATTTATCAATAACAGTTTTGCATAAGTTTAATCGAAATTTAAAGTCAACATCATCGTCATTTGATCTTGATTTATAAAGTGCTAATGCTAGTACTGTTATTAATGAACGAGATTCATCATTAGAAGTTGCGTAAAGCCTTTCTATTTCATCTCCTGATAAGAGAATATTAAGGTACATAGTATTATTTAAAATTGTTCTTACGTCGTTGTGTGAAAATGCACTCAGTGTACGATTTCTATCTATGTAAATTAGAAACCAAATTGTTCTGAGAAATACTCCAGAATTTTGTATATCTATATACTTAGATGATTTTCTAAATCCATTCAGGGTCTTCGTTAGATCACGTACACTTGGAGTTGTAATAATTGAATTATCCATAGGAGGAATGTAATTATCCATCAGTCGTGGACCAATGATCTTGTCTACAAACAATCGATATTTACAAGGCTCTTCAAATTCAACAAAAGCTGCAGCACGACGGTAATAGACGATATCTGCAGAGTAAGGGTCTACGTCATCATAAAGCCGAGATGTATCAAATGGTATCTGCATAAATTTTAGTATAGCTGCATAAATTTCCGGACTAAGAAAACTGTTGATCTGATCGATAATTTCTGGCCACTGTTCTTTCAAAATAAATATTTGCACAAGTGAAACAACTTCGTCGACAAGCGACATAGAATGAGATTTTCTAAGGTAAGAGCCCAAATCTTTTTTAGACAATGGTACGGGGATTACATTATGTAGCGGTAAAAGCTGTCTAAAGTCTCCATCGCTCACATACTTTGACAGTAATTGCACACGATTTGAAATACGGGTGAAATAATCAAAGTCTGAATCCATATCCTCCATTGCTGAAAAGAAAGGGGTGGGATACTTTCGTTGCTCTAGTAAGTCGCTAATTTTCGAAAGAGGCTCTATTAATTCCGCATCTTTACCTGCTTTTGAAGCAATATAAGCAACCTTCTTAACTAAGTAATTGGAAGCGCCCCATTGTTGGGCTACTAAGAACAGTGCATCTAAAGCGTCAACTGGATGAGCATTTGGTAAAGTAGCCATTGTTTCCATGGCGCCGAGAATTTTCCGGACTTCCATAGACCAGCCATTTAAATGACCGATAAGATAATAAACCTCATTCTCAGGAATAATTACATTTAAACTATGCGTCCTAAGCAAGTTTCGATAGCTCGACCCTACATTTGAAAATGGGTAGCCTCCATTAATGCCAAGGATGATTTGAGTTGCACTTGATAGGTCTGGCCCTGCGGCCTCGCGGCGGATAGCCTGCATTCCTGTTGGGCTTACGGTTGCTTTCTTCTCGCTTGCTAAAATTCCCCGAATTACATTTTTAGTTCTTATTTGCCTTATCAGTTGCAGTTGTTTGTAAACTGATTTTCGTTGTTGGTTGAATTGCACATTCGTTGGATGTTTGCGTTGAAAAGTTTTCATTATCCCTCCCCCAATGAAACCTAAACCCAACGTCAATGCGTACCAGTATGTAGTGGGTTCGTAAATCGGGTTTGTTTTATTAGTATGCCTTAAGCGAACCATACTGATCTTGGTTCCATAAATATCATTTGATAACTTATAACGAACCATCTATAATGGAACCATGTAAATGGAACTTTATGGTGGTTAGTATGTTTGTGAGAGCTTACCTTCGTGCATCGACGAAAGAGCAAGATGCCAGCAGGGCGAAAAACGATTTGTTTCAGTTCGCTAGTGATAAAGGCCTGAAGATTGCAGCCACGTATGTTGAAAATGAAAGTGGCGCATCGCTAAACCGTCCGGAACTTTTTCGTCTGCTATCCGACTGTCAGGCAGGTGATATTTTGCTGATAGAGCAAGTGGACCGCTTAAGTCGTTTGAATGCTAAAGACTGGGAGCGTTTGAAGTCTGAAATTCGTGACAGACAGGTTAAAGTGGTTGCTCTTGATTTGCCGACATCATGGGGAATGGCATCTTCGAATACGGATGAATTTACTACCCGTATGTCGGAGGCCATTAATAATATGATGCTGGACATGATCGCGGCCATTGCTCGTAAAGACTATGAAGATCGTCGTAGACGACAAAAGCAGGGAATAGCTAAGGCTAAAGAGCAGGGGCTTTATAAAGGCCGTCCGGAGAATAAATCCCGTAATGAAGCTATACTGAAAATGCTTGAAAGTGGCCAAAGCTGGAATAGCATTATACAGGCGACCGGTTGTTCCAGATCGACTCTTTCACGTCTAAAGAATGGGGCGCTGGCCTCGCTATAAACGTTTGCTAGATCATTCGATGGGGGGGCTTGTCTTAGAGCGAGGCAAAGGCAACTCTAGTCATACTTTTCAGTGTTGAAGGTCGCCGAGTTAGTTTGTTATTGTTCAACTTGTTGCAAGCTACAAAAGCTCTGTGTCGGATTATGAAGCGGATATATTATGATAGTTGAAGGTCGCTCTCCACGTCTTGCAGTTCTTATCGACGCTGACAATGCATCCGCAAAAATTGTCGATGGGTTGTTCGAAGAAATTGCAAAAATTGGTGAAGCTAGCGTTCGACGTATATATGGTGACTTCGTAAGCGCACGTTCTAAGTCATGGATAGAGGTTCTCGCAAGGCACGCGATCATTCCGCAGCAACAGTTTGCATATACAACGGGTAAGAACGCCTCAGATATTACTTTGGTTATTGATGCAATGGATTTGCTGCACAGTGGTCGCTTTGATGGTTTCTGTTTAGTGTCGTCTGATAGTGATTTCACACGGCTTGCCGCACGCATCAGAGAACAAGGGGTGGACGTTTTCGGTTTTGGGGAACAAAAAACACCGGAGAGTTTTCGCCAAGCGTGCCGTAGGTTTATCTATACAGAAAACTTGCTTCCGCCGACCATATCTAATGGTAACGAAACAGGTAGCACGCCAAACGCACTTCAGCCGCCAAGTGCCGCCATTCCAGTAATCAAGAAAGTTATTGGACAGATGGAATCCGAAGATGGTTGGGTACAGCTAGGGGCTGTGGGCACTCAGCTTGCCAATCTAGCGTCTGACTTTGATCCGCGGAATTATGGTTTTCGCAAACTTAGTGATTTGGTGCGAAAGACAAATGCATTCGATATTGAACAGGTTGAGGGAAAACCTCTACGAATTCGTATCCGGAAAGTAATTACCAAGGCGAAGAAGAAAACTTAAATGCCTTCATGTTAACGTCATCTGAACCATGTGATCACTGATGATTGTTTCGTGAAGTGTAGCAAACCCCGCCTTATGCGGGGAGAGCTGAAAAGCGATTATTTTTTAGAGAATGGCTGTGTTGCGGAACCGCTGCTTAGGGTTTTTCCTGATGCATCAACAGCCTTGACAGTAATTTTATAGAAGTGCGTTCCTGATGGCGGGCATGGACCTTTGTATTTAAAGGCGCCATAAGGAAGTTGTGCCTGCCCTTTGAAGGCTACGCTGCCGCCGCCATGATCAAAGCTCGATGCATTTTGATCAATCATTTTGATCAAAAGTTTTGCTGTGCCTTGTGGAACATTGGAGAGTTTGATTGGCGGAGACTTTGAATCAAAACATTTTTTTGTTGGGCCCCATTCAAAGGCAACACCCATGTCTGCCGCGAATGCATTGCTTGAGACAATTAATGTTGCTGCACTTATCAATAGCAGTTTATTCATGATGTTCTCTTGTGATTTTGCGAATAGGCTTTCATGTCAAAGCATGATATGAAAATGGGCAGTTAAACTGCCCATTTAAGTGATTAGAACTTCACACGAATACCAGCAGTAACACCTGCGACACCAATGTTCTTGGCTTTCAGCATTTCCCCGTCATTCATATATTGAACATTAACTGTTTTGTTTGTTTCAGCTTTGCCGAGCCAGTGGTAAGTACCTGTAACGGTGAAGTCTACGTTTTCTGTAACTTTATAACCAACGCCAAGACCGAGGCCGCCAGCAAAGTTTGTCTGGCTTTTAGATGGGAATGAAGCGAAATCGTCAGGATAAAGGTTTTCGCCCTGCTTGGCAGAGGCTTTCAAGAAAGACGCGCCGATTTCACCAAATGCATCTACGTAAAAACGGTCTGTGAGGTCATGGATATAACCTGCGCCTACGAATACACCATGTGCGCGAACGCGAAGGTCTTGATCGTAGTCATCGCCACCGAAGGTCGCATTCCCGCTATAGTCGTGTTGACCGAAATAACGATACGAACCTTTAACGTAGTAGTTAGGGGCAAGCATATAGCCTACGCTAAATACTGCTGCGACGGAGCTATCTTTTTTATCGGTATCGTTCAGGTGGATGCGGTCGCCTGATACTGCATTTTCCGTAAAAGCTGTACCAATTGGATTGATGAAGTGGAGCGCACTTGCATTAGACCATGCGCCGCCCACACCTGCATCAACGAACCAACGAGGTGAATCTGTGGTAATAGCCGCTGGTTCAATAACTGGCGCTACGATAGCATCAGCAGCTACAGCCAAAGTGGTGGAAATTGAAAGTGTGGTTGCCGCGATGACTAAGATTTTCATGTTTATCCCTGTAAGTCATGTTGTTCGTAGTTTATGTGATTTAGTTATTTTACGGTTAATTAATAGTTAATTTTTACATTTGTATTTATAATTTTAGTTGTGTTGTTTAAATGGCACATTTAATTTTGAATTAAATTAAATTTATCTAATTTAATTATTGTTAAATTATTGGTTTATAGCGACTTATTATTGTTTTTCGGCGACATGAACATTGATCATGTTTTGATTGGCCATCATGCCCATTCCCATAGCTGCGCCCGTTGGTTTAAAACCTTTTGATACAAGCCAATTGTAATGCCAGTTGTTGTAAACAAACATAAACACAATGCTTGCAAGGCCTAAGGTGCAGAGAACGGCAAGTAGGATGACTAAGAAACCAACAAAGTGACCGCGAAACAATGCGGGGAATGGACCAAAGAATAAGCAGGTCCAAGAAATTCCTTTGAAACCAACTGCTGTTCTATGGGTAACTGGTTCTATCATTTGAATTGGGTATGCCATCGAAGTGACCTTTGTTTTCCGACCTTAGTCGTGTTGCGTATGTTTCTGATGGGTTGCAGCTGATTGGCTGATTGACCCGATACGTTTGATCGCTTCGCTCTGCACTTCATTTGCCCCCGACATTGTTATGTGAATCCATTGGATTCACTAACGTGTGCTGAAAATTAATATGTGCCCAGCAGTCCGTCGATTGTCAAGCCGTCTATACTGTTAATCGTTCTATGAACTCAAGACAGATTATCGGTTGGAATTTACGGAAACTTCGCGTGGCTAAAGGCTTCTCTCAGGAGCGGTTAGCTTTGGAGTCAAATGTTGACAGGTCATATGTAGGGAGGGTCGAACGGGGTACAGAGAACGTCACGATTTCGACTCTGGAAGCATTGGCTGATGCACTGCAAGTGACAGTCAGTGAGCTTTTTGAAGTTCCTGATAAAGACGCACTGCCACCGCAGCCAATGAAGGCGGGGAGAAAATATAAATAATTGGAAATTTGCCGTGTTATGTGGCTTAGCTTACAGACTAAGCGCGCAGTAGGCTCAATTCAAAGCTCTGGTCTGTAAGCCTTGCTTTATTATGAAATACAGACCGCCTCCCGCTATCGATACGACGATGATTATCGCCAGAGTGATGTAAACACTCGTATTCTTTAATGCGAAAGCCATGGCAAATGGCGCTATGGCAGATAGCACCAATCTCGCAGACATCAGTTTTCCCTGCATCGCACCATATCCGGCGCTTCCAAATAAATATAACGGTAGGGAACCGCTTATAATGCTGAACAGACCATTCCCGAAACCAAACAAGCAGGCGAATAATATTGCTGCAGGAATATAAGGTGCGCCGATCATCAATATCATAACGGATAAGGCAATGAACGAGGCTGCGATGACGGCTAAGTTCACGGGGGATAGGTTTTTTCCCGCCATCATATTGATAAGGCGGCTGGCGACTTGCGATGGTCCGAACACAGCGCCGATAAAGGCTGCTGATTTTGCCAAGCCCAATATGGCCAGTAACGGGATCATATGAACAAGGATTGCAGAGGATATCAATGCTTGCAGGCTGAAAGCTGTTAGAAGTACTGCGAAACCTTTACGTCTTAATGCCAAAGGCAGTACGCCAGCTACAGAAGGTATTGCTTTGCCGTCATTCTTACGTTGATCATGAGTTGTTTTGCTGGTGCGTGTCAGGGAATAATGCAGCGGCAGGCATATCACCAGATGGAGACCGGCAAAAACCAGATAGATTTGCTGCCATGTCAGCCATTGCAGTAGTAATGATGTGAGTGGCCAGAAGATGGTGGATGCAAAACCGGCTATCAGTGTCAGATAGACAATGCTGCGCTGGGCAACCACTGGTTTGATCTGCACAAGCAGTGCAAAGGCGGCGCCGTATTGTACAAGATTGGCTGCAATCTCCACGATTGTAAGCGTTACAATGAAGGCCAGCGAATTGGGGGAGACTGCGCAAAGGATGAGAGAAAGCGCTGCAAAAGCAGAGCCGACTGTCATAATTTGTGCAGCACCTAAGCGGTCAATGAGTTTGCCCAGCCACGGTGCCAGCACACCACCTGCTAGCAGTGCCATGGATAATATTCCATAGACCCATTCCGTTGTTGCCTGATAGCCATGCGCAATGGACGGAGCCAGCACACTGAATGAATAGTAGAGTGTGCCGTAGCCGATGATTTGTGTGAGGCCAAGGCTCAGTATTGCATAAGCAGGAAGGCGCTGATCGGTCATATGGATTTCAACGAAACACGGGTTTCCAGTTTCTCTGCGGCTTCTTTTCGTTCACTGTAACGGTCGGTAAGGTGGTCAGATATGCCCCGTGTCAGGATAGTGAATTTGATGAGTTCTTCCATGACATCGACAACTCTTTCATAAAATGAAGAGGGTTTCATGCGACCTGCTTCATCAAACTCCTGCCATGCTTTGGCGACTGATGATTGGTTGGGGATTGTAATCATGCGCATCCATCGACCTAAGACACGCATTTGGTTCAAAGCGTTGAAAGACTGAGAGCCGCCGGAAACCTGCATCAGTGCCAGTGTGCGACCTTGCGTCGGGCGTACAGAGCCGCCCGCTAAAGGTATCCAGTCTATTTGTGATTTCATGACAGCACTCATTGCGCCGTGGCGTTCAGGGCTGGTCCAGACTTGCCCTTCTGACCACAGCATTGCTTCACGCAACTCCTGAACCTTGCTGTGATCAGCAGTACTGTCATCTGGCAATGGCAGGCCATCGGCATGATATATCCGTGTTTCTGCCCCCATAAACTCCAGTAACCGCTGTGCTTCCAGTGTTAAAAAGCGGCTGTAAGAACGTTCTCTCAGCGAACCGTATAGAAGCAGGATGCGCGGTTTATATGTCAGTAAAGGTGCTTGGAGCTTATCGTAATCGGGTGTGCGAAACGCCTGCAAGTCAAGATTGGGTAGTGTCATGACTATCTGTCCTTCCGCTCATACTTTATCTGTTCCCCGTCTTCTTTGGTGAAACTGACAGCGGGATTTTCCAGAAGATCAAGAACACGTTCTGACGGGCGACAAAGGGCGGTGCCGTGTGGCGTCACAACCACCGGTCTGTTCATCAGGATCGGATGTTGCACAATAAAATCCAGTAATTGATCGTCTGACCATTTCGGATTGGCTAAATCGAGTTCAGCAAAAGGTGTGCCTTTTTCCCGTAGCAAATCCCGCACGGAGATTTTCATGGCAGTAACAAGTTCTGACAATTGTTCTTTGGATAGCGGTGTTTGCAGATATTCAATGATCACAGGCTCTTCATCACTGGCGCGGATCATGGCGAGTGTGTTGCGTGAAGTTCCGCATTTAGGGTTGTGATAGATTGTAACGGACATCAGATATCACCTGTCTTGGTTTGATTAGTGCCTTGTTCGTACCAGCCTTTTGACCGGTTCACGATCCAGACAACGGAGAGCATAACGGGGACTTCCACCAATACGCCGACAACTGTTGCAAGGGCGGCACCGGAACTGAAACCGAAAAGGCTGATCGCGGCAGCAACGGCTAATTCGAAGAAGTTTGAAGCGCCAATCATGGCAGATGGGCCTGCAATACAATGTTGTTCGCCTGACATCCGGTTCAGGACGTAAGCCAGACCGGAGTTGAAATAGACTTGGATCAGGATCGGTATTGCCAGCATGGCAATGATCAGTGGCTGGGCTATGATCTGTTCCCCCTGAAAACCAAACAGCAAAACAAGCGTGGCAAGAAGAGCAATCAGCGATAATGGCTGTAATGCCTTCAGCAGTTTGTTTAAGGGCTGGCTACCATTCTTGGAGAGCAGGCTGCGTCGTATCAGTTGTGCGATGATGACGGGAAAGATGATGTACAAAACCACTGAGAAAATCAGTGTATTCCACGGCACTGTGATCGCTGATAATCCTAAAAGCAGGCCGACAATCGGGGCAAAAGCAATGACCATGATCGCGTCATTCAGTGCTACCTGAGACAGGGTGAAATGGGGTTCGCCCTTAATCAGGTTAGACCAGACAAAGACCATTGCTGTGCATGGCGCTGCGGCCAGAATAATCAGTCCGGCAATGTAAGAGTCGATTTGGTCTTGCGGGAGATATGGCCGGAACAGCCAACCGATGAACAGCCAACCCAACAAGGCCATAGAGAAGGGTTTGACTGCCCAGTTGACGAAGAGTGTCACACTGATGCCACGCCAATACTGGCCGACCTGACGCATCGCTGAGAAGTCGATTTTGAGCAGCATGGGAATGATCATCAGCCAGATCAGGATGGCAACAGGTATATTGACCTTGGCAATCTCTGCTGCCCCGACCATATGGAAGGCTGTGGGAAACAGATGCCCCAAGGCAATCCCGATGATGATACATAGGGCAACCCAGAGTGTCAGATATCGTTCAAAGACAGACATGGCTTTTCCTTGGCTGGTTTTATGCCATGGAGCGAAACCGGCCTTATTCAGTTGTGATAATCAGTGAATTTCAGATTGTTATGCAGGAGGATTCAGACTGGATGATCCGGCTGTTCCTTTGACGTACAGCAGGGCGTAAGACTCCGGATAAGGGGAGTGCAGAGTTCTTCACTGCCGCCACAACAATCCTTGATCATGAAAAGCGTCAGTTCCCGAAATGTATCAAGATCAGCACGGTAGATGATTGACCGGCTCTGACGTTCTCCTTTGATCAATCCTGCGCGGGACAGCGTGGACAGGTGGGCTGACATTGTATTCTGGGGCACATCCAATACACGTGCCAGTTCACCTGCCGGTAAACCGTTCGGTTCGTGTTTGACCAGCAACCGGAAAGTTTCCAGTCGTGTGGCCTGTGCTAAGGCTGCGAGTGCAGTGATTGCTGTTTCATTTTCCATATATCTAGAATAATAGATATATGGACTGTGTCAACACAAATGATAAATTATTAGGGGGGGCTACCTGAGGGGGAGTGCTGGCATAGTTTTCGACTATGCCAGCATTGTTTTTAATGAAGCGAATTACTGGCGGCTTGTCGTTCTGCTTTGTCATGCAGAGCAAACTTGTCGATCATATCTGCGCTTGCACGGTTAAAACCGCGTACTTCGACCTGTGCTCCGGAAGATCGAAGCTTTAAGACGACTTTATCAAGAGCCCCAACAGCAGTTATGTCCCACAAATGCGCTCGGCTGACATCAATCATGATAAGAGCGTGTGTGCTGCTGAAATCGAAAGAATGGATAAAACTCTCAGCTGAAGCGAAGAAAATCTGTCCTTCAACCATATAGGTAAGTGTGTTTGTGCTCTCGTCGCTTTGTTTGGTAACAGTAAAAAGTTTAGCAACTTTTCCAGCAAAGAATATGCCTGATAACAGCACTCCAACGATGACGCCTTTTGCCAAATCATGCGTTGTAATGACTGTTACAACTGTAGCAATCATGACGACTGAAGAAGGCAGCGGATTGCGTCTCAGATCAAGCACAGAGCGCCAAGAAAATGTTCCGATTGAAACCATAATCATTACTGCAACAAGTGCTGCCATTGGAATGATTTTGACAAGATCGTTAAGCACAACAATCAGGAAAAGAAGAAACGCGCCTGCTACAAATGTTGAGAGTCTGCCGCGACCGCCTGACGACACATTGATCACGGACTGGCCGATCATGGCACAGCCACCCATTCCGCCGATAAGTGCAGAAGCTATATTGCTTGTTCCTTGTCCGTAGCATTCCTGATTTTTATTGCTGGGCGTATCAGTCATGTCATCAACAATTTGAGCTGTCAGCAATGATTCAAGCAAGCCAACAGATGCCAGTGTTACGGAATAAGGGAATATGATCTGCAGAGTTTCGAAGGTGAGGGGTACTTGTGGCAAGGCGAAAATTGGAAAAGCTGAAGGGAGTTCCCCTAAATCACCGACTGTCCGTAACTCCATACCAGTTGACCATGCAATGAACGTCAGTACGACAATTGCGATTAATGGCGAGGGGATTGCCTTGGTCAGATAAGGGAAAAGATAGATTATCCCCAGTCCGGCTGCAATCATCCAGTAGGTTTGTGTCGGAACATCGATCAGTTCCGGTAGCTGAGCCATAAAGATCAAAATGGCCAGTGCATTTACAAAGCCGGTAATGACGGAACGGGAAACAAAACGCATTACCCGCGCCAACTTTAATGCTCCGGCAAGTATCTGAAGAATACCCATTAAGATTGTGGCTGCGAAAAGATATTGCAGTCCATGTTCTTTAACGAGTGATACCATGACGACAGCTGTGGCCGCTGTAGCCGCTGAAATCATTGCAGGGCGACCACCGGTAAAAGCTGCCACACATGCAATTGCAAATGAAGCATACAAACCAACTTTGGGGTCCACGCCTGCAATAACAGAAAACCCTATCGCTTCAGGAATAAGAGCGAGAGCAACAACGATACCCGATAAGATATCGCCACGAATGTTTGAAAACCACTGACTGCGGTATTCTTTTAATCTTAGCATTGGGAATTTTACACACTGATGCAACGAACTGAAAATTTGGCTTTTAAGAATGCCGTTGCAGTGTTGTCTGGCGGATAGGCGGCCAGAAGAGCCACTCGGAATTGCACCGAGTCCTTGTTAATGCCCCATAAATATCGGAAATCTTGTATTTTGCAATTATATCCCACTGAGTATTTATTCGCTGCTATGGTTGCGCGATGATGTCTATTGATGATTAATTCCGGTATCGCTTCAGTGCACTGCTATAATATCTCAGTTCGTTCTCTGGAATTTCGTTCAGAGCGGAGTTCCATTTCTTGTTGGATTTTGGATAGATATCCCATGGGAACAGGTTGTTGCCAGATTTCGCACTGGATTTGTCAAACTTCAACGCGTAACTTACAAACTCCTTCATTCCTTCGACGCCGTTGAACGTCGGTTTGAATGACACTTCTTTGAAAGCCCATGGCTTTTGCAGTAAGTACCGTCGTTCGTTGGGGCGTTTTTCTGTAATATCTATAAACTTTTCGAAGGTGGCATCATGAATGAGCAACAGACCATGAATATGTGGGTATACGCTGCGGGCTAGGCTTTGACGTTGTCTTGTACCTTCGTGATCAAAGAAGCATACCAGCATTGGCTGCTTATGAAGGTTCTTAGTAATAGTCCAGTTGTTCCCCAGTAGTGAGCGACTTAAATGGCTGTGAAAGTCACAGCACATCTTATCCATACCGAACTGTAATTCAGTCGTTCTTCTATCAGTGTTGTTAAAGTGTGCGGTGAGTTCGTAAACGTGTTTTTGGTGATCAATTTCATTCCCCAGTGACCATATTTTGTCTGGTTCTGAATGGTACTGAAATCGTCCGTATGCATTCATCAAGTTCGGAATGTGCGTTACTAATTCTTCATGTAAAAATACTTTTCTCATATTGTTTCTCATAATAGTATACCATCAGTGCAAGGAAATCCTTGAACTGTTGAATGTAAATGAAATCTATTTCCACGTTCTCGATGCATTTTTGCCTTCGATACTTGCTATTGGAAATAGCTTGTGCCGCTCATACATTGATCTCAATTCTTTTCAGAAGTAATGAATGATGTGACCCTGATTTATCAGGACGCATTGGGCTATGGTGATATTAGTTCTATTGCTTTTTTGCTCTGTTATGAACAACAAAGAGAACTTTACTGTGTGATGAGGCAAGTATGCAGGAAGCAGTAAAGTACTTTTGCCGAACATCTACGTTGTATTTATCTTGCTGCACCGACCAGAAATAACATGTGCTCATGCTGCAGAGGCAAAGTTCCTCTGTCTGGTATTTATCGATGAGAGTGGTTTGCTGAGTGTTGCCTTCGGAAGGTATTATCAGGCAACGAATACGCATGAATTACGGGAAGCGTATTAATCCCATGGTGCAATCATCGAGTTTTCATAGGCTTTGACTGCGTTCCATTCAGCAGTGATTTTTCGAAAACCGTTATGATCATTATTTTTTCTGAGCATATCCCCGACTTCTTGCAGGCATGCTTTATAGTTATCAAGGTCAATGTGTTTGTATTTATCATGCATTGATCAATGCATCGATGTCCCTTCTGTTATGCAGTCCTGACTTTGGTCTTCATCACGAATGGTTGTGCGATGAGGGTGAATGACCTGCAGAGCCTGCTAACAAAAGTATTTATCTAGAAAGTCGATTTTCTTTATCATTCAAAGAGAGATATTTCCAATCGGCACTCATTCGTTGTAAATATGTCACGGTTTCTTCTAGCGGATAACCATTTCCGTAATGGGAACCC
The DNA here is from genome assembly GCF_041929865.1 of Pseudochrobactrum lubricantis. Classification (NCBI taxonomy): domain Bacteria; kingdom Pseudomonadati; phylum Pseudomonadota; class Alphaproteobacteria; order Hyphomicrobiales; family Brucellaceae; genus Pseudochrobactrum; species Pseudochrobactrum lubricantis. The sequence goes on from NZ_JBHEEE010000009.1 coordinate 89,424, forward strand.
ATTCCTTGATCTTTATGTCCCATTAAGTCGTGCTGTAGTTCTTCAGGGATGCCGTGCTTTCTCAAGCGGTCTTTAAACGTGTGGCGTAGACTGTAGACGGAGTGTTGATCGGTTTCTAAAAGCCCATTGTTCTGCATATACTTATTTATCAGACCTGATGCATTTGATGGGCCATTGTCTGTCGCGTACTGTGTGAAACCCGCTGGAAAAGTCTTAAAGGCCTGCAAGGAATACCCTGTGAGCGGGATAGTACGTTTGCGATGTGTAGTCTTTAACTGCCGATGTTCATTTCCCTGAATGATAATGTGTGGAATAGCGACGTTGAGGCGGATATCTTTTTCTGGATCGAGGCCACAGAGTTCTTTAAATGAACAACCCGTGTCTATCACAGCAAAAAGAAGTGCCTTTGCACACGGGTTTAATTGTGTGAATGCATCCTTTTTGAACCAGCGTTCGTTTAAGAAGTCGATTGTAAACGGAGGTCGCGCATTCTCTTGTGCTTGGAAGTTTAGTCCATCAAAGACAGTTTCTGTTTCGTCATCATGTGCGATTTTGTAGGTTTTGATAAGGACGCGTAAGTGTGTAATATATTTACTAGCGGTGTTTGCTTTAATTTCTTGCGTTGCAATCTTGTGCTTTAAGTGTCTATGGAAATTTCGTGCCTGCTGACGATCTAAGGAGGACAGATCGATATCTTTTCCTAAGAAGGACGTTAACTGCGTAACGGCATTCTTCAATGGGGTTAGTTTTTTTGATCTTTCTCTGTCGTTTAAAGAACTCAGCATATGCACCTGATCATCTTCGTAGAATGCGACTAGATTGGACAGCTTCATGGTAGCTTCGGCTGTGCCAAAGTAGCTTGAAAATTCGCGCCCTTTCGGTTTGCCTGCTTTTGTCCATTCGCTGTGGGTCTGCATTAATTGTGCTGGATTTTGGATAAGCTGATCAAGCGGTTTGTAAATTCGTCCGGTGACTTGTGCCATACGCATAACTTCTTCGTAGCTTAGCTCTGAATAGTTGGTCAGGTCTTCACCATTGCGAAGTTTTTCCATAAGGCTTTGATAATATGGTTCGACTTCGCCATATTGCTTCATGGCGACTGAAAGGTCTTTGGTTTTCAGTGAAGCTTTGAATTCTGATTTCCCTGCAAGGCTGCGCAGATGTGCAGGTATGACAAGGCGAAAGACGAAAGTCTTTCGTCGGACGTACAAATGGGGGATGTCAGGGGAGTATTTTTTCAATGATTTTGTACCACCTTTTGTACCATAATATTATGGAAGATGATGAAAATCAATGTTTTCAACGGCTTGGAACGGTAATATGGCGGAGAGAGCGGGATTCGAACCCGCGATACGGTTCCCCGTATACACACTTTCCAGGCGTGCGCCTTCAACCACTCGGCCACCTCTCCACTCAAGACTGATATTTATAAGTGATATCAATCACAACGGCGTATCTTCAAACAGTGGTCAGCTGTTAAACGACCGTTTCGGCGCGGAATATAGCTATAAAAGACGGATGTTCAACCATTATTTCGTGTTTCACTGAATTCATTTGATTTTACAGGCAAAAAACAGTGAAATTATATGAAAAATCGAATGCTTTATTTATTTAACTTATTGAATTTATTGATTTTAATATTTTTGAGGCTCTGTGGAAAATATCGTCGAATTTCGTGCCGCCAGAGCTTGGTTTTGAGTGTTTTGAACTGATCTGGCTGAAATTCGTGACGAAACTGGTCGAATCTTATGTCCGAAAGGGCAAATGTTTTTGTTCAACGGCGGAGGGAAGTTACAGACTTTTCCGTGAATTATAATTTTATATTAGAAAAATTTAATAGCCTGTCTGTCAGGAAAGCTCCTTGTGATAGAATGATATTCAGAGTTGTTTTTTGAGTTCTGAATTTCAGAAGACGGATATGGGTTATTATGCGTGTATTTTTTAATTTTCTGGCGCTCTGGTCGTTGGGTGTCAGCTTGTTATTTGCTGTTTTTGATATTGCGCGATCAATTGCGCAGCTTCGTTTGGTTGTGACGCCATTTCTGCAGAGTTTGCAGGACTATCTGCCTGAATATTTGGCTGCTTTTGCCGGTTTTATACGGCAGGTTTTCTGGAACGGATTTTGGGACAACTGGATGGTTCCGGTGTTGAATATGCCCGGATGGTTCTTATTTTTAGTGCTGAGTATAGTGTGTTTTGCTGTCGGAACGATTGGGCGTAAATCTTATGCACGTTAAGAGTACAGATATGTGTAAGCCTGTTCCGGCTGCCTGCCGTTAAAACTAACAAGTATGCAGCATTTCCGTTATTGCTGTTTAAACCGGAAATGCATCAGACAGGGACTATGATGATGTTCAGACAATATCCCGAACACAAGTTGCGTATGCCGACCAGTAACGAGGCGCTTGCCGGTCGTACTGAGGCGATTGCGACTTCCGAAGACCATTTTGTTTCCGGACTTCCTCTGCACGGGCCATGGCCGCATAATATGAAGAAAATTCTGTTCGGTATGGGCTGTTTCTGGGGCGTGGAGCGTTTGTTCTGGCAGGTGCCCGGTGTTTATGTCACCGCTGCCGGTTATAGCGGCGGTCTGACACCGAACCCGACCTATGAGGAAACCTGTACGGGCCTGACAGGGCATAATGAAGTGGTGCAGGTGGTCTATGATCCGGCTGAGGTGACGCTGGCACAGCTTTTGCAGATTTTCTGGGAAGAGCATGATCCGACGCAGGGTATGCGGCAGGGTAATGATATAGGCACAACATATCGCTCGGGGATTTATGTTTATTCGGATGAAGATCTGAAGGCTGCTGAAACGAGTAAAGCAGCTTACCAGCAGGCGCTGACCGCCCGTGGTCTTGGCGCAATTACGACGGAAATTCTGCCTGCTTCTGATTTTTATTATGCTGAAGGCTATCATCAGCAATATCTGGCGAAAAACCCTCAGGGTTATTGCGGCTTGCGCGGTACAGGCGTTTCCTGCGTGATTTAAGGGCGGCGCGGTGTGTTCTGGCAATGAAATATGTGTAAGCGCATAAATTTAAGATGAAAAAAGTTCCGGACCGTGCCAGATTGCCGATTATTAAAATCTGAGCGGGCGGTAAAAAACAGCATAATTTACCGAACACGGGTGGATATTTTCTCGCGCAGAATTACTGCGCTATCGGAGGTGAGTGGTAATGAAGCGTATCGTTATGGGCCTGTTGGCCGCGACCCTGAGTGTTTCAGCAGCTTATTCGGCAGAACTGAAGCCGGCTGTTGTTTATGACTTTGGCGGAAAATTTGACAAGTCTTTCAATGAAGCCGCTTATAATGGCGCTGCCAAATATAAAGCAGATCACGGTACTAATTATCGTGAATTTGAAATTCAGAACGATGCGCAGCGTGAACAGGCTCTGCGTAAATTTGCACAGGATGGCAACTCACCGGTTGTGATTGCCGGTTTCTCGGCTGTTTCCGCAATTGAGAAAGTTGCAAAGGAATTTCCGGATACGAAATTCGTAATCATTGATGCTGTCGTGGAAGCGCCGAATGTGCGCTCCGTTGTGTTTAAAGAAGAAGAAGGCGGCTATCTGGTTGGTATGCTGGCAGCGATGGCTTCTAAAACCGGCACTGTAAGTTTTGTCGGTGGTATGGATGTGCCGCTGATCCGTCGTTTCTATTGCGGTTATGCCGGTGGTGCAAAAGCCGGTAAAGAAGGCACAAAAGTTCTGAATAACTGGACCGGCGATACACCTGCCGCGTGGAATGATCCGGCTAAAGGCAGCGAAATCACCAAGGCTCAGATCGATCAGGGTTCTGACGTGATTTATCATGCTGCCGGTGGTACCGGTATTGGCGTGTTGCAGGCTGCGGCTGATGCGGGCAAGCTCGGCATCGGCGTTGACTCCAACCAGAACGGCCTGCATCCGGGTCATGTTCTGACCTCGATGGTTAAGGGTGTTGATACTGCCGTTTATAAGGCTTTTGCAGATGTTGCCGCTGATAAATTCACAGCCGGTATCGTTCAGATGGGTCTGAAAGATGATGGTGTGAGTTATGCGATGGACGAAAACAACGCCAAGCTGATTACACCTGAAATGAAGGCTGCGGTTGAAGCTGCAAAAGCCGACATCATCTCCGGTAAAATCAAGGTGCATGATTACACCACAGACAATAAGTGCCCTTACTAATCCGGTAGGGCTATTCATAGAAAAGGGCAGTGGTGACACTGCCCTTTTCCATTTGAAATTTCTTTGTGGCTTACCAGTGGGGCGGTTTGGTCACGGAGACTTCCGGCGCTGTTTGCTCTTCCAGCTCTAAAAAACGATCAGTCAGCGCGCTGAGCTTTTTGTTCAGCGCAGTAATCAGCTTCCATTGCTCGGCAATCTCACCGGACAGGTCTTCAATTGTCTTTTCCTGTTCCGCATTGCGAATTTCCAGCTCTGTAAGCCGGTCGGACAGATTTTCAGACATGGGTGGTTTCCTGACAGATCAGAGGGTGTTTTGTATTCATATAGTGCACGGAAGTGATATTTCACGCTATTATGAGGGGTGAAATGCGGCTTTGTGGTGGTTTACACACAGCTTTATGCAATAGCATATATTGTTAACTGCGTGGCGGAATCAGTTAAAGCAGAACATGTCAGATGTTTTCATTTGATGTTCGCGATATGTTATTTGATAAAAATGCTCCGGCAATGCGATGTCGATGATTAACGGATGGGATAATGGCGCAGCCTGCACTTGAACTGACAGGAATTGATAAGCGTTTCGGCGCTGTGCACGCAAACCGTGCTATTGATCTGCGGATCGAAAAGGGAACCATCCACGGGATTATCGGCGAAAACGGCGCCGGAAAGTCGACTTTGATGTCGATTATCTACGGTTTCTATCAGCCGGATAAAGGCACGATCAAAGTCAATGACCGGCAGGTGCATATATCCAATCCGGATGCGGCAATCGCTGCGGGCATCGGTATGGTGCATCAGCACTTTATGCTGGTTGATAATTTTACAGTGCTTGAAAATGTGATGCTGGGTGCGGAAGGCGCGCCTTTATTATCCGCCGGCATTGCAAAAGCACGCGAGCAGCTGAAAGCGCTCGAAAAAGAATATGCGCTGGATGTTGACCCTGACGCGGTGGTCGAAGATCTGCCGGTTGGTCTGCAGCAGCGCGTGGAAATTCTGAAGGCGCTGTATCGCGGCGCGGAAATTCTGATCCTTGATGAACCGACCGGTGTTCTGACACCGTCCGAGGCTGACCATCTGTTCCGCATTTTGCGGCAGCTGAAAGATCAGGGCAAAACCATTGTTCTGATTACCCATAAGCTGCGCGAGATTATGGCAGTGACAGATAATGTTTCGGTGATGCGGCAGGGCACGATGGTTGCCACCCGCAAAACCGCTGAAGCAAGCGTGGAAGAACTGGCTGAACTGATGGTTGGCCGCCGTGTTTTGCTGCGCGTGAACAAGCAAGCTGCGACACCCGGTGAGCCTGTATTACAGGTGAAGAACCTTGTCGTGCGTAATGCGCAGAAAACCACAGTCGTGGACACGGTGTCTTTTGATGTGCGTGCCGGTGAGATTGTCGGCATTGCCGGTGTTGCCGGTAACGGCCAGTCAGAGCTGATCGAAGTGATTGCCGGTATTCGCCGTGCCGAGAGCGGTGTGGTGATGCTGAATAGTCTGCCGGTGAATGTGACCGGTAATGCGCATCCGGCAGAATTGCGCCGTCGCGGTCTCGCCCATGTGCCGGAAGACCGCCACCATATGGGTCTGGTGCTGGCCTATGAGGAATATGAGAATTCCATTCTCGGCTATCATGATGATCCGCGCTATCTCAAGGGCCCGTTCCTGAATATTGAAGCGATCATGCAGGATGCTAAGGGCAAGATTGCGCAATATGATATCCGCCCTGCCGATCCGCGTCTGAAAACTGCGAATTTCTCCGGTGGTAACCAGCAGAAGATCGTGCTGGCGCGTGAGATGGAACGTAATCCGGATGTGCTGATCGTGGCGCAGCCGACGCGCGGCGTGGATGTCGGTGCGATCGAATTTATTCATAAACGTATTATTGAAATGCGCGATGCCGGTAAGGCCGTGCTGTTGATTTCTGTTGAGCTGGACGAAATCCGCTCGCTGTCCGACCGTATTCTGGTGATGTTTGCCGGACGTGTTGTCGGCGAGTGCGGGCCGGAAGCCGGTGAGGGGGAAATCGGCCTGCTGATGGCGGGTATTCAGAATGAAGATAATAAGAAAACCGAAAAGGGTCTGCATTGATGATTAGCTCAACACCGGCATTGCTCATCATTGATATGCAAAAGGCTATTGATGATCCGAAATGGGGTCGCCGCGGACAACCGCAGACAGAGGCAAATTTACAGCGCCTGCTGGAAGCATGGCGCGAACGCCGTCTGCCAGTGGTGCATGTGCGCCATGATTCAACCGATCCGCAGTCGCCTTATCGCGCGGGAACGACAGGTAATGAATTCAAAGCAGAAGTCGAGCCGCAGATCGGTGAACCGGTCGTGGATAAACGTACCAACAGCGCTTTTATCGGCACAGACCTGATGGATGTGCTGGATGAGTTACAAATCCGCACGCTGGTTATTGGCGGTGTGCTGTTGGAAAATTCTGTTGATGCAACAGTGCGTATGGCTGCTAATCTCGGTTTTGAGGTGATTGTGCCGGAAGATGCGGTTGCCAGTACAGACCGCACCGATTTGCAGGGCCGTCTCTGGAGCGCGGAAGATGTGCATGCGCTGACACTGGCCGTGTTGCAGGGCGAATATGCGCAGGTAAAAACCACTGAAGCCGTGATCGGAATGTTGCCATGAGCCAGCCTTTTGCAAAATTACCGCGCTGGGTGGATTATGGTCTGATCCCGACACTGAACCTGCTGGTTGCGTTTCTGGTCGCAGGACTTGTGGTGTTGCTGGTCGGAGAAAATCCGCTGGATGCGGCGCTGCTGATGGTCAAAGGTGCCTTCGGTTCCGGTGAAGGCATTGGCTATACGCTGTTTTATGCCACGAATTTTATCTTTGCCGGTCTGGCTGTGGCTGTCGCGTTTCATTGCGGCTTGTTCAATATTGGCGGTGAGGGGCAGGCTTATATCGGTGGTCTTGGCGTGGCGCTGATCTGTCTCTGGCTGGATGCATCCATGCCGTGGTGGATTACCATGATTGCGGCATTGCTTGGCGGTGCTATTTTCGGTGCGCTCTGGGCGCTGATACCGGCATGGCTTCTGGCAAAACGCGGTTCGCATATCGTGATTACCACGATTATGTTCAACTTCATCGCCGCCAGTCTGATGGTCTATCTGATTATCAATTTCATCAAGCCGATTGGCGTGATGGCACCGGAAAGCCGCGGTTTTGCGGAAGGTGGGCAACTACCGAAACTCGACTGGCTGATGAACCTGTTCGGTATGGAAATCCGCTCGGCACCGCTGAATATCAGCTTTTTGCTGGCGCTTTTGGCCTGTTATCTGGTGTGGTTGCTGATCTGGCGGACAAAAATCGGCTATGAAATCCGCACCATGGGGCACAGCCCGCGTGCCGCTGAATATGCCGGTATCAATCCGTCGAGAACGATTATTATCACCATGCTGATTTCCGGTGCACTGGCCGGTATGATGGCGCTTAATCCGGTGATGGGTGCGCAATATCGCCTGCAACTGGACTTTGTGGCCGGTGCCGGTTTTGTGGGGATTGCGGTGGCACTGATGGGGCGCTCGCATCCGGTGGGGATTATTCCGGCGGCGATCCTGTTTGGTATGCTTTATCAGGGCGGTGCGGAAATCGCTTTTGATATGCCGAATATTTCCCGCGACATGATTGTGATTATTCAGGGTCTGGTGATCCTGTTTGCCGGTGCGATGGAGCATATGTTCCGCCCTGCTTTCCAGCGGTTTTTCATGCGTTTTGCATCGCGAAATGCTGCCGGTGCAGCCACGAAAGCAGGAGAGTAAGCGCCATGGACAGCTATGTAACTCTTATTCAGCTGCTTGATTCAACCTTGCGCCTGTCCGCGCCGCTGCTGTTTGCCTGTCTTGCGGGGCTCTATTCAGAGCGTGCAGGGATTGTTGATATCGGTCTTGAAGGCAAAATGCTGGCTGGTGCCTTCGCTGCCGGTACAGTTGCGGCTATCAGTGGTTCCGCCCTTGCCGGTCTTGGTGCGGCTTTGCTGGTTTCTATGCTGTTGTCGCTGGTGCACGGTTTTGCCTCGATCACCCATCGCGGCAATCAGATTGTTTCCGGTCTGGCGATCAATTTTATCGCGGCCGGTACAACAATCATTCTCGGTCAGGCATGGTTCGGGCAGGGTGGTCGTACACCGTCTTTGCCAAACAGCGCTCGTTTTACATCTATTAATTTTCCGGGCGCGGAAGCCGTTAAAGACGTGCCAGTTGTCGGCTATCTTTATGCGGAGCTGATTTCCGGCCACTCCATTCTGGTTTATCTGGCTTTCTTGATGGTGCCGCTGACATGGTGGGTTTTGTATCGCACCCGCTTTGGTCTGCGTCTGCGTGCGGTGGGTGAAAATCCTGCGGCGGTTGATACAGCCGGTATTTCAGTGACATGGCTTCGCTACCGTGCAGTCATTATCTGCGGTCTGCTCTGCGGTATGGCCGGTGCCTATCTGGCGACAGCACAGGGCGCAGGCTTTGTGAAGGATATGACTGCCGGTAAAGGGTATATTGCACTGGCTGCGCTGATTTTTGCCAAATGGCGTCCGGTACAGGCGATGTATGCTTGTTTGCTGTTCGGCTTTCTGGATGCGCTGGGCATTCGTCTGCAAGGCCAGTCGCTGCCGCTGATCGGTGATGTACCGGTGCAGTTCATGCAGGCTCTGCCATATATTCTGACCGTTATCCTGCTGGCAGGCTTTATCGGTAAGGCCATTCCGCCGAAAGCGGGTGGTATTCCATACGTGAAAGAACGCTAAATGCCTGTTTCAAAAGACACCAGACCGGCCTGCAAATAGCAATTTCCTGTGTTCCGGTGCTCACGTACCATTAAGTACGCTGCGCTCCGTTACTCGGAAATCACTATTTTCGTCACGGCCTGCTGCTTTTTAATTCAGGTATTGAAACCAAATGTGAAAAATGAGGAGGGGCTGATATGGCTCAGGATCTATTTGATGCAGCTTATGCTGCAATGCAGAAATGCCATGCCCCTTACTCGAAATTTCCCGTTGGTGCCGCATTGCGCACCAAAGACGGGCGGATTTATTCCGGCTGCAATATTGAGGTCATTTCCTTCCCTGAAGGCTGGTGCGCTGAAACCACCATGCTGTCGCATTATGTGATGGACGGTGGTGGTGAGATTGCTGAAATTCTGGTGATGGCTGAGAAACTGGAAAAATGCTCCCCTTGCGGCGGTTGCCGTCAGCGCTTGGCAGAATTTGCGGGTGCCGATGTGCCACTGCATTTGTGCGACAGTTCCGGTGTTGTGCAGACTGTGACGATGCGCGAATTGCTGCCATTCAGTTTTCAGACCGATGTGATTGGTTAAGGCCATGACCGAAGCAGCTTTGATTTTACGCGCCCGTTTGAATGAAGCTTTTGCCGGTGAAACGCTGAAAGTTGCTATTGTGCTGGGTTCCGGCCTTGGCGGACTGGTCAGCGAACTCGATGATCCGGTGCATATCCGCTATTCCGATCTACCGCGCTTTCCGAAAAGCGGCGTCAGCGGCCATGCGGGCGAAGTGGTTGTCGGTCGGCTAATGGGCAGGCTGGTAATGGTACTGGCAGGGCGTGCGCATTATTACGAGCAGGGCGATGCGGCGGCGATGCGCCCTGTGCTGGAGACATTGAAAGCGCTTGGGATCGAAACGCTAATCTTGACCAATGCTGCCGGTTCTGTAGTGCAGGAGATGACACCAGGCAGCGTGATGCTGATTGACGATCACATTAATTATTCCGGCATGAACCCGCTGATCGGCGAACATACGGATGCGCGTTTTACCGGAATGACAGCGGCCTATGATGCAGAGCTGAAGCAGGCTTTCCGCGATGCAGCACGTGCAGCGGATGAGAAGCTGTATGAAGGTGTCTATATGTGGTTCTCCGGCCCGTCTTTTGAGACACCGGCAGAAATCCGTATGGCGCGGGTGCTGGGTGCCGATGCTGTGGGCATGTCCACTGTGCCGGAAGTGATTTTGGCGCGTTTTCTGGGGCTGCGGGCTGCCGCCTGTTCGGTCATCACCAATTATGGTGCAGGCATGAGCGGTGATGAATTATCGCACCATGAAACCAAGACTATGGCACCTTTGGGCGGCCAGAAACTGCAAAAAATTATCAAGATACTGGTTGGCGAAATCGGCTGATCGTTAAAAAGGTGCCGCTATGCTGCCACAGGAAATCATTCGGGCAAAACGCGATAAGCAGATTTTGAGTGCGGAGCAAATCAAGGCATTTGTGCGCGGTATTACCGATGGCAGTGTGAGTGAAGGGCAGATTGCCGCCTTTGGCATGGCGGTTTATTTCAATGGTATGACCCGTGATGAGGCTGTGGCGCTGACAACGGCCATGCAATATTCCGGCGATGTGCTGGAGTGGCGCGATCTTGACGGGCCTGTGGTAGATAAACATTCGACAGGCGGTGTGGGCGATAATGTTTCGCTGATGTTGGCACCGATTGTTGCTGCCTGCGGTGCCTATGTGCCGATGATTTCCGGTCGCGGCCTTGGCCATACCGGTGGTACGCTGGACAAAATGGATGCCATTCCCGGTTATCAGAGCTATCCTGATAAGGCTTTGTTCGACAAAGTTGTGCGCGATTGCGGTTGCGCCATTATCGGCCCGACCGGCGACCTCGCTCCGGCGGATAAGCGCTTTTATGCCGTGCGTGATGTGACCGCGACGGTGGAATCCATTCCGTTGATTACCGCCTCTATTCTTTCCAAAAAGCTGGCTTCCGGTATTGGCGGGCTTGTGCTGGATGTGAAAACCGGCAGCGGTGCTTTCATGCCGACATTTGAAGCTTCGCAGGCTTTGGCGCAAAGTCTGGTGCAGGTGGCTAATGGTGCGGGGTTACCGACCAGTGCGCTGATTACCGATATGAACGAGCCGCTGGATGATTGTGCCGGTAATGCAGTGGAAGTGCGCAATGCGGTTGATTTCCTGACCGGTGCCAAACGGCAGTCGCGTCTCGCGGAAGTTGTGCTGAATTTTGCCGCCCATATGCTGGTCACAGCAGGGCTGGCTCAAACTGTTGCTGATGGTCTGGCAAAAGCGCAAACAGCTCTGGATAATGGCAGTGCAGCAGAAAAATTCGGCCGTATGGTTTCTGGCCTTGGCGGACCTGCGGATTTCGTTGAAAGAGCAGCACATTATCTGCCGGTTGCACCTCTTCAGGTGCAGGTGTGTGCTGAGCGCGATGGCTATATCAGCGCCATTGATACACGTGCAGTCGGTATGAGCGTTGTCGCATTGGGCGGTGGGCGTATGCGCCCGCAGGATCAGATCGACCCTTCAGTCGGTGTGACCAATATTCTGCCGTTGGGCAGCGCAGTCAAAGCGGGTGACGTGCTGGCGCTGGTTCATGCGCAGACGCAAGACAAAGCCGATCAGGCGGTGCAGATGGTGCGGCAAGCGATGATGCTGAGTGATAGTGAACCGCAGCTCAATCCGGTGATTTATGAAACCGTAACCGCATAAAAAAAACGGCGCTCAGAGCGCCGTTTTTTATTTCATCTTTGGTGCCGACCATACGGTCGCAATCTTTACTATTTGGTACCGTACATACGGTCGCTTTTTAGTTATTTGGTGCCGTACATACGGTCACCGGCATCACCAAGACCGGGAACAATATAGCCGTCTTCATTCAGCTTCTCATCAATGGCCGCTGTGTAGATCGGCACATCCGGATGCACTTCCGCAAAATGCTTGATGCCTTCCGGCGCTGCCAGCAGGCAGAGGAAGCGGATATTGCTTGCGCCGCGTTCTTTCAGCTTGGTGATCGCTTCAACAGCAGAATTGCCGGTTGCCAGCATCGGATCAACCACAATAATCAGGCGGTTGACGATATCTTCCGGTGCTTTGAAGTAATATTCCACCGGCTGCAAAGTCTTGTGATCGCGATAGAGACCGATATGGGCAACGCGTGCCGCAGGCACCAGATCAAGCATACCTTCCAGCAGACCATTACCGGCACGCAGGATGGATGCGAAAACCAGCTTCTTGCCGTCGAGGATTGGCGATTCCATCGGCTGCATCGGTGTTTCGATCATGGTGGTTGTCAGATCGAGATCGCGGGTCACTTCATAGCAAAGCAGAAGGGAAATTTCTTTCAGCAACCGCCGGAAGCTGGCGGTTGAAGTTTCTTTCATGCGCATAATGGTGAGCTTGTGCTGAACAAGCGGATGACTAACTACCGTAACGCTCATAATATCCCGCTGCTTTCAAAATTTATTTTTTGCATTATTAGCCGAAGCCGATGAATTTTCCAGACCGCAATAAGCGAAAATACAGGTATGGAAAAGCAGCAGGGCTTAAATTTATCCCGTTTTATACAATTCTCTCAAAGAGAATGCAGGCTTTATGGATGAATGCGCAGAGCTACACGAAACTGTGACGGGTTTTATGCGCCAAAAGAATCATTATTACCGGCGCTTTGCGACGCAAATTTTGTTAAGTCATATCAAACTTTGCCGTATTTGCTTGTAACATCGCGCCCAGCCTTTATATGCTACTGGGCAGATGTTTCATCAGGCATAGCTTGAAATTTGCAGTTTCGGGTCTCTATGCAGTGCTTTGGTTCCGACGGGTAAGTTGGGCGGGCAGGACAGGATAAATAAATGAGCCAGCAACACGAAAATTCTACCGTGGATCAGGGTGCAGATGAGAGCCGTGTCGGTGCCCATGGTGGTATGGAGAATTCTTTCGGCTTTCAGAAAGTCGATGAAGAGTCCAAACAGGGGCTGGTGAATGAAGTTTTTCACAGTGTAGCCAAGCGCTATGATGTGATGAATGATCTGATGTCCGCCGGTCTGCACCGTGCATGGAAAGATGCGATGGTTGCCTGGCTGGCACCGCCGAAAATCCCGTCGCATATTCAGAACTGGCGTTCGCTCGATGTGGCCGGTGGTACCGGTGATATTGCGTTCCGTATTGTTGAAGCATCAGACCGTCAGGCGCATACAACTGTGCTTGATATTAATGGTTCCATGCTGGCTGTCGGGCAGGAGCGGGCGGCCAAAAAAGGCCTGCTGAATAATGTGGATTTTGTCGAGGCCAATGCTGAAAAACTGCCTTTCGACGATAATTCCTTTGACGCCTATACGATTGCTTTCGGTATCCGCAATGTGCCGCATATTGACTGGGCGCTGGAGGAGGCTTTCCGCGTGCTGAAACCGGGCGGCCGTTTCCTCTGCCTCGAATTCTCCGAAGTGGAAATGCCGCTGCTGGATAAAATTTATGATCAGTGGTCGTTCCATGCCATTCCGGCCATTGGCAAAATGGTGACCGGTGATGCGGAATCCTACAAATATCTGGTTGAATCCATCCGCAAATTCCCGAAACAGCAGGATTTTGCCAATATGATCACAGCGGCCGGTTTTTCCCGTGTGACATGGCGCAATTTCACCGGCGGTATTGCCAGCCTGCATTCTGGCTGGAAAATCTGATTATTATTTCCCGCGCATTTTAATTCCGGAAATGACTACAGGATTTCCGGAATGCGCTCTGTAAAGTGAGTGAGTTATGGGCCGCATTGCTGCTAGTTTCCGACTGATCCATGCCGGTTGGGTGATGACCCGTGAAGGTGTAATCAGCGCATTGCCGGCAGAAGGCCTGAGCGGTTTACCTGCTTTTGCTCACCGTGTTGCAGGGGCTCTGGCACGTAAACGCTCGCGCGATACAGCGCGCTCAGAACGCATGTCGCGGGCGATGAACCGGTTGGGGCCTTCTTATGTAAAGCTCGGTCAGTTTCTGGCGACGCGTCCGGATTTCGTCGGCAAGGAAGTTGCGGATGATTTGCAGCTTTTGCAGGACCGGATGGATTTCTTCTCTGAAGAGGCTGCAAAGCGCACGGTTGAGGGCTCGCTCGGCCGCACAATTGATGATCTCTATACGGAATTTGATGCGCCGATTGCTGCCGCCTCTATGGCGCAGGTGCATCCGGCTTTTGTTGGCAGTACGCGCAAAGTTGCGGTGAAAGTCATTCGTCCGGGTGTGCGTCAGCGTTTCGCGCAGGATCTCGAAGGCTTCTTCATGGTCGCACGCCTGCAGGAGCGCTTTGTGCCGGTGACACGCCGTCTGCGTCCGGTCATGGTGGCTGAAACGCTTGCGCAAACCACACGCATCGAGATGGATTTGCGGCTGGAAGCGGCGGCATTGTCTGAAATTGCCGAAAATATCAAGGGTGACGAAGGTTTTCGTGTGCCTGCCGTGGATTGGGAGCGCACCGGCCGCGATGTGCTGACCATGGAATGGATTGACGGCATTAAAATGTCGGATGTCGATGGCCTGCGTGCTGCCGGTTTTGATCTGCAGAAACTGGCGCGTACATTGATCCAGTCCTTCCTGCGCCATACGCTGCGCGATGGTTTTTTCCATGCGGATATGCATCCGGGCAATCTGTTTGTGGATGCAAAAGGCACAATTGTTGCAGTGGATTTTGGCATTACCGGCCGTCTCAATAAGCAGCAGCGCCGTTTTCTGGCAGAAATTCTCTATGGTTTTATCACGCGCGATTATCGCCGTGTGGCCGAGGTGCATTTTGAAGCGGGCTATGTGCCGCATCATCATGATGTGGCGAGCTTTGCGCAGGCCATTCGTGCGATTGGCGAGCCGATCCATGGACAGCCTGCGGAAACCATTTCTATGGCCAAGCTTTTGACCCTGTTGTTTGAAGTAACAGAGCTTTTCGACATGGAAACCCGTGCCGAATTGATTATGTTGCAAAAGACTATGGTTGTGGTTGAGGGTGTGTCGCGTACACTCGATCCGAATTTCAATATGTGGAAGTCGGCGGAGCCGGTTGTCGGTGGCTGGATCCGTAAAAATCTGGGGCCTGTCGGTATTGCGGCTGATGTAAAAGAAAGTGGCATGGCATTGCTGCATTTCATGCGTCAGACACCGGAGCTGACCAAACGGCTGGAGCGGCTTTCCGGTGAACTGGACAATATGGCTGCCAATGGTCTGCGTTTTGATGATGCGACCGCTGCAGCTATCGGCAAAGCAGAAGCACGGCATACGCGCTCAGGCCGGATTGCCCAGATTGTGATAGCGGTCTGCGTGGTGATCCTGACGGTAAAATTGCTCTTTTGATTGCATTGATTGCATAAATGATTGCAAATCTGAGTTTAAAAGCGGTATTCTGAAAGGAGTATCGCTTTTTTGTCGGGGCTTTAATGATGGCCAGCATCACAATCCGTAATCTTGATGAAGATGTAAAAGAGGCACTGCGCCGTCAGGCGGCAGCCAATGGCCGCTCTATGGAAGAAGAGGTGCGGGTTCTGTTGTCGGGTGAAACGCAGGTGTCTGCGCCTTTGGCTCCGGCATCTGACCCTGTTGTCCAGAGCTTGAGCGGCAAGCGGATATTGCTGATTATTGGTGGTGGTATTGCTGCCTATAAGGTGCTGGATCTGATCCGTCGTTTGAAAGAGCGTGGCGCGCAGGTGCGACCGGTGATGACAGAGTCCGCGCAGGCTTTTATTACGCCGCTGTCTGTCGGTGCTTTGGCTGCCGACCATGTTTATACGGATTTGTTTTCCCGTGAGGATGAACAGGATGTAGGTCATATCAGGCTGGCGCGTGATGCTGACCTGATTGTGGTAGCTCCTGCGACTGCTGATCGTATGGCGCAGATGGTGGCAGGGCTGGGCGGTGATCTGGCAGCGGCTATTCTGCTGGCGCGCAAAGTGCCGGTATTGATAGCGCCTGCAATGAATCCGGCGATGTGGAATAATCCGGCAACACAACGCAATGTGAAAGTGCTGCATCAGGATGGTGTGCATTTTATCGTCCCTGAGCGTGGTGAAATGGCTGAGAAAGGCGAGGCAGGCACAGGGCGCATGAGTGAGCCTTTGCAGATCGTGGCGAAGATCGAGCAATTGCTGTTACCCGTGCAGTCTTTGCCGCTGGCTGGAAAGAAGATCATCATTACATCGGGTCCAACCCATGAGCCGATTGATCCGGTACGCTATATTGCCAATCGCTCGTCGGGCAAGCAGGGGCATGCGATTGCTGCGGCTCTGGCGCGGCTTGGTGCGGATGTGCGGCTGGTAGCGGGGCCGGTGACCATTCCTGATCCGCAAGGTGTTAAAACCATCCATGTGGAGACAGCGCGGCAAATGCGCGATGCTGTTGAGGCGCAATTGCCTGCTGATGCGGCGGTGATGGTTGCGGCTGTTGCAGACTGGCGCACAGCCAATGCGGCGGATCAGAAGATTAAAAAACAGGCGGGCGAGGCGGCGCCGTCTTTGCAGATGGTGGAAAACCCCGACATTCTGGCGACGATCGGCCATCACGCACAGCGTCCGCGTCTCGTTGTCGGTTTCGCTGCCGAGACGCAAAATGTGGTCGAAAATGCCCGCAAGAAGCTGGATAAAAAGGGCGCGAACTGGATTGTTGCCAACAATGTGAGCTTTGCCGAGGATGGTTCCAGCGTGATGGGCGGCGATCATAATCAGGTGCTGCTGGTCAGCCGTGATGGCGTGGACGAATGGCCGCTGCTGGATAAGGATGAAGTGGCATTGCGGCTGGCTGAAAAGATTGCTGCTTCTTTAAGCTGAATAATTACTCTTAAATTGATTGCCTAAAAATAAGGCTTGCATATATGTGCTGCTTTATTTTTAGGCAAGTCTGCTTTTGACGAGTGTCTGCTCTTTGTGCTCAACGAATATCAATATTACTTGTCGTTAAAAAATCCATTTTTTAAGCGGAAATATTTTTAACATAAAATCAGCAGCTTATTATTTTAACCTTGCTCCCAATTAATGATTTTTCACAGTTTGGCATGAAAATTGCTTTGTCTCTGTTGAGCCACAGAAGCCTGCCTGTTGCGGGGCTTCCGGCAGATACGGGAGATTTTGATGCTTATTTTCAGAGAGCCCAGATTATCAGCACGCAGTTCAATCAAAACTGCATTCGGTGCTTTGGCTGTATTGATAGTTTTTCCATATGCGCAGGCATTTGCGCAGGATGCGACAGCTGTAGCAGACACCGGTGATACCGCGTGGATGCTGACCTCCACAGTGCTGGTTTTGCTGATGACCATACCGGGTGTGGCACTGTTTTATGGCGGCATGGTGCGCGGTAAGAATGTGCTTGCAACCACTATGCAAAGTTTTGCAATTGCCTGTGTGGCTTCCGTATTGTGGATGGTGGCCGGTTACTCGCTGGCTTTCAGTGACGGCGGCAGTGCCAATGCTTTTATCGGCGGATTGTCGAAAGCGTTTTTTGCGGGTGTCACTCCGGCATCCCTGACCGGCACAATTCCTGAATATGTGTTTATCACCTTTCAGATGACATTTGCGATCATCACGCCCGCGCTGATTGTCGGTGCATTTGCCGAGCGGATGAAATTCTCAGCGCTGCTGATCTTCACCATTTTGTGGCTGTTCATTGTCTATGTGCCGGTGGCGCATTGGGTGTGGGGCGGCGGTTTTCTCGGTGGTGACGGCGTGCTGGATTTTGCCGGTGGCACGGTCGTGCATATCAATTCGGGTATTGCCGGTCTGGTTGTGGCGTTAATGCTGGGCAAGCGTGACGGCTACGGACAGGTGAATATGGCACCGCATAATCTGGTCTATTCGCTGATTGGTGCATCGCTGCTTTGGGTTGGCTGGTTTGGTTTCAATGCCGGTTCTGCCGGTGGTGCCAATGGTATTGCTGCCGTGGCCATGGTGAATACGCAGGTTGCCGCTGCTGCGGCTGCGCTGAGCTGGATGGTTGTGGAATGGCTGGCGACAAAGCGGCCGAGTGTGCTGGGTATTATTTCCGGCGCGGTGGCTGGTCTTGTGGGGATTACACCGGCTGCAGGCTTTGTTAATCCGGCAGGGGCGCTGATAATCGGCGTGGCGTCCGGTGCAGGCTGTTATTTCGCGGCGGTCAAACTTAAGCACTGGCTCGGCTATGACGATAGTCTGGATGCTTTTGGTGTGCATGGTGTCGGCGGTATTATCGGCGCGCTTCTCACCGGCCTGTTTGCAGATGCGGCGATCAATCCGCTCTCGGAAGGCGCGACGGTTCTTAAGCAGCTTTATGGTGTGGTGGTGACCATGCTTTATACGGCGCTGATGACTGCCCTGATTGTTTTTGTCATCAGAATATTCATGGGGCTGCGAGTGTCTAAGGCCACGGAAATCGAAGGCCTCGATATCAATCTGCACGGCGAGACTGTGCATTCATAAAAAACAAGTTCAGCCGCAGAGGGGCTGCCGCGTAACCGGTTCTGTCAGACCATCCGCAGAAGATGACAGCAGAAACCGGTTGCGCGGATTTTTGGGTTACTTCTTAATGTCGCGAACCTGATAATCTTTGATCGCGGCAAATTTGATGGCTTTCCAGCGTTCTGCTTCATAATTCAGCGAGAATGCATTTGGCGTCAAATAGACCGGATCATTGTCCAGATCATGAGCAATATCAGCGCGATGGGTAGCGATGAAACGGTTCAACTCAGCCGGATCATCGGAAGAAATCCAGCGGCACAGGCTGAAGCGTGACATTTCAAAGCCGACTGGCAGCGAATATTCAATCTTGAGACGCTCGGTCAGAACGTCGATCTGCAGCGCGCCGACCACGCCGACAATCGCCGGAGAGCCGTCATCCGGCAGGAACAGCTGTACCACGCCTTCTTCAGCCATCTGCTGGAGAGCTTCGCGCAGTTTCTTGGCCTTCATTGCATCATCAAGACGCACGCGACGCAGAATTTCCGGCGCGAAGTTTGGTACGCCACGGAACAGCAGGTCTTCACCCTCGGTCAGCGTGTCACCAATGCGCAGAGTTCCGTGGTTCGGAATGCCAACCACGTCACCGGCAAAAGCTTCATCGGCGATCTGACGTGACCGGGCAAAGAAGAACTGCGGAGCGGAAAGACTCATCGGCTTGCCGGTGCGCACCAGCTTGGCTTTCATGCCACGGGACAGTTTGCCGGAGCAGACGCGCAGGAAGGCGATGCGGTCGCGGTGGTTCGGATCCATATTCGCCTGAATTTTGAAGACAAAGCCGGTCATTTTTTCTTCATCGGCTTCAACACGGCGGGTATCGGCGTCCTGAGCACGCGGGCTCGGGCCGTAATCGCAGAAAGCTTCAATCAGATCGCGCACACCGAATTTCTTCAGCGCAGAGCCGAAATAAACCGGTGTCAGATGACCTTCACGGAACGACTGCAGATCAAACTCACGGCAGACGCCGCGTGCCATTTCCACGCTTTCAACGAAGTTTTCGCGTTCATTTTCCGGCAGCAGACCGGCAGCCAGCGCATCGTCAGGGCCGCTGACCGGTGTCGGCTGCTCTTCGGTATCCTGACGGCGGATAGTATTGTTGTGCAGATCATAGGTGCCGGCAAAGCTTTTGCCGGAACCGATCGGCCATGTGATGGGTGCGGTATCCAGCGCCAGTTTTTCTTCGATCTCGTCGAGAATTTCAAACGGGTCGCGGGCTTCACGGTCCATCTTGTTGATGAAAGTGACAATCGGAATGTCACGCATACGGCAGACTTCAAACAGTTTCAGCGTACGCGGTTCGATGCCTTTTGCGGCATCGATTACCATGACGGCACTGTCAACGGCTGTGAGCGTGCGATAGGTGTCATCCGCAAAGTCTTCGTGACCCGGTGTATCGAGCAGGTTGAAGATGCAATCTTTATATTCAAAGGTCATCACCGAGGTGACAACGGAAATACCGCGGTCGCGCTCAATATTCATCCAGTCGGAACGGGTCTGGATGCGGTCTTTCTTTGCCTTAACTTCACCGGCAAGCTGAATAGCGCCGCCGAATAGCAGCAGTTTTTCAGTCAGCGTGGTTTTACCGGCGTCCGGATGCGCAATGATCGCGAATGTGCGACGATGCGAGGCGGGGGTCGTTTGTTCAGGCATAAAGAGCTCGGATAATATAAAATTGGACAGGTGTGCCTTCTAGCAGCATCGTGGCAGTTCGTCGACCTGAAATGCAAAAGGGCATTTTCTGCCGTTGAAAGCAGAAAACGCCCTTATTGCTTATGGATGGCGTTAGCCGCGCATGGTCTTGAGGCCAAAGCCCAGTGCGATCATTGCCCAGCCCTGGAAGACCAGATCAATGGCAAGGAACATGCCGAGAATCCACAGGCTGTTGACTGGCCAGCCGATTGCAATAACGATACCGGCGAGGGCAGTGATGAGACCACCGGCGAGCATCCAGCCCCAGCCTTTAACGCTGCGGCTCTGAAACGCGACCCACATACGGAATACACCCGAACCAAGCAGTGCGGCGGCGATGAAGATTGTGAAAATGCTGGATGCGAGCAGCGGGTTGAGGAAGGTCAGAACACCGGCTGCCGCATAAAGCGCACCGCTGATCATCCAGAAGAAGAAGCTCTTCCATGTCTGAACACTGAATGCATGGATGATTTCAACAATACCAGCAATCAGAATAGTGATACCTACGTAATAGACCGATGCCACGGTCGCAAAAACGAGATTACCGAAAGCAATACCACCGAGCATCAGCATGACAATGCCCAGAACGATAAACCAGCCCCATTTATGAGTGAGGGAGCTGATGGCTTGTGCCGGAGTTTTAATATCTGATGATAAAGACATGAGTGTCATCCTGTTGATGAAGTAACGCAACTCTTATTAAAAGATGATCATATTAAATTTATTGCAAAATTCAAATGATTATAATGTGATCCTGCTTCACTATATTAAAATCAGGATCTTTAATGCGGCTGAAAAACGGGTCGGGAACTGCAGGTTTTGCTCTGTGTTTTTAAAATGAATATGCTGTAATTGCCTCCATTTTTCAGGTGGGTTTCAATTTTTAATTGGCATTAAGTTGGAGATTTCAACCTTATCGATACGGGGTATACCTGTCTGTGCTCCAGACAGGCAGGCTATGATCGCTTTGACTCCCACAGACTGCAACAGCTCTGCATGTTCTGGATGCCTGACAGCTTAAACAACAAAATTTTAAGTTTAAGTCATGTTTGTTTTAATTTTAATAACTGGATTTACTAGATGAAAAAAACATTTTGCAAAGTGCTCTCAAGCAGTATTGCCATTGCTACAGCTATTGTCCCGTTCAGCTTATTTCCTGCGTTCAATGCAGAGGCCTGTACCCGCCTCCTTTGGAACAATAAACTTGGTGTCGTAGTAGGGCGTACGACGGATTGGCCGGTTACGACTGAGCCGGTTATTAATGTTTTCCCGCGGGGTATATCTCGTAATGGGGGGCAACTCGATCATAAAACTGTTGTTGCGAAAAATCCGCTGAAATGGACATCCAAATATGGAAGCATGGTCACCACGATGTTTGGCGTTGGAACGGTTGATGGTTTCAATGAACGTGGTCTGGGAGCGCATCTTCTCTATTTAACCTCGACTGATTTTGGTACGCGGGACACAAGTAAGCCCGGACTACAGGCGGCGCTTTGGGCTCAATACGCGCTTGACAGTGCAGCAACGGTTTCAGAGGCGCTTATGCTGCTTGATAAAATTCAGCCCGTGATGGTTGAGGTGAACGGGGGCACTAAAGCGACCGTTCATCTGGCATTGGAGGATGCTGCCGGTGACTCTGCTATTGTTGAATATATAAATGGTAAGGCTGTTGTTTATCACAATCCTGATTATCGGGTGGTGACGAATGATCCTTCTTACGATAAACAGCTTGCATTGTTAAAAAAGCTTGATTTTTCTAATGCGAGCAGAGAAACGCCACTTCCCGGAAATGTCAGCCCGACAGATCGGTTCCAGCGTGCCTCCTATTATCTCCGTACTATACCGGAGCCTAAAACCGATCATGAAGCGGTTTCCACCATGTTGTCCGTTGCGCGAAATGTTTCAGTACCGTTTGGTGCACCGTATAAGGATTCCGGACAGTATAATACGGAGTATCGTACGGTCTCTAACCTGGCAAAAAAACGCTACTATTTTGAAATGACAACCAGTCTGAACGTTGTTTGGGCGGATTTAAACAAGTTCAATCTGGCGAAAGGAGCCCCTGTCATGTTCCTCAAGCCCGATAATTTTAATCTGTCAGGAGATGTAACGGCGAAGTTCCAAAAGGTTAAACAGGCATCATTTTGATGACCGGTTTATTATATAATTCGCTGCTGAGCTGATTGCTTGTTATCAGGCTCGGAGTTGTTTCAATAATTTGCGATGCTGCCTCCCTTTGGTTTGAAAGGATCAAAGGGAGGTGTTTTGATGAGAGATGTTTTTTGTTGTTATAGCTGCAAATGCGGCGGGTGGATGTGTTGCGAATATATTCTCAAAGACGGCTATGAGAGTATACGGCTTTTAAGAGCTGTGTATTATAAATCAGGCGCGAAATTCTTTTGCCAAAGCTCGGTGATTGCTGATAATTTGCCTGCATGTTTGACGCGTTGATTTCATATTGGCCGGTTTACTGGCCGCATATTGTGCTTGGTTTTTCGCTGATTATCGGTGCGATTGCTGCCATTCATGCGACTATGACCAAAGAGGAGGTCCGCTCCGCTCTCGGGTGGGTCGGCGTTATCATGCTGTCGCCGATTATCGGTGCCGTGGTCTATGCCATTGCCGGTGTGAACCGTATCAGACGAACCTCGCTGAGTATGCAGCGTGCGGGCATGACCGATATCGAGCTTTATCACTTGTCGCATTATGATGCCTCGCCGGATGAAGTGCGCGATGCCAGCGGCAATAATTTTATTGCGATGAAACGGCTGGGCGATGTTGTCAGTCGCTGTAATCTGACATCGGGCAATAATATTGAGGTTTTGCAGAGCGGTGATATCGCCTATGCAGCCATGCTGGAAGCAATAGGCAGGGCAAAACGCAGCATTCTGCTGGAAACCTATATTTTTGATAATGATGAAATCGGCAAGCAATTTGCCGAGGCGCTTGGCAAGGCCGTTATCCGCGGTGTGGAAGTCCGCGTGCTGGTGGATGCTGTCGGCGCCCGTTATTCCACGCCGAGTATCGTTGGTTTGCTGCGCTCCAAGACCGTGCAGGCAGAGGTGTTTAACGGCAAGCTGATTATGGGGCTGCGTTTGCCTTATGCCAATCTGCGTACGCACCGTAAAATTCTGATTATCGACGGGGAAATTGCTTTTACCGGCGGTATGAATATCCGTGCGGGCTTTACGACAGAATTTGCCCGCGATCATGCGGCACAGGATACACATTTTCGCCTGACAGGGCCGGTCGTGACAGATTTGTTCAATACGGCATCCGAGGACTGGCGCTTTACCACCGATGAGCATTTAAGCGGTGCCGCATGGTCTGTGACGCCGCCGGCTTTTTCACCCGGTGAAGGGCTGCTGGTGCGTGCTGTGCCTTCGGGGCCGGATAAGAGTCTTGAAACCAATCATAAAATCATGATGGGTGCTTTTTCCGTCGCTGAAAAACATATCCGTATCATGACGCCCTATCTGCTGCCGGATCGTGAACTGGTCAGTGCGCTGGTAACGGCTGCGCGGCGTGGTGTTACTGTTGATATTGTTGTGCCTGCGCAGAATAATCTGGTGCTGGTGGATATGGCGATGACGGCGCAGTTCGATCAGTTGCTGAAAGACGGTTGCCGGATCTGGCGAGCCAAAGGCGCGTTCAATCACTCGAAGCTGATGAGCGTCGATGATGTCTGGGCTTATGTCGGCTCGAGCAATCTTGACCCGCGTTCTCTGCGTCTGAACTTTGAGATTGATCTTGAAGTCTATGATGCCGGAACGGCGAAATCCATTTCCAGACGCATCGATCAGCATGTCGCGCTGGGTACAGGTGTCAAGCTGGCCGATCTGAAGGCGCGGCCATTCTCCCGCCGTTTGCTGGAGCGGATTGTCTGGCTGGGGTCGCCTTATCTTTAAGCAGAAAAGCGCGCTTGCATCGGATTGGGTAAGTCCAGTGCTCTGAGGTCGAGATGGGCTTTGATGGGCAGGTGATCCGATGCGATACGGGCAAGCGGCGTGTTATGTACTTCTACCGAGGTAACAAGCTTTTGCGGGCTGCTGAGGATACGATCCAGCGCCAATACCGGAAATCTTGATGGAAAGCTCGGAACAGCACCCGCTGTGAGGTTGAACACCGGTTGCAAAGTTGCCAGCGAGGAGCCTTTGCCGACGCGCCATTCATTGAGATCGCCGATCAGGATGGTCGGACGCTCATTATCCTCACGGATCATCGAGAGCAGGGTTTCTGCCTGACGGGAACGGGAATGTTTCAGCAGGCCGAAATGCGCGGCAATAATCCGCAGCGGGCCTTCCTCCAGATCAATATCTGCAACCACGGCACCGCGCGGCTCCACACCCGGTAATTTCAGCTGGTGAATATCTCTGATAAGCCCCTGCCGGAACAGCAGCAGATTGCCATGCCAGCCATGGCCGTTGGGCGACATAGTCTGGATCGGCACCGGCACTAAGCCACTGTCTCTCTCCAGATGTTGCAGATTGAGCAGGCCGTGGCGTTCACCAAAACGCTTATCCGCTTCCTGAATAGCGATGATATCGGCATTCAGTTCGGAGATGACCTGAGCCGTGCGTTCGGGGTCGAATTTTTTGTCAATGCCGATACATTTATGGACATTGTAAGAGGCGACGATTGTATCGCCGCTCGGATTATTATCTGCCAGCGGCCGGTAGCCGCGCCGGTTGCGTATTGCTCTCAGAACCGTCTGGGGTAATTTCCTGTCATGCAATTTCTTACGCAAGCGCAGTTTCCTCATTGCAGATCACTAGAGCATCTCCGGATGTTGTTAAGGTGCCGGAATAGTGCAGTCAGAGATCGTGTATATAGGGTGCTGAATGACCCCGAGCAATATCATGCGTGATTTTTGCCAGACCCGCAGATGATACTCTCGTATATTTATAGCCCAAGAATACGGTTTAAACAGGTCTAAAGCATCGACTTGTCAAAACGGACGGCACAATTTCGGCCACGGGCTTTGGCTGTGTAAAGTGCTTTATCCGCATGACGGGACATTTGCTCGCTGGTGCGGCCGTCCTCCGGTACCAGCAATGTGCCGATACTGACAGCTGAATGAATATCATGCCCGTTGATTTTGAACGGGATGCGAAATGCATCAACCAGACAGTCGGCAATCGTTTTCAGCGTATCATCGCTTTGTGTTTCCGGCAGAATGATACAAAATTCATCGCCGCCGATACGGACGGGAATATCATCAGACCCCAGAACGGAACGGATTCTTTCTGCCGCCTGCCGCAACAATCTGTCACCGGCCGGATGTCCGTGCGTGTCATTGATGGTTTTGAAATTATCCATATCCAGCAACAGGATGCCAGCAGAGCGTTTTTCATCAAAATGCTGACGGAGAAACGGCGAGACATATTCCTTCAATGCGCGGCGATTGTAGAGCTGCGTCAGCGGATCAGTCAGAGAATTTTTCCATAAATTGGTTTTGTCATTTTGTAAAACAACATTCTTGCGCTGCAGCCGGAGCAGGGCGCTGGCGAGAAGGGCAAAGCGGCGCATCTCCTCACAATCATCATCGCTCAGGGTGCGTGGCTTTGTATCAATGATGCACAAGGCACCCAATGTCAGCCCTGTATCAATCTCCAGCGGAAACCCTGCATAAAAGCGGAAGGACGGATCGCCGGTAACATAGTTTTTGCTGTTGAAAGCGGGATCGCTCGTCATATCCTGCACAATAAACTGACGGCCGGATTTGACGACATAGGTACATGCAGATTGCTCACGCGGACAGTCTTCCGCCTTGATACCTGCCGTTGAGGCGATGCGTTGCCAGTCTTCATCAATAATCGTCACGGCGCAGGATGCCGCGTGGAAAATATTTTTGACAAGCGTTGTGAGAATGTTCAGCTCATCTGTAATTGTGAACTGAGAAGGAAGCAGGCTGCGAACAGATACAAGACGTTCAGCTTCATTCGCAGGGATTTCAAATGGCCGGGTAGCATTCTGACTGATCAAGATATGTTCCAGATTTCTGTTTTATAAGAAAGGTGGCATGCGAAGACGGGTCGTATAAACGGCAGTGCTGCTGGTCGTGTTTGGTGTTTTTTCGTTTCGCCAGCAGATGTTACAATAATATTAGTGCGCTCTTACAAAAAAGGAAACGGGATAATCTGATAAAAAATATCCGAATTATTCCTGAACCATTAATCCGTCGAAAACATCAATCAAGGCATCGGAAATGGCTGAGCCGAGATCGGCTGCAGTTCTGGCCAGTTCTTCTTCATTCATATCGCGTGCTGCCATTGCCAGTGCGGCGCCTTGCTGCGTAACGATTTCCTGCGCGCGCTGAATAGCCCAGAGAGCAAATTCGCTGCGATTGTCAATTGCGACAGTTTCCATAATGTTTCCTGCTGAGGAGAGGGGGATATTGTGCGGATGAAATGCAGATACAAAAAAACCCGCTTGCGCGGGTGTTTTTGTTAAAGACCTTGGTAGCAGTCTTTATATGGTGCCAGAAGAGGACTGTGAAAAATTATTTAACATTATGATTTAACGTTATTTTTTATTTTCATGTTGCGGCCTGTACCAACAAAAATACCAACATTATGAAAGTCTTCTAGTTTGTTTGAGATTGAAATTTATAACCTATTTTCATGCATGCTGTGACATTATGCGCATAACGTTTATGGATTGGCTTCAAAAGTGATTCTGAACCGTACCGGGTTTGCCGGAGGCCATTTATTTTAAGTTATGCTGCCCATGCTGGGAAGGACGGATATCAAAGCCCGTCAATTACTGTGCCCAGCATCAGAACACCTAACTCCAGAATGCGATATCTGAGTATCGAGGAAGAGCGTCGATTGCTGCATGAGCTTTCCCCTAAGCGTGTCACAAAGGGTCTATCTGCTGATCCGTCTCGTAGAGAGCATCGTCAGAAATGGATGCAGGACAATTATGATCTTGTCGTTATGCTTATCGATACTGGCGCACGCTATAGCGAAATCGCTAATCTCGCTTGAAAGGACATTGATATAAACAGAGGTGAAATACGTCTGTGGAGATCCAAAGTTCAAAATGAGAGCGTGATCTACATGACTGATCGCGTGGAAACGATCCTCCGCCGTCGTCTGCGGGAGAGTAATGCGTTATTCGTTTTCGTTAACAAGGCGGGAGAGAAGAGAGGATATTCAGCAGTTGCCATCCGCAAGGCGTTTCGTCGTGCTGGCCTTGACGATTGCACTATTCACACGCTTCTTCATACGCATGCTACACGCCTTATTCAAAATGGATTGTCGATCCAAGAAGTCAAAGCCGTGCTTGGTCATTCTGATATTCGTACAACGATGCGATATGCCCATCTTGAACAGACTGTTATTACGCGAAAGGCACGCGATGTTGTAAACGCCATTAATGCTGTTAACCACTCTGGTGAAGCTAGAGCGTAAGCATCTCAAGCTTATTGCCTAGCTCGCACAACGCCGGGAATCGTGCTGGAAACCCTCAATGTTGTTAGAGTGGTACGGTTTCCCTCCATTTCAATGGAAGGAAAAAAGCGTTTACCGTGAAAATGTTTTTTGAGCTTCTCTGGCGGTCGATCAAATACGAGGAGGGCTATCCTCGCGCTTACAAAAGCGTATCCGAAGCTAGTATTGGCGTCGGTCGATATCTGACCTTCTATAACTGCCAACGCCCACTTTCATCGCTTAAACGGGAGACCTCGGATCAGGTTTGCTTTAACGCTCTGACACCAATAATGGTAGCAGAATAATCGCGGCGAAAATCCACTTAAAGAAACGCTCGAATCTGTTCAGACAAACCGTGCTATCTCTGTTTAATACAAAACGCCTCTCCACTTTTACGAAGCAAGTCCATTTTCCATCTTTGATGCGTTTCTTGACATAGGCAAGCGTCGGTTCGTGATTTCGCATTCTGACGATTGCGACGCGATAAAGGGCGGCGTTAGCTTGTCGATTACCGCCTCGGTTAAGTCGGAACCTATGTGTTTTGCCGCTTGATGCTGGTATCGGACAAACACCGCAGAGCTTTGCGAAAGCGGCTTCTGAACGGATGCGCGTTGGATCGTCGCCAACGAGGATCAGCATCTCAGCGATTGTCAGCGTTGCAATACCGTGAGATGCCATCAAATCTGGTGCGCGTTCAGTAACAAGGCGTTCCAGTTCCCTATCGTGTGCGGTTATTTCTTCATGCAACCAAAGCCAACGACGGGC
The DNA here is from genome assembly GCF_041929865.1 of Pseudochrobactrum lubricantis. Lineage (NCBI taxonomy): Bacteria > Pseudomonadati > Pseudomonadota > Alphaproteobacteria > Hyphomicrobiales > Brucellaceae > Pseudochrobactrum > Pseudochrobactrum lubricantis. The sequence continues at coordinate 117,688 of NZ_JBHEEE010000009.1, forward strand.
CAATGCACGCATTGCTGCTTTTGCAGAGGCCAATGGAGTGCTGATGTCACCTGGTCTGAACGCTGCAATATGCCGGATCAATGCAACTTTTCCGCGGACTTGATCCAACGCGTCACGAAGATCGGCAGGTGCGTTAATAATCAACGTTTTTAGCGTCACCATTGCCTGTGAGCGTGATTTTACAGCTGTATCGCGTGCAATTTTTAAATGCCTGATCATCTCAGATGATCCCGTTTGTGTTTTGGGTCGTGCTGTTGCTTGCCCAGATAAAACGGATCGCGCTGCTCCTTCTGCATCCAAACAGTCTGTTTTTCCTTGCGTGTATCGCAGCTGGCGATTGGGCCGAGTAACTTCGATTACATTGTGGCCTTGAGCCAACAAAAATCGAGAAAGGCCCGCGCCATATGAGCCAGTACCTTCGATTCCGAATGTCAGGAACTCCCCAAAAGAGAGGCTTTAAAATATATCGCCAAATACTGGGACGGCCTCTGCCTATTCTTATACGACGGACGTGTGGAACTGGATAACAACAGTGTCGAGCGAACCATCCGCCCAATCGCATTGAATAGAAAAAATGCGCTCTTTGCAGGCCATGAAGCAGGAGCCCAAAACTGGGCAACAATCGCCTCGCTAATCGAGACTTGTAAGCTCAATGCCATCGATCCGCAAAAGTGGCTGACAAGCACGCTAACTGCAATCGTCAATGGCCATAAACAAAACCAAATTGACCAACTTTTACCATGGAATTATCCAAGCAAGGTGTGATCGAAACATCGCTTACTATGATGCATGGTCTCCAGTTATTGAAACTTATCGCCACAATTTAGGTCATCATGTCATTCAACGCGATTTGAAAGATATTTTTGACATGGGGCCGTTGATCGCCGATCTGTCCCCGGATCTCATTTGTGGTGTCCCTCCGTCCCAAGATTGAAAACTTAGCTCTGAAATTAGCTAAAAGTTTGAAATCTCATGGGGATTTAAACCAAATATCCTCTATTATCAAAAAGTTCACGATCGAAGCAGTTCTTAACACAGAGCTTTCCGAACATCGTGCTTATGAAAAACATGCACCTAGAAAATCGTCTAATGCCCGTAATGGCTTTAGTGAAAAACAGTATCTTCTCCGGATGGTCAATTAATCCTGGAAATTCCCCGAGATCGTGACGGTTCATTCGAGCCGTAGCCGATAAAAAAGCATCAAACACCTGTCATCAGTATGGATGACCAAATCTTATCACTTTATGCCAAGGGCGTAACGAATAGAAAAGTCGAGGCTTTCTTCAAAGAAATGTATGATGCAGACGTTTCCGCCTCCCTCATCAGCAAGATTATACGCCAATTATAGCGAATAGCGGACACTTGGCTTATACTTGGCCATCAAGACGTCCGTCTCTCAAATGAAATATCTGATCAAAGCGGTCGAATATTTTTTCATCATGGGTGACGGCGATAATACAAGCATTTTGCTCTGATGCGAGTTTACGTAGTAAATCCATCACAATTCCGGCACGTTTGGAATCGAGTGCTGCGGTAGGCTCGTCAGCAAGAATTATGCGCGGGCTGTTGGCCAGAGCGCGAGCAATAGCGACGCGTTGAGCTTCGCCTCCGGATAGTTGAGCAGGCATAGCGGCTTTGCGATGTCCGACTTCAAGATAATGCAGCAGTTCGATTGCACGATTACGAGCGAAAGTGCTGTCTTTGCCTGCCAGTTCGAGCACAAGCGCAACATTGTCGGTAGCGTTGAGAAAAGGTAGCAGATTATGAAATTGGAAAATGAAGCCTATTTTATCTAGGCGCAATCGTCTCAGATCATTTCTTAGCCAGCGATTGTTATAGACGACTTCATTATCCAAATGAACGTAGCCACTTGATGGCTCCAGAATGCAGCCAATGACATTGAGAAGTGTTGTTTTACCAGAGCCAGATGGTCCAAGCAGTGCAACAACTTCACCAGGGAGAATGTCGAGTGAGACATCTTTCAGAGCGTCAACGCGTGTCTCGCCTTCGCCGAAATGTTTGAAAACATTTTTAACGCTAACGATTGGGGTACTATTTACTTGCTGCATTGTTTTATCCTCCAAGCGCTGTTGCAGGGTCAACTTTGAGGGCTGCACGTATGCCGAGCCCGCTTGCAATGATACAAACGACGAAAATAATAGCAGCGAGCGCTAAAGCATTAATTGGTTCAAGTATGACGCGTCGTGGAAAGTAGTCCTTGATCGACATAATGATGACGAGGCCTATGCTCCAGCTAATGCCGCCAAGTGCTAAAGCCTGCTGTACTATCAATGCAACAATTGTCTGATCAGGTGCGCCAATCAATTTGAGCGTTGCGATCTGTTTTAGCTTTTCCATGGTCATGGTGTAGATGATAAGCGCAATGACGACCGCCGAAACCGCAAGCAGTAGTGTCATGAAAAGACCGATTTGCCGCTTCGCCAGATCCACAACAGAGCCCGTAAGGATAAGCTCCTGTTCTGTTTGTGTTGTGGCTGACAGATGTTTCCAACGTCTGATGGTTTCTGCCACTGCATCGGCATCAGCATTGGGATGTAAACGGGCAATAACTGCGTTTACGGTGTCTTGAGATTGCGGTGTCGCGCCACGAGCAAGCTGCACACGTGCGGCAGGTGGTGCAAGTTCAAATTGAAGCGTCTGTGCATCTTGGAGTGTAATGTAAACTGCCGGATCACCACCGGAATTGACATGGTCTTCTACCAAACCGACGACCTGAAAAGAATTGCGACCAAGACGAATGCGGTCACCGAGTTTCAATCCTGTACGTGTGTCTGCAATCATCTCATAATGACTACGGGTGATATAGCGCCCCTCAAGAAGATGTTCGGGGGCTCCGGGACGGCCTTGCTGATAGCCAACAACATAGAGCCTGAGTTTATTGCCCAAAAAATCAGCTTCTGCTGTCTGATAGGTAATGCCACCGGCATCGGCCACTCCGTGTATACCAGCTATAACTTGACGTGTATCACCTGGAATCCGCGAGGCTTCCGCGAAAGGTCCGCGTGTACCCGTTTCCACCACCCACAAATCAGCATTGGGCGCACGTGCGATTGTTAAAGCGTCAACGACCAATCCATTATAGATGCCGGTCATGGACAGAACGACCGCTATCAAAAGACTAAGCCCAAAACAGGTTAATAAGAACCTGAACAGATTGTGACGCACATCCCGATACGCAAGGTTCATCACTTCGTACCCTTGCGAATGCGGGCTAAGCGCCCTTCCTTCAGCCCGGGCACTATTGTGGTTATAACTTGTGCCTCCGTTGGCAAGCCATCTACTACTTCAAGGCGAGCATCCTCTGTCCTGTGACCAAATGTAAGTCGCAGCCTTTTTAAACGCCCATCTATGCTAATCCAGACTATGCCGTCGCGTCCGTTAAAGTCAGAAACGGCGGTTTCAGGTATAAGAAGTGCCTTATCAAGATGGGCGACAGTGATAAATACTTCGGTTTGTTCACCCAGATGGATACGTGGAGGACATTGTTCACATTTCACCCAAACGCGGCGTTCTTCGTTAACCCGGTCGCTTTCGATGCCGATACGGCTTACACGTGCCTTGAAAGTGGATTGAGGCAGGGAGCGAAGGCGTATTTCAGCAAACTGACCTTCCTCAATAGCAGCAGCGAGCCCCTCATCTATATGGGCAAGTGCCCATATAGTTTCGGGCGCCATCAGCGTGTAAATGGCATCCCCTGCTTTAATGACCGAGCCGGTCTCTTTATGGCGTTCAATGATAGTGGCTTCAAAAGGCGCTGTAAGAGCATGATAATCCAGCAGCGTTTTTTCATACGCCAGAGCGGCGTTTGCATCGGCAAGTTGTGCCTGATTGACCTCAACCTCCCGCAAAGCTACGGCTATTTCAGCTGCGGCAATATTTTCTTCGCTCTTGGCTTCTTGGGCTGTTTGTTCGGATACGATGCTACGCTTTGCAAGTGTTTGCTGACGTTTATTCGTTTCTTGACGCAGAGCCAGAATTGAACGGGCTCTGTCGACATTAGCCTCGGCTTTTTTAATGCCGGCTTGTGCTTTGATAATTCCGGCTTCAGCTCGCGCGACTTTGGCCTCTTGCTCCTTGGTATGAAGACGAGCCAACACCTCACCCTTCGTGACCGTGTCGCCATGATCAACAACCAATTCCGTTAATGCACCACCGATCTCAAAACCAATCTTTGAAACAATCTGGGCTTCAATCGTGCCAAGGCCGAAAACGCGGATGCTGACATCCTTCTCAGGTTCTGCCACCGTTACTAAAATTGGCCGCATTGATAGGAACAGATAAGCACCACCGCCAACAGATGCTAAGATAAACAATGCGATAAGTATTCGTGTCCAGCGTTTGCTCATCATGATTTTCCATCTTCCAATATGTGGGAATACGGAGTGGTAAATAATTGAATTTGGATATCAAGAAGCCGTGCGCCTTCGTCTATCAATACAAAAGATCGTCCGCTTAACGACCAGCGAACCGCCAAACCTTGAACCAGTCCGATCAATAAAAACGAGACATCATTCACATTGAAATCACGTCTGAAGGTTCCCGCATCTTGTGCTTTGGTGACTTGACTGGCTATCGCCTGATGGAATTGAGCCAGCAAGTTAAATACTGTTTCGCGCAAGCGATTATTTTTTGCATGAAGCTCTCTTGAAAACAGGATCGCAGGGATCGCGGGCGTGGTGTGGATAAATCTAAACTGGGTGAGGATTAGCTCTCTAAGTTGCTCAACAGGCTGTCCGCCGCGGCTATAAACGGTATTCCAGCCGTCAATCATCCTGTCGGTGATCGTATCTGTGACCGCCTCCCAGATTGCTTGTTTGGTAGGGAAGTGCCTGAATACACCCGGTTGTGTCAGGCCAACATCGCGTGCAATCGCTTCGACTGAAAGACTATCTGGCCCAAGCTCGTCGGCTAAACGAAGAGCAGAGGCCATGATCTCGTTTTTTCGCTCTTCGGCCGATTTCCGCATTTTCATAGTAACCACCCCTTAGTTAGCAACTAATTACTAACTAAGGTTTTTGTAAGTAAGCGTCAATAGCTAGTATCTGTGGAGTGATGCACGAGTGGGGGTAATACGAGGGATAATGCAATCTTAACGTCAAAATTTGTCGTTTCACATTCTCATTTAACACGATTTTCCAATAGTTAGAGGCAGAGGTGCTTTCGAACTTTGCTTCAATGCTGTCCTTTTGCCCCTGTAACGGCGAGGTTAAAGTGAGTTTTCCGCTACACTGAATCCCTGTTGTGGTGAGCCGCGCCCATTTCAGCGGCCTTGGTGACGGTTGTTGCGGAAAACTGCATGCTGGCTGATGCGTGGGCAACCGCTCTGATGGTAAAGGGTCGTGCAGAAGGCTCCGAACTGGCCCGCAAAATGGGATTTGAAGTGTTAATCGTTGAGCGGAATGATTAAGATTTTATCTTAATGCCAATCGGACCGCTTTTTGAGTAAGATGCAAAACGGACTATTCCATAGTACAGTACTATGTTTCATGTATTCATTCAGTATAGTATCTATAAGTATAAGCAATATGTGAAATATCTATCATTAAAAGGTAGTCCTAATGAGACGTTGGCATGCAGAAAATCATCTCGTTTCGCGTATCGGATGGATGCGGGCAGCTGTACTGGGTGCCAATGACGGCATCGTTTCTACCGCAAGCTTGATTGTCGGTGTTGCATCCGCTTCTGCGGCCAGTTCTGAAGTTTTGGTGGCTGGCATCGCTGCTCTGGTTGCCGGTGCCATGTCGATGGCAGCAGGAGAATATGTTTCTGTTAGCTCTCAGTCTGATACGGAAAATGCAGATCTGGAACGTGAACGGGTAGAACTTGCCACCCAGCCTGAGATGGAACATGAAGAACTGGCGAATATTTATGTTGGTCGGGGGCTGGATATTGCACTTGCGCGACAAGTCGCTGATCAGTTGATGGCAAAAGATGGCCTTGGCGCTCATGCCCGTGATGAGCTGGGCATATCAGAAATCACCACCGCAAGGCCAATTCAGGCCGCATTAACCTCCGCTGCGACTTTCGCCGTTGGTGCGGCCATGCCTTTACTCATGGTCTTGGTGTCACCAGCCTCAATCTTGATACCGGCAGTTTCTATTGCGTCCTTGTTATTCCTTGCACTTTTAGGTGCAATCGGTGCAAAAGCCGGGGGAGCCAATATCATCAAAGCGACATTGCGTGTAACATTTTGGGGCGCATTTGCCATGGCCCTGACCGCAGGCATAGGCGCTATAGTCGGCACAGCAGTTTGAACTTTTTCGATGCATTTGCGTAATGGAGCAATGTAATAATGTACCGGTTTTTTACTAATCCATCAGTTGCACTTACAACTGCAACTGTGGTGGGGCTTTTATTGGCTCTGGCTGGCACTTGGTTGGGCGGTGGTGATACTGCTTTGGGGCTGATCAGTTTCGGCGTGGTGCTTGTCTATCTCGCAGGCGGTGTTCCGACCGGTTGGCGGGCGGTAAACGTGCTAGTTAAGGAGCGGGTACTCGACATTGATTTACTGATGATTGTTGCAGCAATTGCTGCGGCGGTTGTTGGTGCGGCAGTTGAGGGCGCAATTCTGCTGACGCTGTTTAGTTTGTCTACGACGATGGAAGAGCGAGCCATGGGGCGCGCACGCCGTGCTATTGAAGCATTGATGGCATTGCGGCCAGAAACAGCTTTTCGCAAATTAGCAGATGGTTCTGTTGAAGAAGTGCAGGCGGCAAGTCTGAGGGTGGGCGATATTGTTATCGTTCGCCCCGGAGCGCGGGTACCCTCTGACGGAACCATTATAAGCGGAAGCGGGGCACTGGACGAGTCAACGATTACGGGTGAATCTATGCCGGTGCGCAAAGAGGCTGGCGCTAAGGTTTTTGAAGCAACAGTTAATCTGAATGGCGTGCTTGAAGTTCAGATCACGAAATCGCTGGAACAAAGTACGGTCGCGCGCATGATTGCGCTGGTTACAGAAGCGCAGGCAGCCAAAGCTCCTTCAGAACGGTTCAGCGCATGGTTTGGGCAGCGTTACACCGTTGCCGTTTTAGTGGGATCACTTATCGCTCTTGGGGTTTTCTATTGGCTCGGCCAAGACTGGGAAACTGCATTATACCGCGCTGCAACACTGCTGGTGGCCGCAAGTCCGTGCGCGATCGTAATTTCCGTGCCGGCTGCCATTTTGTCTGCGCTGTCGTCGGCAGCGCGCGGCGGCGTGTTGTTTAAAGGCGGCGCTGCGCTTGAGACACTCGCGGCTGTCGAAATTTTCGCCTTTGATAAGACCGGAACTTTGACAACAGGACGTGCAGAAGTCACCGGAATTGTTACACTGGATGAAGATGAGACCTTTTTCTTAACGACATTAGCCAGTGTTGAAGCGCACTCAGAACACCATATCGCGGAGGCATTGAGACGCGAAGTGACACGTCGTGGGCTAAAACTACACGATGTTGAAGATGTGAAAGCTATTCCGAGTGCTGGCATTGTCGGACGGGATATGGATGGCTCTGTTTGGGCAGGCAACCGCCGTATGGCAGAGATGATGGGAGCATCGCTTGATCATGATCCCCTCAAGACGTTTCAGGATAGTGCTGAAACCGTCGTCTATCTGGGGCGCGGCCCGCGCGTTCTTGGTGCGGTTAGTGTTGCCGATAAAGTTCGTGAAACTTCCGGCGGAGCGCTCGTTGCCTTGCGCGAAAGTGGTGTGAAGTCCATCGCGATGATGACAGGTGACAGGCATGCCGTCGCTTTGCGCATTGGCAATCTTCTTGGATTAAAACAGGACGAAATCCATGCCGAGATGTTACCGGAGGATAAGGTTAACCTCGTCAGTGAGATGGCTGCAGTAAGGAAACTCGCATTCGTTGGTGATGGTGTGAATGATGCAGCGGCATTGGCGCGGGCTGACGTTGGTATTGCGATGGGTGCCGCAGGCTCTGAAGTTGCACTACAGGCTGCAGACGTGGCACTTCTATCAGAAGATATGGAAAGGCTGGCAGCGGCGCACCGTCTTGCCAGACGTACCGCGATCATTATCCGGCAGAACCTTACTTTCGCAATTGGCGTAATGCTGGTTTTGATTATTGGCTCTGCCTTTTTTGAGCTGCCTTTACCCTTAGTTGTGTTGGGGCATGAAGGAGGGACTGTGCTCGTTGTTTTAAATGGTCTGAGACTTTTGAACGACCCAATCAGAAAATCACGAATGGACTTGACTGACCGGAAGCTTCTGGATGAATACACGAAGTCTGACGTTATTGTTGCAGATAATAGATGATAATGCTTCACTCTCTTCTATTCCTGCCCATCATGGACAGGAATAGAAGAGGTGCGAAAGAAATTTACGCCCATCGTATATTTACAGCCAGCGGCGTACTTGGGTGCAATAATTTGTAAAGTCTGCACCAAATAGCACGTTTAAGGCTTGTTCTTCGGGCAAAATTTGAAACCTATCGATATACAGAACAAAGCCAAGCACCCCAAGCAGTGCGCCTGGAGAACTTAAAAGAACGGCGAAAGCGAGCAGAAATAGTGCAAAGCCTACATACATCGGATTGCGTGAATAGCGGTAGATACCTGTTGTAACCAGTGCTGAGGTTGTCTCTGGTCGGAGGGGATTGATCGTTGTTTTGGCAACTCGGAATGCGGCAGCTCCGCGCAGAGAAAAGAAGGCTCCCAAAACTAGGATCAGCAAGGCTACTATAACACGAAGATTGAACGATACATTCACTCTGGGCGTATAGATGGCTATTATCCACATAGCGATTGCACACAGAGTGGCAATCAGCGGAGGTGGGATTTTCTTTTCAAGTTTCAGCATAATTCCCCCTGTGCTCATCTTTGTCCTAACAACTTATCAGGCGCTCATTGAAATGCCTTTAGATGCGGAAATTCACCTTTAGCAATATACGCTTTTTCAAATGGGGTTGAAGGGCGCTTAAGAACTTCATTTCGATGTGGATGCCGGCCAAATGCGGCAATTACTTTGCGAACATCCGCGGCCTGATGCGCCAGCGATGTATAAATAGGCTGCAATGGGATGGGAGCTTCCGCCGCTATTTTCTCGCGAACATTGATCAGCAGATCGATGCGCTGCAAATGATCATCTCCTTCGCAATGTCCTAATGGCAAACCATATACAATTTTAAACCACGGTGTTTCCAGCGAGGCAAAGTGACCATTGGCAAAACCGTCGTTCACGAGGGACATAGCATGCATATCCTGCGCATAAGCACGCGCACTCTCCCGCCATACGGAGCGGGAAAACTGATCAAGCAGAATGATCAAGGCCAGCCGTCCATGTGGATCCAGCGCCCAATGATCGAGTTGGCCATTAGCCGCCTGCTCGGTAAGAGAGGAAAAGCGCGTTATGATCGCATCATCGGCACCGCCCTGCATTCTCCAATGCCATAATGCTCTGTGTTCTGCAGGATCAATGCGCAAAGAACGCCCTTCGGGAAACCAGAAACCAAGAACGCCTTCCCATTGTTGTTGCTCTTTCATCTGTTCATACCCTCCAATAATTGTCTTCACATAAATCAATGAGCTGCAAGAGTGTTTTTGGCTATATGTCCGTCTTTCGTGATCATAGGTGAATTATTGCTAGGTTCAGATAGCAAGGCAATATTGGCAATCCATGCCAACTCATAACAAGGGTTTGAGAAACTTGAGCCAACATTTATGCTGACTGAGAATGGACTTGATGTGGTGGACGGCCTCCTGATCCGCTTTTGTGCGATAGTGTGGTTGTTTTTAAAAGCCACCAAGGAGA